>CACCLK010000001.1 GCA_902546795.1 uncultured Pelagibacteraceae bacterium
TACACTTTACCCTGAGGTTTTTAGTGGTCTTTTAAATTCTGGTTTATACAAAAAAGCATTAGATAAAAAAATTTGGAAACTAGAAATATTAAATATAAGGGATTACGCTGATGATAAACATAAAACAGTCGACGACACCCCATTTGGAGGAGGGTCGGGAATGTTAATGAGGCCTGATATTTTGGCTAAAGCGCTTGATAGCAACTTGGGTAAAGACGATAAAAAATTTTATTTATCACCAAGAGGAAAGGTTTTAAATCAAAAAATTGTAAAAAACCTAGCAAAGGAAAAAAAGATAAATATTATTTGTGGTCACTTTGAGGGAATTGATCAGAGAGTTTTGGAAACAAGAAATATTGAGGAGCTTAGTATTGGTGATTTCATTTTATCTGGAGGTGAAAGTGCAGCAATTGTTTTACTAGATGCAGTGATCCGTTTATTACCAGGTGTTCTTGGAAATGAAAAATCTTCAAAAGAGGAGAGTTTTGAGAATGGATTATTAGAGTACCCACAGTACACCAAGCCTCAAAATTGGGAGGAAAAAAGGCCACCAGAGGTTCTTTTATCCGGTGATCATGCTAAAATTAAGCACTGGCGTTTATCTCAATCTGAGGCTATAACACGTCGCCAGAGACCAGATCTTTGGAAAAAATATAAAAATGAAAAACATTGAAGACATAAATAAAGCTGCTGTAAAGAAAATTATCTCTAGTAAGAAAATATCCGATTTTTCTCCAGGAGATACTATTAAAGTTGGTGTAAAAATTATTGAAGGTAAAAAAGAGAGAATTCAATACTTCGAAGGGGTTTGTATTGCAAAAAAAAATAGAGACATAAATTCATCTTTTACTGTAAGAAAAATTTCTTTTGGTGAAGGTGTGGAAAGAACATTCGCATTGTATAGCCCTAACCTAGACACAATAAAAGTTATAAGATCTGGTAAAGTTAGAAGAGCTAAACTTTATTATTTAAGAGATAGAAAAGGTAAGTCAGCAAGAATTGCCGAGAGGATAAGAAAAAAAATTGGAATAGATGTGTCATCTGAGCAAGTAGAGAAGAAAACATCTTCAGTTGCTGAGTCGCAAAAAGAAAACCTGGAAAAGACAACTTCGAATAAAGATTTAAAAACTGAAAATCAAAAAGATATTAAAGACAAAAAATAATTTTTTTTATAATGCCAAAAACTTTATACGATAAAATTTGGGATCACCATTTAATTGATAAACAAGAGGATGGAACTTGTCTCTTGTATGTCGATAGACATTTAGTACATGAAGTTACTAGCCCGCAGGCGTTTGAGGGCTTAAGATTACAGAAAAGAAAAGTAAGAAGACCCGAACTAACACTCGCAGTCCCTGATCACAACGTTCCAACTACAGATAGATCAAAAGGGATAGATGATGAAGATTCAAAAATCCAAGTAGAAACACTAAGGCAAAACTGTAGAGAATTTGGTGTTAATCTTTTTGATGTGAATGACAAAAGACAAGGCATAGTTCATATTATAGGACCTGAGCAAGGCTTCACTCAACCCGGAACGATAATAGTTTGTGGCGATAGTCATACAGCTACCCACGGCGCTTTCGGGGCACTAGCTTTTGGAATTGGAACATCCGAGGTGGAACACGTTTTGGCTACACAAACATTAATTCAAAAAAAATCAAAAAACTTAAGAATAAATGTAAATGGAAGTTTACCAAAAGGTGTAACAGCAAAAGATGTAATTTTAAAAATCATAGGAACTATTGGAACAGCAGGTGGGACTGGTTATGTAATAGAGTACGCTGGTGAAGTGATTAAAAGTTTAAGTATGGAAGAACGAATGACTGTTTGCAATATGACAATAGAGGCTGGTGCACGTGCTGGCCTAATTGCCCCAGATGAAAAAACTTTTGAATATCTAAAAGGGAAAAATATGTCACCAAAAGATGAAAATTGGACGAAAGCTTTAAAATTTTGGAAAACATTATTTTCAGATAATGATTGTATGTTTGATAAAGAAATAAATTTAGAAGGAAAAGATATAGAGCCGTTAGTTACTTGGGGGACTTCACCGCAAGATGTTTCTCCTATAAATGGCACAGTCCCTGATCCAGAAAGGGAAAAGAATGAAGATAGAAAAATGGCTATGAAAAGATCGCTAGATTATATGGGTCTTAAAGCGAATACCAAAATATCTGAAATAAAAATAGACAAGATTTTCATCGGAAGCTGCACTAATGGCAGAATTGAAGATTTGAGACTAGCAGCTGATCTTTTAAAAGGAAAAAAAATTGCAAAGAATGTTAGTGCAATGGTAGTGCCTGGTTCTGGCTTAGTTAAAGAACAAGCAGAAAAAGAGGGTCTGGATCAAATATTTAAAGAGGCGGGATTTGAATGGAGAGAACCTGGTTGCTCAATGTGTTTAGGAATGAACCCGGATCAACTTAAACCCAGAGAAAGATGTGCGTCTACTTCCAACAGAAATTTCGAGGGAAGACAGGGAAGAGGTGGTAGAACTCACCTAGTAAGCCCAGGAATGGCAATAGCGGCGGCTATCACAGGACATCTTTCAGATGTAAGAAAGATATAGAAATGAAAAAATTTAAAAATCTTAAATCAATTCCTGCATATTTGTCGTTACAAAACATTGATACAGATATGATAATCCCAAAACAGTTTTTAAAAACTATCAAAAGAACTGGTTTAGGCAAAAGTTTATTTTATGAAATGCGTTACGATGAACAAGGCAAGATGATAAAGGACTTTATATTAAACAAAACTCCTTACGATAAATCAAAAATCCTTATAGCTGGTAAAAACTTCGGCTGTGGATCTTCAAGAGAGCATGCTCCGTGGGCTCTATCGGATTTTGGAATTAAATGTATTATAAGCTCCAGCTTTGCAGATATATTTTACAACAATTGTTTTAAAAACGGAATTTTGCCCATTAAGATTGAAGAGAAAATTATTAATGAACTTGTAATGTATTTCGAAACAAAGAAAGAGATAGAAGTGGACTTAATTAACCAGAAAATAAATTGTGGTAATAAAAAATTCCAATTTAAAATTGATAGCTTTCAAAAAAAATGTTTATTAGAAGGACTTGATGATATTGATTTATCTTTCAAAAAAATCGATCAGATTAAAAATTTTGAAATAAAACTAAAACAAGATAAACCTTGGATTTAATAAAAAGTGAGAAGTAGAAAAATATTATTGTTGCCTGGTGATGGTGTTGGCCCAGAAGTTGTTGGTGAAGTTAAAAAAATTATTAATTGGCTTAATTCAAAAAAATCGTTAGATTTTAAAGTAGAACAAGAGTTGATTGGTGGTGCTTCAATAGACAAAAACAAAACTCCAATTACAGACGAGGTATTTTACAAATCATTAGAATGTGATGCAGTTATACTGGGCGCTTGCGGTGGCCCAAAGTGGGATAATTTAGAATTTTCAAAAAAACCAGAAAGAGCATTATTGAAACTTCGAAAAGAATTAAAGCTTTTTGCAAATCTTAGACCAGCAATTTGCTTTAAACAACTTGTAGAGGCTTCTACACTTAAACCTGAAATCGTATCTGGTTTAGATATTATGATAGTTAGAGAATTAACAGGAGGAATTTATTTTGGAGAGCCAAGAGGTATCGAGCCTTATAAAAACAACGAGAGAAAAGGAATAAATACGCACACCTACACATCCAGTGAAATTCATAGAATAGCAAGAGTAGCCTTTGAATTAGCGAAAAAAAGAAAAAATAAAGTTACATCTTGTGAGAAATCAAACGTGATGGAAGCCGGGGTTTTATGGAGAGAAGAGGTTCAAAACTTAAAAGATAAAGAGTTTGGCAAAGTCAATTTAGAGCACATGCTTGCTGATAATGCTGCAATGCAACTTCTAAGAAATCCTAAGCAATTCGATGTAATTTTAGCTGATAATTTATTTGGAGATATGTTATCAGATGAGGCTGCAATGCTTACTGGTTCTCTAGGTCTTTTACCTTCTGCATCCTTAGGAGCAAAAGACAAAAACGGAAAAATTCGCTCTCTGTTTGAACCTTGTCACGGCTCAGCACCAGATATTGCTGGAAAAAATATATCTAATCCAATTGCGACTATATTGAGTTTTTCAATGGCTCTTAGATACTCTCTGGACATGGATAAAGAAGCAGACGCTCTTGATAACGCAGTTCAACAAGTTCTTGACGATGGATTAAGAACTAAAGATATAGTATCTAAAGGAACTAAAGAGGTTACAACCTCTCAAATGGGTGATGCAATAATCTCGAAACTAAAATAAATTATAAATATGAACTTAGCTATTATAGGCGCAACAGGAAATGTTGGAAGAAAAACAATAGAAGTATTGGAAAAATCTAAAATACAAATTGATGAGTTGTTTTTAGTTGCATCCAAAAAAAGCGCAGGAGTCAAAATCAAGTTTAAAAAAAAAGAATTAGAGGTCTTAGATTTAGAAAATTATGATTTTTCAAAAGCAGAGATTACTTTTTTTGCTGCAGGAAGTCTCATTGCAAAACAATGGGTTCCAAAAGCAAGTAAAAAAACAATTGTTATTGATAATTCAAGGTACTTTAGGATGGAAAAAGAAATTCCACTTGTGGTTGCTGAAGTAAATCCAGAACAATTAAAAAAACATAGAAATGTTATCGCAAATCCTAATTGTTCAACGATTCAAATGGTTTTAGCTCTAAAACCGTTACATGAAAAATATAAAATTAAGAGAGTTATCGTTTCAACTTATCAAGCTGTCTCAGGCGCAGGTAAAGCAGCAATGGATGAACTATTAGATCAAACCAAGAATGTTCTAGCTGAAAAAAAAGTTTTATCGCAAAATTTTTCTAAACAAATAGCATTTAATCTTATCCCACAAATTGATGATTTTGATATCGATGGTTATACTAAAGAGGAACTCAAGATGGAGAATGAAACAAAAAAAATTCTTGATAGTGATATAAAAATTTCAGCTACCTGCGTACGTGTTCCCGTATTAAACTCCCACTCGGAGTCAGTAAATATTGAATTTGAACAGCGTTTTGACCTTGAGGATTTAAGAAAAACTCTGGAAAATGCACCAGGCTGCAAGGTAATAGATGGACATCAAGACGGTGAATACATTACGCCAGTTGAAGCCAGCGGAGATCATAAAACTTTTATTTCTAGAATAAGAAAAGATCATTCTAATGAAAAAGCTATAAATATTTGGATTGTTTCAGACAATTTATTAAAAGGTGCAGCTTTAAATACTGTTCAAATCGCTGAGGAATTAGTAAAATAAGTTATGAATTATAATAAGAATCCACTCACACCCCACCTTCAAGTCTATCGATGGCAGATATCATCTTTATTATCCATTACTCACAGGATAGTTGGAGTAGTAAATTTTTTATTAATGATTTTATTTTGTTCATGGTTGATACTAATTTTTTTAAATCAAGATTTTTTAGTTTTAGGAAAAGAAGTGTTCGCTTCTTTTTTTGGTAATTTTATCATCTTATCTGTTTGCTGGACTTTTAGTTTTTTTGTATTGAACGAAATAAGGCATCTTGTCTGGGACCTAGGTTATGGTTTTGATGTAAAAATTTCAAAAATATCAGGATTTGCAGTTTTGATAGGATCATTTGTTCTTGCAGTAATAATATATAAACTTGGTGGTTTTTTTCTATGATGCATGTATCAACAAAAAAATGGCTTTTTACAAAAATTAGCTCAGCCGTATTAATACCTTTAATGATTTGGTTTTTGTTAAATTTTGTCTCAATTCTTAAAAAAGATCAAATTGAGCTATTGCAATTTTTAACCTCTCAACCTTCTAAACTAGTTTTATCTGTATTTTTAGTGATTTTCTTCTTTTTTTTCTCTCTTACTATAAGCGAGATATTTGAGGACTATTTAAGCAATAACAAAATCAAAAATGTCGCAAACAAGTTGCTGTATTTTTTTGCTATAACGTTTCCACTAATAACAATTTTTAGTATACATAACTTATAAAATGAAAACTTATAAAATAATTGATCATGAGTATGATGTTGTAGTTCTTGGGGCCGGCGGTTCAGGTCTTAGGGCAGCTGTGGGTTTATCTGAAGAAGGATTGAAAACAGCATGTATTTCAAAAGTGTTTCCAACAAGAAGTCATACTTCTGCAGCTCAAGGCGGAATTTCGGCTGCTCTAGGCAACATGGGCGAAGATGACTGGAGATGGCACATGTATGACACTGTAAAAGGATCAGACTGGTTAGGTGACCAGGATGCAATTGAATATTTATGTAAAGAAGCCCCTCAAGCTGTTTTAGAACTCGAAAGATATGGTGTCCCTTTCAGTAGAACTGAAGACGGCAAAATTTATCAAAGACCCTTTGGGGGTATGACAAAAAACTATGGTAATGGCACAGCACAAAGAACTTGTGCAGCCGCTGATAGAACTGGTCATGCAATTTTACATACTCTTTATGGTCAAGCTTTAAAACATAAAACTGAATTTTTTATTGAGTATTTTGCATTAGATTTAATAATGAAAAATGGAGAGTGTAAAGGAGTTATAGCGTGGAATTTAAATGATGGAACAATTCACAGATTTCGATCTCACATTACAATTATTGCTACAGGCGGATATGGAAAGATTTATTACTCTGCAACATCTGCACACACTTGCACTGGTGACGGTAATGCAATGATTTTAAGAGCTGGTTTACCATTACAAGATATGGAATTTGTTCAGTTTCACCCAACGGGCATCTATGGCGTAGGCTGTTTAATCTCAGAGGGAGTTAGAGGAGAAGGAGGATATCTACTTAACTCAGAAGGTGAAAGATTTATGGAAAGATATGCTCCAAGTGCAAAAGATTTAGCATCAAGGGATGTTGTTAGCAGGTCTATCGCAATAGAAATAAATGAAGGCAGGGGAGTTGGAAAAGAGAAAGACCACGTACATTTACATCTTGATCATATAGACTCAAAAATTATTGATGAAAAGTTACCGGGTATAGCAGAATCGGCCAAAACTTTCTCAGGTGTCGATGTAACAAAAGAACCTATACCTGTTGTTCCAACAGTTCATTACAACATGGGTGGAATACCAACTAATTACAAAGCAGAAGTTTTAACTTTAAACGGTTCTGAAAAAACTGTTAAAGGCTTGATGGCGATTGGTGAAGCGGCCTGCGTATCAGTTCATGGGGCAAACAGATTAGGTTCGAATTCCCTCATCGATCTTGTTGTTTTTGGCAAAGCTGCAGCAAAAAGGGCGTCCGAGCTTGTTAAACCTGGAATGCCACATGAGGAAGTTTCCCAAACAGAAACTGATAAATGTTTAGATCGGTTTGATAAAATAAGAAGCTCCAAAGGACAAACAAAAACATCAGAATTAAGACTATCTATGCAGAAAACAATGCAGAGCAAATGTGCAGTTTTTAGAACTGAAAAAACATTAAAAGAGGGCGTAGAACAGATTAGAAAATCTTATGAAGGTATGTCTGATTTGTCTGTTAAAGATCAGTCTTTGTTATTCAATACCGATCTCGTGGAAACCTTGGAATTTGATAATCTTATAAGACAGGCAATGACAACAATGGATAGCGCATATCACAGAAAAGAAAGTAGAGGCGCTCATGCTAGAGAAGACTTCGCCAAAAGGGATGACAAAAATTATATGAAACACACTTTAGCCTGGCAAGATGGAAGAAAAGTTAATATTAAGTACAGAGATGTTCACTCAAGCACTCTAACTAATGATGTTCAATACTTTCCACCAAAAGAAAGAGTGTATTAATGGCTGAGTTCAGTCTCCCTTCTAATTCAAAAATAATTAAAGGGGACTATTATCAGGATAAAACTGGTTCAAAAAATATTAAAAAAGTTAACGTTTACAGGTGGAATCCTGAGGACGATAAAAATCCAAGAATAGACACCTTTGAAGTCGACATGAGCAACTGTGGTCCTAAAGTTTTAGATATACTTTTTAAAATTAAAAATGAATTAGACCCTTCTTTAACCTTTAGAAGATCATGCGCGCATGGAGTATGTGGATCGTGTGCAATGAATGTTGACGGTGTCAACACTTTATCTTGTATAAAATCTCATTCAGATATTAAGGGAGATTTAAATATTTATCCTTTACCACACCTAAGAGTAGTGAAAGATTTAATTGGTGACTTAAGCAATTTATATAAACAGTACGAGTCAATCCAACCTTGGTTAAAAACTTCAAAAACTAGTAAAGAGAAAGAGGAAATAATTCAATCACAAAAAGATAGATCAAAATTAGACGGTTACTACGAATGCATACTTTGTGCGTGTTGCTCAACTTCTTGCCCAAGCTATTGGTGGAATGGAGACAAATATTTGGGACCAGCAGTTCTTCTTCAAGCTTACAGATGGATCAATGATAGCAGAGACGAGGAAAAAAATGAAAGGTTAAAAAAAGTTGCTGACGAATTAAAATTATATAGATGCCATACTATTATGAATTGTACTAATTCTTGTCCAAAAGGACTAAATCCTGCAAAAGCTATAGCATCTATAAAAAAAATGCTTGCAACAAGCTAAAAGCTTATTTATTCAATAAATACCATGAACCTTATTGAACATTATGTGAATGGAAAAAAATTTGCAGGTAAGTCAAAAAGAACTGGTAAAGTTTTCAACCCTGCAACGGGTGAACAAAGTGCAGAAGTAAAGCTCGCTACGGGTACCGATCTTGATGAAACCGTTAAAGTTGCAAAAAAAGCTTTCCATGAGTGGTCTAACAAGACCCCACTTTACAGGGCAAGAATTTTATTTAAATTTAAAGAGCTAATTGAAAAGTATTCTGACGAACTAACAAAATCAATTGTTGCTGAACATGGAAAAGTTTTTGAGGATGCTAGAGGCTCGCTCACAAGAGGCCTGGAGGTGGTTGAATTTGCTTGCGGCATACCTCAAATGTTAAAAGGTGAGTATACTGAAAATGTTGGAACAAATGTTGATAGTTGGTCATTAAGACAACCTTTAGGCGTTTGCGCAGGCATAACACCTTTTAATTTCCCAGCTATGGTACCTATGTGGATGTTTCCAATGGCGATTGCTTGTGGAAATACTTTTATTTTAAAACCTTCAGAAAAAGATCCCTCTTGTTCAATCAGACTTGCTGAATTGTTTTCTGAGGCTGGTTTACCCGATGGAGTTTTAAATGTAGTCAACGGCGATAAAGAAGCCGTGGATGCAATCATTAAAAATAAAGATATTAGCGCCGTAAGCTTTGTAGGATCAACGCCAATAGCAAAATATATTTATGAAAATTGTGCAAAAAATGAAAAAAGAGTCCAGGCTCTAGGCGGTGCAAAAAATCATTGTGTTGTAATGCCTGATTGTGATCTAGATCAAGCCGTTAATGGTTTAATGGGAGCAGCCTATGGTTCAGCTGGTGAGAGATGTATGGCTCAATCTGTAGCAGTTGCTGTAGGGAATATTGGAGATAAGTTAGTCAATAGTCTAGCAAAAAAAGTTGAAAATTTAAAAGTTGGACCTGGCATGGATAAAAATTCTGAGATGGGCCCCTTGGTAACAAAAGAACATTTGAATAAAGTAAAAGGATATGTAGATCTTGGAGTTAAAGAGGGAGCCAAACTCGTTGTAGATGGAAGAAAACTAAGCTTACAGGGTTATGAAAACGGATTTTATATGGGAGGCTGTCTGTTTGACCAAGTAAAAAAAGACATGAGAATATATAAGGAAGAAATTTTTGGACCTGTTTTATCAGTAATTAGAGTTAAAAATTTTAATGAAGCTCTTCAGTTGGTAAATGATCATGAGTATGGAAACGGTGTAAGTATTTTTACTAGAGACGGGGATACCGGAAGAACATTCTCATCTAAAGCTCAGATCGGAATGGTTGGAATTAATATTCCTATTCCAGTTCCAGTCGCTTTCCACAGTTTTGGCGGTTGGAAAAGATCATTATTCGGAGACCAGCACATGCACGGTCCAGAGGGAGTAAGGTTCTATACAAAATTAAAAACCGTGACATCGAGATGGCCTTCCGGATTAAGATCAGATCCAGAATTTACAATGCCAACAATGAAATAATTATGAAGAAAAAGATTTCATTAATAGGAGCAGGTCAAATAGGTGGTACACTAGCACATTTAATAGCACTTAAAGGGTTGGCCGATGTTGTCTTATTCGACGTCGCGGAAGGTTTAGCAAAAGGAAAAGCATTAGATATTGCTCAATCTTCACCAGTAAGCAAATTTAGTACTAATTTGGTTGGAACTAATAATTATAAAGATATTAAAGACTCCGATGTAATTATAATAACTGCTGGAGTTCCTAGAAAACCTGGTATGACAAGAGACGACCTACTTGGAATTAATTTAAAAATTATAAAGGAGGTAGCAAAAGGTATTAAAGAAAATTCACCAGAGTCTTTTATAATCTGTATCACAAATCCTTTAGACGTAATTGTAATGGCGCTACAAAAATATTCTGGATTGCCAGCTAATAAAATTGTCGGGATGGCTGGAATATTAGACTCATCTAGATTCATTTATTTCTTATCTCAGGAGTTAAATGTGCCGGTTAATAAGATTAAATCATTCGTACTCGGAGGTCATGGGGATACAATGGTTGCCATGATAAATCACACAATAGTTGATGGTAAATCTCTAAAAGATTATATCAATGATGGAAAAATTTCAGAAGAAAAGCTTTTAAAGATTGTAGATAGAACAAAAAAGGGTGGAGCCGAAATTGTGAAGTATTTGGAAAAAGGGTCAGCATTTTACGCACCCGCCGCTGCAGGTGTTGAAATGGCAGAAAGTTTCTTGAAAAATGAAAAAAAACAGCTCCCTTGTGCTGCATACCTAAACGGGGAATATGGTGTAAAAAATCTTTATGCAGGTGTGCCAGTAATAATCGGTAACAAGGGAGTCGAGAAAGTTATAGAGTTAAAATTAGACAAAGATGAAAAAATGAATTTTCATAAATCAATTGAAGCTGTAAAAGAGCTTTATAAAGCTGCAAAAAAAATTGATACAAATCTGTGATTCAAAAAAGAGTTAAAATAAACTTTTTAATTCCAGCACTTATCGCTCTTTTTGCAATTATAATTAATCAATTTTACGGAAATCGTGGAATATTTCCGCACGATAGTACTGGTCATTTTGATACTGGTTTTAGAATTTTGCTAGGTGATAATCCAGTTGAAGATTACTGGATCGTTTCAGGTTTTTTTTTAGATTATTTACAAGCCGGATTATTTAAATTATTTGGTGTTAATTGGCAAATATACGTACTTCATGCTTCTTTATTAAATTCAATTTTTGTTCTTACTTTTTATTTTTACTTTGAAAGATTAAATGTTAGAAAAAATTTAAACATATTTTTTTGCATCTGTTTATGTGTGCTTGGATATACTTCAAGTGGAACTCCATTTGTTGACCACCATTCCACGTTAATTTCCATTTTGGCACTCGTATTTTTTTTGCGGATAAGAAAAAATAATAAATACTATTATTTTTCTTTCATTCCTTTTTTACTTTTAATAGCATTTTTATCTAAACCTGTCCCAGCAGCATATGTTACTCTTTTAATCTTATCTTTATTATTCATCGATTTTTTAATAGAAAGAAAAGCAATTAAGATAATTTCATTTTTCTCTGGGGGTATAATTTCACTTTTAATTTTTCTTATTTTTCTCAGGGCTGAAGGAATTAGTTTAGATAATTTTTTAACACAATATATTTATTATTCTCAGGAAATTGGTAAATCAAGACTTACTAATCTTAGGTTTGATTTTTTTGGAGTTTTAGATGAATTTAAACTTTTGCTTTTATCAATTATTCCTTTATTGGTTTTATTAGTAAAAAAATTTTCGGAAGAAGGCATAAAGTTTTTAAAAAAAGAAGAGTTTTTTTCACTATTTAGTTTTTTTCTATTATCTATCATTTTAATTTTCTATCAACTATTAACAAGAAACCAAACGTTTATATTTTTTTTAATCCCAATCCTTGTATGTTTAAGCAATGAATTATGGAATAGAAAAAGGATATATTTCATTTTAGTAATTTTATTTACTTTATTTGTTACTATTAAATTTCACGATAGATACAACAATCATAGAAAATTTCATGAAATGCAAACTGTAGATTTCTCGAAATCTATTGATGCAAAATTAATAGATAATAAGCTTAGAGGATTAAAGTGGATTACTCCTCAAGAAAAATTAGATCCAAAATTAGAAGTATTAGAAATTTTAAAAATCAAAAAGCATCTATTAAGCGAAAAAGAAAAATATATGTTATTAACAAACTATTCTTTCTTTTCTTCAATTCTAAATAAAAATAATGAAAGTTTCACAAGATGGTTTGTTGGAGACGGAACAGACTACCCAAGTAA
Organism: uncultured Pelagibacteraceae bacterium; assembly: GCA_902546795.1. Classification (GTDB taxonomy): domain Bacteria; phylum Pseudomonadota; class Alphaproteobacteria; order Pelagibacterales; family Pelagibacteraceae; genus Pelagilacustribacter. The sequence continues at coordinate 12,366 of CACCLK010000001.1, forward strand.
ATTAGATAGTAAATTCCAGTTGATTTTAAAAAATTTAGTAATTCAAAAAATAAAAACAAAAGAGATAAAAAAAATCTACCTAATAAAACCGATTTCAGAAAAAAATTTAAAAAATCTGATAGATGAAAAATGCTTAGAGAAAAAAAATCTCTCAACATATTTAACTCAAATTAAAATAATTTGCTCTATAGACTCTTTGTAAAATCAATTTTGAGATTTTAACTCACTTTGCAGTTTATTTAAAAATTCATTAATAATTTTTTTATCATCGTTACTAAGTATTTTATCTTTTTTATTAGCTTTCGTTATTTCAGTTCTGATTTTATCTTTTACGTGTTCGATATTTTCCTTTGACTTCAGATTTTCAATTTCGGTTAATAATTGCCTTTTTATAACTCCAAATGTTAAATAAAAAAGGATGAGAAATATAAAAGATGCAATAAGACACTTATAAATAAAAATTTTCATTTTTTTCTCTCGAATACTTCGTAAATTATCATTTCGTCTATTTTAAACTCTCTTGTTTTGCGAAATTTATTATCGAAGTCATATTTTTTACTTTTAAATATATTAACATCATAAATCCTATTTGAATATAAAATTTCAGCTTCATAGATTTTATCGTTAGGAATTAGTTTTATTTTTTTTTTCGTATTTTTATCCAATAAACTATATGTTCTCCACATAGGATACCAAGATTTTACACCCACTTTGATTTCTTTATCACTATTCTCATTTTCTAGTGCCAAATTTCTTAAGAAACTAATTGAGGATAAACCCATAAAATCAACTTCAAATTTTTTTTTCATCTCTTTGGAAGCTAATAAGTTAAAATAGAGAGACTGGTATGGGTGATATTGAAAAATTTTGAAAATATTTAATGTTATCATTAGAAATAAGAAAATAGAAATCGAATAATTAATTGATTTTTTAAATTTAGTTTCATTCAAATAAAATTCAAGAAATAAAACTGAAAAATAAACTATAAAAAAGTTTAAAAAGTAGAAAAATCTCCAACTATTGTAGTATTTAATTTCGAAAAAAGATCCAACAAAAATTAGTATTAAAAAAATAAAAAGAATAAAAAAGTCTTTTTTCTCCGAATTATTATGCCAAAAATCATTTCGATCTCTCTTAGAATTAATTTCATCTAACTTCTTTAAAGTTTTACTGAACAAAACACTAAGACCAAGAAAAAACAAAATTAAATTTTGAATAGGCGTTGTTATTAAAATCCAAAGTGCCAAATAGTAATTTGGAACCAAATCAGGTTTATAAAAATTTCCATTAAAAAATACTATCGAAGGGCCGAAAGAGCTTTTGTAATGCGTTAAAAAATCATAAAGATTGTTAAAGGTATTTTCCCAAAGAAAAGGCCAGTGCAAAATTAGAAATAATAAAAAAAAAAATAAATAAAGAAAAATAAATTTGGTATTTTTAAATTCGCTTTTGTTACTTATTAATGAAAGTACAAAAATGAAAGAAATACCTAAAGGTAAAATTATACCAAATATTCTGGTTGATGTTGCTATTGCTGAAAACAAAGATAAAAATAAAATATTTTTTAATGAATTTTTATCTATACTTTCGAAATAGTAGTATATCGATATTATAAAAAAGGTTAAAAAAATTATGTCCTTGTTGTTGTGAAAGCTGTCACCAAATACCCTTGGCGTTAAAACTAACATCAATGATGCCAAGACTGGTAAAAAATTTCCACTAAATCTTTTTTTAATTAATTTATAGAAAAAGAATACTCCAATTATGAAATAAGTATAGTTTAGCAGATGTCTAAATTCATAAATTTTAAGAGGATCATTTATATTTAAATAAACTTCAAAAAAAGCAGCCGGTAGATCAAATATAATCCCATAATCACCAAACCAAGGAATTGTAAAGTCATCAGCTGTTTCTAGTTTTTTTTCTACAAGAATAGAAAAATCATTAGCTTGGAAGAAATCAGAAACGTATTTAAGCCAATATAAACCACTTTTTCGTTGAAAGCTTTCATCAATATTAAATCCAAAATCCTTGTAAAAATAAATCCCTATTAAAAAAAGAATTAAGAAAAACAAGTAGTCATAAGAATTTACAAAAAATTTGTGAATATATGCCATAATTCAGTTTATAACCTAAAATTCTTATTTATAAAAATTTTTGTTAGAATAAAGTATAGAAATATTTGGAAATAGTTGCTATTAGTACTTTTGTTTATATTAATTTCGATTTCATAATAAGAGTAAAACTTAAATGAATATTCACGAGCATCAGGCTAAGGAATTGCTTAAAGAATTCGGAGCCCCAGTATCTAACGGTATAGTAATATTTGATTTAAAAGATCTTGATAAAAAGATTAAATTTTTGAAAGGTGATAAATTTGTCGTTAAAGCACAAATTCATGCTGGTGGTAGGGGTAAAGCTGGTGGCGTAAAATTAGTGAGCGATATCCAAAGTTTAAAAGAAGAGGCAAAAAAAATGTTAGGAAAAACTTTAATAACTCATCAAACTGGTAAAGATGGGAAAAAAGTTAAAAGATTATATATTGAGGAGGCTTCAGAAATATCAAAAGAATTTTATCTTTCTTGCCTTGTGGACAGAGCATCAGACAAAATTGCATTTATATGCAGCACCGAGGGAGGCATGGATATAGAAAAAGTTGCATTAGAAAATCCAGAAAAAATTATTACTACTAAAGTTGATCTAAAAGACACTCTTACTAAGCAAGATCTTAAACAAATCTCAAAAATTTTTCAATTAGGTGACAGCCAGGAGAAAGAATTAAATATTGTAATAAACTCTCTATATGAAATTTTAAAGCAAAAGGATGCAAGTCTCATTGAGATCAATCCTCTTATTTTAACCAAAACAAATAAAATTATTTGTCTAGATGCTAAAATAAATTTTGACGATAATGCTATTTATAGAAGACCAGAAATTTTAGCTTTAAGAGATTTGAATGAGGAAGAACCAGCGGAGATCGAGGCAAGTAAAAATGATTTAGCCTACATTAAACTTGATGGAAATATAGGCTGTATGGTAAATGGTGCAGGCCTGGCAATGGCAACAATGGATATAATTAAACTTTATGGTGAAGAGCCTGCAAATTTTCTAGATGTGGGTGGAGGCGCTTCAAAAGAAAAAGTTTCAGCAGCCTTCAAACTAATTCTTTCTGATGAAAATGTTAAAGGAATTCTTATAAATATTTTTGGCGGCATTATGAGATGTGATGTTCTTGCGCAAGGAGTAGTAGAAGCCGCAAAGGAAACTAAACTCGAAGTTCCCTTAGTTGTTCGTCTTGCCGGTACAAATTTTGAAGAGGGAAAAAAAATATTAGATGATTCAGGTCTCAGGATCTTGTCCGCAGTAGATTTGAATGATGCTGCAAAAAAAATTGTGGAAGCAATAAAATAGAGATGTCAATTTTAGTTAATAGCGAAACAAAAGTAATTTGCCAGGGATTTACTGGTAAACACGGTTCATTTCATTCTGAACAATCGCTTAAATATGGAACAAAACTAGTTGGAGGAGTTACTCCTAAAAAGGGTGGGCAAAAGCATCTAAACCTCCCTGTTTTCAACACTGTTCAAGAGGCAGTAGAAAAAACAAGAGCTAACGCAACCATGATTTACGTCCCCCCAAAGTTTGCAGCTTCAGCAATTATAGAGGCAATAAATTCCAAAATTGAATTAATTGTATGCATCACTGAAGGAATACCTGTGATGGACATGATCAAAGTAAAAAGTGAATTAAAAAAAAGTTCGAGCAGGTTAATAGGTCCGAATTGTCCAGGCATTATAACTCCAGATGAGTGTAAAATTGGAATAATGCCAGGAAATATTCACAAAAAGGGCTCTGTGGGTATTGTATCAAGATCTGGAACACTTACTTATGAGGCGGTGGCACAAACTACAAAAAATGGCATGGGTCAATCCACCTGTATAGGAATAGGCGGTGACCCAATTAATGGGACTAATTTTATAGATTGTCTTGAACTTTTTTTAAAAGATGAAGAGACTCAGTCTATAGTAATGATAGGAGAGATTGGAGGCACAGCTGAAGAAGAAGCAGCTGAATTTTTAAAAAAATCTAAAATAAAAAAACCTACAGTTGGATTTGTTGCAGGCTTGACTGCTCCTCCAGGCAGAAGAATGGGACACGCAGGAGCGATAATCTCTGGAGGCAAGGGCGGAGCTCATGAAAAAATAGAATTAATGAAATCAGCAGGTATAACGATATCAAAATCTCCAGCGGATATTGGTAAAACTTTATTTGAAAAACTTAATGGTTGATTTTCTGAAATTTGTGTTAAAATAAGCTTGAATGTCTTCGACAAAAAATAATCAAATATTTAAAAAAACCTCTTTTTTAGCAGGCAATAACTCCTCTTTCATAGAAGAATATTATTCCAAATATTTATTGAGCCCAGAGCTTGTCCCAGAGGATTGGAAGCTATTTTTTGAGGGATTAAATGAGGACAAAGATATTATAAGCAAAAATTTAAAAGGCCCAAGCTGGTCGAAAAAGAAAATTCTTGAGTCCAAGATAAAAAAAGTAAAAGAAAAAAAACTTAAAATTTCAAATAAGCAAGAAGTAAATATTAGTGACGCTGAAAACACTGCTAAAAATTCAGTGCGTGCTATTATGTTAATCAGAGCTTACAGAATAAGAGGGCATCTTATTGCAGATCTAGATCCTCTAGGACTTCAACAAAAAAAAGAACACCCAGAGCTGAAACCTGAAACTTATGGCTTTACTAAAAAAGACTATTCAAAAAAAATATTTTTAGATGGAGTACTTGGTCTTCAATATGCATCACTTAATGAAATTTTAAATATTCTTAAAAAAACTTACTCAAGTAAAATTGGATATGAGTTTATGCACATGGGAGATCCTGAAGAAAAAGCTTGGATTAGAGACAGAATTGAGGGCCCAAATAAAGATATTGAATTCACGGAAAATGGTAAGAGAGCTATTCTAAATAAAATCATACAAGCTGAAGGTTTCGAAAAGTATCTTCATGTAAAATTTGTAGGCACAAAAAGATTTGGTTTAGATGGTGCTGAGTCCTTAGTTCCAGCTTTAGAGCAAATTATAAAAAAAGGTGGAAATTTGGGTGCGAAAGAAATTAAAATGGGAATGCCACATAGAGGTCGTTTAAATGTACTCGCTAATGTAATGGGTAAACCATTTAAAGCAATTTTTAGCGAGTTTTTTGGAAAAAGTGTTTCATCTAAAAAGGATTTTGAAGGTGATGTAAAATATCATTTAGGTGCATCATCAAATAGAGAGTTCGATGGGAATGTGGTTCATATAAGTTTAACCGACAATCCATCACATTTAGAGGCGGTTAATCCAGTTGTTCTTGGACAAGTAAGAGCAAAGCAATTTTTTCACAATGACGCTAAAAGAAAGGGCGTTATACCTGTTCTTATCCACGGAGATGCTGCATTCGCTGGTCAAGGCGTGGTAGCCGAATGTTTTGCCATGTCAGGATTACCAGGTCATAATATTGGTGGAACAATCCACTTAATTGTAAACAATCAAATAGGTTTTACTACTGCGCCAAGATTTGCAAGATCATCACCGTATCCATCTGATGTGGCTAAAACTGCTCAAGCACCTATATTTCATGTTAACGGAGATGATCCTGAAGCAGTTGTGCATTGTGCTAAAATAGCAACCGAATACAGGCAAAAATTCAATAGAGACGTTGTGATAGACATGGTTTGTTACAGAAGGTTTGGTCATAATGAGGGAGACGAACCATCTTTTACTCAACCTATTATGTACCAGAAGATCAGGTCACACCAAACTACACTCAACATATATGCATCTCAATTAGTTAGAGAAGGTCTGCACAAATCTGAGGATGTTCAAAAAAAGAAAGACGAGTTTAAAACTTTTTTAGAGGAAGAGTATAGGTCATCCAAAAACTATAAGTCTGAATTAAAATGGTTTGATGGAGTATGGTCAAGGTTTAAACCAGGCTTAGGTAAAGACAAAAGGGGTGTTAGTGGCATAGAAAAGAAAAGATTAATTGAAATTGGAAAAAAAATTAATCATATTCCAGACAATTTTAAAGTCCATAAAACAATAAAAAAAATATTCGATCAAAAAAAATTAATGATTGACGGTAAATTAGGAATAGATTGGTCAACAGCTGAAGCCTTAGCTTTCGGCTCTCTATTAGACGATGGTTTTTCAGTGAGATTGTCAGGCCAAGACTCTGGAAGAGGAACATTTAGCCAAAGACACTCCGTTCTAAGAAATCAAGAAAATCATGATAGATATATCCCTTTAAACAACATTTCAATTAAACAAAAAAAATTTGAAATAATAGATAGTCTTCTTTCAGAATTAGCCGTTCTAGGATTTGAATTTGGATATTCGTTATCAGAACCTGAGACCCTAGTAATTTGGGAAGCACAATTTGGTGATTTTGCAAATGGGGCGCAAGTTATAATTGATCAATTCATAACTTCAAGTGAGTCTAAATGGGGTAGAGCAAGCGGATTAGTAATGCTATTACCACATGGCTACGAAGGCCAAGGTCCTGAACATTCCTCAGCAAGACTTGAAAGATTTCTGCAAATGTGCGCAGGGGAAAACATCCAGGTTATGAATTGTACTACCCCGGCAAACTATTTTCACGCTTTAAGAAGACAAATGAGAAGAGATTTTAGAAAACCCCTGGTAATGATGACGCCAAAATCTTTATTGAGGCACAAGCGATGTGTTTCTTACTTAGAGGACTTTGCAAAAAATACAACTTTTCACCGTATATTGGAGGATCATGCATATTTAAAAAATAGCAGGTTAATAAAATTAAAGAAAGACAAAAAAATTAAAAAAGTAGTATTATGTTCTGGCAAGATCTATTTTGATTTACTCGATGCAAGAGAAAAAACAAAAAATGGTAGCACTATTTTTGTTAGACTTGAGCAATTATATCCATTTCCTGCTAAAACATTAGCAAATATATTAAAAAAATATAAAAATGCCGAGGTCGTATGGTGTCAGGAAGAGCCAATGAATATGGGAGCGTGGAATACTGTAAGGAATTATATCAATCGAACATTAAAAATAGTAAATTCAAAAAGTAAAAACGTTAAATATATAGGAAGAAAGGCGTCCTCATCAACTGCGACTGGAAATCTAAATAAACATCTTGCACAACAATCAGAAATATTAGAAAAGGTGGTAGGAAAACTTAATTAATGTCTGAAAAAATACTAGTGCCAGCCTTAGGCGAGTCAGTCACAGAAGCTACTGTTGCAAAGTGGCTTAAGTCACAAGGGGAAAAAGTTTCCTCAGATGAGCCCGTTGTTGAACTTGAAACGGACAAAGTAAATATTGAAGTGCCAGCCCCATCAAACGGCATCCTTTCAAATATTTCGGTGAAAGAAGGAGAGACTGTTAATGTCGGGTCTCTGCTGGGTACAATTTCAGAAAATAAAATTTCTGAAAATAAAGATAAAAAATATTCTCCACCAATAAAAAAAGTTTCTAAAACAGAAACAAATAAACCAGCAAAAAGCACAAGCACAATTGAACCTTTGGTACTTAGTGAACAAGAACAAATAAGCGATGAAAAAGAAAAACCATTTATTTTGACGGACTCGGTTGATGAAAGTGTAGAGGCAAAATCAAAAAAAACTTTTGCTCCATCAGCAAGAAAAATCGCAACAGAAGCAAAAATTAATTTAGATGAAATTCATGGATCCGGTAAAAACGGTTTAATTTTAAAGGAAGATGTAATGAAGCTAATGGGTTATAAGCCAAAACCTTCTGAAAGAAAAATTAATCATGGTCCCGAAGAGAGAATAAAAATGACAAGACTTAGATTAACAATAGCTAAACGTCTAAAGGAAGCTCAAGAAAATGCAGCTATGTTAACTACTTTTAACGAAGTAGACATGACAGAGGTAATTTCAATGAGAAATAAATATAAAGAAGAGTTTCAGAACATGTATTCTGTTAAATTAGGTTTTATGTCTTTTTTTGTAAAAGCATGCGTAGTAGGTCTAAAAAATTTTCCTGCAATTAATGCAGAAATACAAGGTGACGAAATAGTTTACAAAAATTACTATAACATAAGCATCGCAGTTGGAACGGACAGAGGTTTAGTTGTTCCCGTTGTAAGAAATACAGATGAAATGTCTTTTGCAGACATAGAGAAAAATATCAGTTTAATGGGGCAAAAAGCTAGAGACGGTAAAATAACAATAGAAGATCTTCAGGGAGGAACTTTTACAATTACAAACGGAGGTATTTATGGATCAATGCTCTCGACCCCAATACTTAACCCTCCTCAATCTGCAGTTTTGGGTATGCATAATATTATTGAGAGACCAGTAGCTATAAACGGAGAACTAAAAATTCGTCCAATTATGTATATCGCTCTTTCATACGATCATAGAATTATTGATGGTAAAGAAGCTGTTTCATTTTTGAAAACCGTCAAAGATACTTTGGAAAAACCAGATAGACTTTTTTTGGATCTATAAATATGGAAAATAATTTTGATGTTATCGTTATAGGTGGTGGCCCTGGAGGATACGTATGTGCTATCAGATCTTCTCAATTAGGTTTGAAAACCGCATGTGTTGAAAGCAGAGGAACATTGGGGGGCACTTGTTTAAACGTTGGATGCATACCCTCGAAAAGTTTGCTGAACCTTTCAGAAAATTATCACAAAGCTAAAAAAGACTTTAAAAATCAAGGAATAGAAATAAGTGATATCAAATTGAATATTGATAAAATGATGCAAAACAAAGCCAAATCTGTTCAAGTCCTTACTAAAGGAGTAGAATTTCTTTTAAAAAAAAACAAGGTCTCTTATTTAAGAGGTAAGGGAGTAATATTTTCTCCTAATGATGTAGTAGTTTATGACGGAAGTGATAAAAAATCGTATAAAACAAAAAACATTGTTATAGCTACTGGCTCTGCTCCTTTAACTTTGCCCGGCATAGATATTGATGAAAAAAATATTTTATCCTCAACTGGAGCATTATCACTTAACAAAGTGCCTAAGTCCCTCGCGATAATTGGGGGAGGTTACATAGGCCTTGAAATGGGTTCAGTCTGGTCAAGATTAGGCACTGAGGTAACAGTTATCGAATACTTGGATCATATTACACCTGGAATGGATAGAGAAATTTCAAAAGAATTCCAAAAGATATTAACAAAGCAAGGAATTAAATTTAAACTTAATAATAAAGTAAAAAGTGTTATATCATCTTCTCAGGGATCAACCATAGTATTTGAGGACAATAATTCTAAAAAAGAAGAAAAACTTATTGCAGACAAAGTTTTATTATCAGTCGGAAGAAAGCCTTATACTGAGGGTTTAAATCTTTCAAAAATAGGGGTTAAAAAAGATTCTAAAGGTAGAGTTGAAGTAAATGAAAAATTACAAACAAGCGTAAAAAATATTTTTGCAATTGGTGATGTTATCAAGGGACCAATGCTGGCGCATAAAGCTGAGGAGGAAGGTATTGCGGTCGCGGAGATACTCGCTGGTCAAGCAGGGCATGTAAATTATGATGTTATTCCAGGGGTAATTTACACTGCACCTGAAGTTGCATCTGTGGGGAAAACAGAAGAAGAACTGAAGTCACAAAAAATAAATTATAAAGTGGGTAAATTTCCTTTTATTGCAAACTCAAGAGCAAAAGTGAATAATGAAACCGAAGGATTTGTAAAAATTCTCGCTAACGCGGAAACTGATAAAGTTCTCGGAGTTCATATTATTGGTCCTCACAGCGGTGACATGATTGCTGAAATGGCTTTAGCAATGGAATTTGGTGCTAGTTCTGAAGATATAGCTAGAACTTGTCACGCTCACCCAACACACACAGAGGCAATCAAAGAAGCTGCTTTAGCTGTTGATAAAAGACCAATTCATTTTTAATTTTAAATTTTTTTTATAAAATCAACATATGGATGTGCCAGTTCTTCTGCCAAAAATATTTGATTATCCTCTTACATATAGCACTAGGGATAAATCTATAAGATCAGGTGATCTTGTTCAGGTGCCTTTTGGAAAAAAAAAAGAAATTGGAGTTGTGTGGGACAAGACTCAAAAAACTGGTAAAAAGATTAAGATTAAAACTATTGATAAAAAAATTAGAAATAATTTTTTTAATAAAAATTTAATTAAATTTGTTAATTGGTTCTCAGTATACAATCTTTCTCCTAGAGGTCTTGTGCTTAAAATGTGTTTAGGCAACTTGAAAAATTTTGAAAAAAAGGGAATTTTTAAAAATAACTTTTGTAATAATATTCAAAATAAATTTAAATTAAGTGAGGAACAAGAGAAATCCGTTCAAAACTTAAATAGCTTCGGGGAAAAATTTCAAACAACTTTAATCGAAGGTGTGACCGGATCAGGTAAAACACTAGTTTATTTTCAACGAATAAAAAAGATAATGAAAGAAAACAAGCAAGCTTTAGTATTATTACCTGAAATTTTTTTAACAAATCAATTTAAAGATAGATTTAATGAATTTTTTGGATTTGAACCTTATATTTGGCATTCAAAAATAACACCGAAAAATAAAAAGAAAATTTGGGATGGTATTCATACTAATAAAATTAAAATTTTAATTGGAGCTAGATCTGCTTTATTTCTTCCTTTTAAAAATTTGGGTTTAATAATTGTTGATGAGGAACATGACCCATCCTACAAGCAAGAGGATGTTGTAATTTATAATGCTCGAGATATGGCAATTATGCGAGCCTCTATTGAAAACATACCTATTCATCTTGTTACTTCTGTTCCCTCATTGGAAACATTTAATAATGTTAAAAAAAATAAGTATAAGCAAACTTTTTTAAAAAAAAGATTTAATAATTTTAAGTTTCCTAAGACAAAGATAGTTAATTTGAATTTAGAAAAAATGAAAAAAAGTTTTATAGCTGAGCAGACAATAGAAATAGTTAAAGATTATCTAAAAAAAGGTAACCAAGTTCTCTTTTTTTTAAATCGAAGAGGTTATTCCCCATTTCTTATTTGTAAAGATTGTGGTTTCAAGCACTTATGTCCTCATTGCTCAATTTATCTAACATATCATAAAATAAAGAAAAAAGTTGTATGTCATTTTTGTGGTTACGAAAATAAAATTATAAATACTTGTAAAAAAACACAGAACAAATGTAATTTCTCAATGTTTGGACCAGGTGTGGAAAGAATATTTGAGGAACTTAAAATCAAACTTCCTGAAAGAAAAATTAAAATTTTTTCAAGTGACTATCTGTCTAAAAAGAAAGAGTCTGAAAAAATTTTTGAAGAAATTAAAAAAAAGGATGTAGATATTTTAGTCGGTACACAAATGATTTCTAAAGGTTTTAATTTTCCAAAATTAAATTGTATTGTTGTTGTAGATGCTGATTTTTCTGGAAGAGGATATGATCTTAGAGCAACTGAAAAAAATATTCAATTGTATAACCAATTAAGTGGAAGAGCGGGAAGATTTTCTGACGAGTCTATTATTGTTTATCAAACATTAAATCCTAATAGTGAAACTCTCAATGACTTAATAATTAATAACCCAAAAAAATTTTTGGAGGAGGAACTAGTTTTGCGAAAAGGAAATAATCTTCCACCCTTTTCAAAACTTATAGCAATTATTGTGACATCAAAACATAAAGAAAAAAGTTTTAGAGGAGCACAAGAAATTAAAATTAGACTTTCAAAAATTGACAATATGGATGTTTTGGGCCCAGTGGAGTCGCCGGTTTCAAAACTTAAAAATAAATATAGAACTAGGCTTCTGATAAGAACTAATAGCCAATTTTTTGCTCAAAAACCTCTAATGAATCTTATAAAAAATCTAAAGATTTCAAGTCAAATTAAACTTACGGTTGATGTAGATCCAATTAATTTTGTATGATGATATCATAAGCTCTTGAACGCAATAATCTCTTATGATACGACAAAATAATTTCTTAACATAATCATAGGTATTATTTTGATCTAAATGAAGTCATTTTCTACAGAAACATCCGAGAGGTACGCATCGGCTTTATTTCAACTGGCCGTTGAAGAAAAAAACTTAAATATTGTTGAACAGAATGTTTCAAATTTTCAAAAAATTTATAAAAACAATCCTGACTTAAGAAATTTTATTAAAAATCCTACAAATACAGATGAAGAGCAATCAGGATTAGTTGAAGCTTTATCAAAAAAAATAAATTTGACAAAAATTTTTAAAAATTTTTTACTTTTACTTATTAAAAAAAGAAGAATATTTTTTATTGAAAAAATTTTAGCGAGTTTTAATAAATTTGTTACAAGACAAAAAGGGGAAATAAACGCTTCATTAATTTCATCAAAAGAGTTATCAAAACAAGAGATTGAAAAAATTTCAAAAGAATTATCTATTGACAGAGGATCTTCGATAAAATTTAGCTTTGAAGTTGATAAAAGTTTAATTGGTGGCTTTAAAGTCCAGATTGGTAGCTTGATGATCGACTCTTCAATAAAAAATAAACTTAAAAAATTTCAACAATTAATGATTGAAAATTAAATGGATATTAACCCTTCAGAAGTAACTAAATTATTAAAGGAACAAATCAAAAATTTCGGCGATAAAGCAGAAGTTTCAGAGGTAGGTAAAGTTCTCTCAGTTGGCGACGGTATTGCCAGAGTATATGGTCTAGATAATGTTCAAGCAGGCGAGATGGTAGAGTTTAATGATGGATCTAAGGGTATGGCTCTTAATTTAGAAAATGATAATGTTGGAGTAGTTATATTTGGTGATGATAGACAGATTAAAGAGGGAGACACTGTAAAAAGAACTAAATCAATCGTGGATGTGCCTGTTGGCAAGGAGTTATTAGGAAGAGTAGTAGATGGTTTAGGAAACCCAATTGATGGAAAAGGCAGCTTACCGAGTAAGATTAATAGAAAGCGGGTAGAAGTAAAAGCTCCAGGAATCATACCAAGAAAATCAGTAAACGAACCTATGCAAACTGGCTTAAAAGCAATTGATAGCTTGATCCCAGTTGGACGAGGCCAGAGAGAATTGATAATTGGAGATCGTCAAACTGGTAAGACAGCTGTGGCTATTGATACGATAATAAATCAAAAAGAAATAAATAAATCCGGGGATGAAAAGAAGAAGTTATATTGTATATACGTGGCTATTGGTCAAAAAAGATCAACTGTAGCACAAATAGTAAAAACCTTAGAAGATGCGGGAGCTCTAGAATATACAACTGTGGTCTCAGCTACCGCCTCAGACTCTGCGCCATTGCAATTTTTAGCTCCTTACACAGGCTGTACGATTGGTGAGTATTTTAGAGATAACGGTATGCATGCTTTAATTATTTATGATGATCTTTCTAAACAAGCTGTGGCTTATAGGCAAATGTCTTTATTGTTAAGAAGGCCTCCAGGAAGAGAAGCATATCCAGGCGACGTATTTTATCTTCATAGCAGATTACTAGAGCGTGCTGCTAAACTAAATGATGATAAAGGCGGTGGTTCATTAACAGCACTTCCAATAATTGAGACCCAAGCGGGAGACGTGTCAGCATATATTCCGACAAATGTGATATCAATTACAGACGGGCAAATTTTTCTTGAAACAGAACTTTTCAACCAAGGTATCAGGCCAGCTGTCAATGTGGGATTATCTGTGTCACGTGTTGGATCAGCAGCTCAAATAAAAGCGATGAAAAAAGTCGCTGGCTCAGTCAAACTTGAGCTCGCTCAATATCGTGAAATGGCAGCTTTCGCCCAGTTTGGATCTGATCTTGATGCATCAACACAAAAACTCTTGAACAGAGGATCAAAATTAACTGAATTGTTAAAACAAAATCAATACTCTCCGTTTACTGTTGCAGAGCAAGTAGTTTCGATTTTTGCTGGAGTGAGAGGCTTTTTAGATGATATACCATTGGAGAAAATCAAGGATTTTGAGACAAAACTAATCGATAAAATAAAAAGTGAAAAAAAAGAGATTCTAGAAAGCATAAATTCATCAGGAAAATTAGAGGAAAAAACCGAGAAACAAATAGAAACAATAATAGAAGCTATTAAGAGAAAATAAAATGCCAAGCTTAGACGATTTAAAAAAAAGAATAAAAAGTGTTAAATCAACACAAAAAATCACGAAGGCGATGAAAATGGTAGCCGCAGCAAAATTAAAAAAAGCGCAAGAAAATGCTGAAAAAGGAAGACCATTTAGTGATAAAATGCAAAATATCATTTTAAATCTTACTTTAGCTATGAAAGACGATACGAGCGCTCCAAAGCTTTTAACTGGAACTGGAAATGATAAGACATATTTATGTGTCTTGTTAACAGCTGATAGAGGTTTATGTGGAGGTTTCAATACAAACATCTGTAAGCTTGCTAAAAAACATTTTAGGCAAATTTTAAATGATGGTAAAAATTTAAAGATTATTTCTGTTGGCTCTAAAGGTTATGATCAAATAAAAAAGGAGTTTTCAAAATACGTTATTGAGAAGAGAGATTTTAAAAATATTAAAAATATAACCTTTGATGATGCTCAAAATATTGGAAAAATTATATTAGAACTTTTTGAAAATAATCAGTTTGATAAATGCTTTTTATTTTTCAATAATTTTAAAAATGTGATTACTCAAGTTCCTAAGGCTCAACAAATCATACCAGCACAGGAAATTGATAATCAAAGCAAAGATCAAAATAAAACAAACTATGATTTTGAACCTGATGAAGATGAGATACTCGAGGACCTGTTGCCAAAAAATATATCTACTCAAATTTTCAAAGCCTTTTTAGAAAATGCTGCTAGTGAGCAAGGTTCAAGAATGACTGCTATGGATAACGCTACTCGAAACGCAGGTGATTTGGTTGAAAAACTAACGATTAATTATAATAGAAGCAGGCAAGCAGCTATCACAAAGGAATTGATTGAAATAATTTCAGGAGCTGAAAGTTTATAAATGAATAAAGATGGCATTATAACCCAGATAATAGGCGCTGTTGTAGATGTGAAGTTCGAGGGAGAGCTGCCTGAAATTTATACAGCTATAGAGGTGAATAACAGTGGCAACAGGTTAGTTCTTGAGGTCGCTCAACATTTAGGTGAAAGTAGCGTGAGAACTATAGCAATGGACTCGACCGAGGGTTTGAAAAGAGGAGATAAAGCTATCAACACAAATAAACCAATAAGTGTGCCAGTAGGTCCAGAAACTTTAGGAAGAATTATAAACGTTATTGGTCAACCTATCGATGGAAAAGGGGAAATTAAAACAAAAGAAAACTGGCCTATTCATAGAGAAGCTCCCAAGTTTACGGATCAATCTACAGAGACTGAAATGTTGGTCACAGGCATCAAAGTAATCGATCTTCTTGCTCCTTACGCTAAAGGAGGAAAAATTGGTTTATTCGGGGGAGCTGGTGTTGGTAAAACAGTTACAATAATGGAATTAATTAATAATATAGCAAAAGCACACGGAGGCTTTTCTGTTTTTGCTGGTGTTGGTGAAAGAACAAGAGAGGGAAATGATCTTTACCATGAGATGATTGAGTCAGGTGTTATTAAAGTTGATGGCAAAGGGTCAAAAGCGGCTTTAGTTTATGGTCAAATGAATGAACCTCCTGGAGCAAGAGCCAGGGTAGGTCTCACGGGCTTGACCGTAGCAGAATATTTTAGGGATAAGGAAGGCCAGGATGTTTTATTTTTCGTTGACAACATATTTAGATTCACTCAAGCTGGGTCAGAAGTTTCAGCCCTTTTGGGAAGAATACCATCTGCAGTTGGGTACCAACCAACTTTAGCAACTGATATGGGAAATTTACAAGAGAGAATAACATCTACTGGCAAAGGCTCTATCACATCTGTGCAAGCAATATACGTCCCCGCTGATGATTTAACAGACCCAGCGCCTGCAACTTCATTCTCTCATTTAGATGCAACAACAGTTTTATCTAGGCAAATTGCTGAGCTAGGAATATATCCTGCCGTTGATCCTCTAGATTCTACTTCAAGAATATTAGATCCAAGAGTAGTTGGTGATGAGCACTATAGAGTTGCAAGAGATGTTCAAAAAATTTTACAAGCGTATAAATCTTTGCAAGACATTATTGCTATTTTAGGGATGGATGAGCTTTCTGAGGACGATAAACTTACTGTCGCAAGAGCAAGAAAAATCCAAAGATTTTTGTCACAACCATTTTTTGTTGCAGAGGTTTTTACTGGCTCACCTGGAAAACTAGTCGATTTAGAGTCTACAATTAAAGGTTTTGATTCTATATGCAAGGGTGAATATGATCATCTTCCTGAGTCCGCATTTTATATGGTAGGGCCAATAGAGGAAGCGGTTGAAAAAGCAGAAAAATTAGATAAAGAAACGAAGAAATAATGGCTGAAAACTTTAAGTTTGAACTAGTAAAACCAGATCAGTTTGTTTTTTCCTCTGAAGTATCATCAGTAAAAATACCTTGCTACGAAGGGGAGATGACTATTCTTAGAGATCATATTTCTTTAATAACTTTCTTAAGACCAGGGATAGTTGAAATTGACAAACAGGGAAATTTGGAAAAATACTATATAGAGGAAGGGACAGTAGAATTTAATAATAATAATCTTTTAGTTCTTACATCTACAGCAGAAAAATTAGTGGAACTCGATAAAAATAAAATCAATCAAATTTTAGCCGATACAGAGAAAAAACTTAATGATGATCAAATTAGCGATAAAGAAAAATATTTTTTAACTTATAAAGCAAGCACTCTCAAACAACTTTCTTAAGTGAGTTTTTGATTCTATCAGTGAGCTTTTCATAAACTTCTCTCTTAAAATCTACTATCACTTTGGGCAAACTATCTATATCTATCCACTTCCACTCAATAAATTCAGGTTTTAAAGTTTGAATATTAATTTCATTTTCATTACCTAAAAATCTTGTTAGAAACCATTTTTGTTTTTGACCCTTAAATCTTCCTTTCCAAATTATACCCACAAGTTTTTTGGGAAGAAAGTATTCGTACCACTCATCAAATGCTTCAAGAATCTCTATATTTTTAATACTCGTTTCCTCGTATAATTCCCTTTTCATTGCATCGATGAAATTTTCATTTTGATCAACACCACCTTGCGGCATTTGCCATTTATCAACTGGGTTATCTTTTCTTTTTCCTACAAAAACTTTATTTTCATGATTAAGAATTATTACTCCAACTCCAATTCTCATAGGTAAATCATTTTTATTTACCATTACGATTGAAACAAATTTATTGCGTAGTTTAATTGATTGTCTTTATCTGAGCTTATTTCAAAATCTTCGTTTGACTCTTCAACAAAAATATCGGGTGCTACACCTACTTCAGAAATAGATTTTCCAGATGGAAGGTAGTACTTTGAGATTGTCAACCTCATTCCTCCACCATTATCCAAAGGAATAATTGATTGAACCGATCCTTTACCATAGGAATTCTCACCAAGTAAAATTGCCCTCTTATGATCTTTTAAAGCTCCAGCAAGTATTTCAGATGCCGAAGCGGAACCATTATTAATTAATACGATTACAGGCTTACCATTAATACCATCACCAGATTTTGCAAAAAACTTTCTTGTTTCTGAAATTTTACGACCTTTTGTTGAAACTATTTCACCTTCGTCTAAGAAAAAGTCCGTGATACTAATAGCTTGAGTAAGCAATCCGCCAGGATTATTTCTTACATCAAGAATGTAACCAACTGGTTTGTTTTTTTCCATTTTTTTAATTTCTTTGAAGAGTTGATCATCAGTATTTTGATTAAAAGATTTCAATTTAATATAACCAATATTCATCTTTTTATTCAAAATTTTTGTTTCAACTGATTTTACTTCAATAATAGCTCTTTTGATTTTAAACTCTAAAACTTTCTTCACATTTTTTCTTCGGATAGTTAAATTAATTTCAGAACCAACCGGACCTCTCATTAGTTTCACAGCTTCCATTAAAGTCTTGCCTTGGACCTGAGTATCATTAATTCTAACAATATAGTCTCCAGCTTTAATACCTGCTTTATCTGCTGGCGTGTCTTGTATTGGCGATATAACCTTCACAACTCCAGCTTCCATACCAATCTCGATACCCAGTCCACCAAACTCTCCTTTAGTGTCGGTCTGCATACTTTTAAATAATTCTGGACTCATATAAGCTGAGTAAGGGTCTAAGGATTGCAACACCCCATTAATAGCAGAGTCCATTACTTCAACTTGATCAATTTCGTCGACATACTCACTTTTTATTTTATCTAAAACTTCTCCAAACAAATCAATTTTGTCGAATAATTCTTCTTTAGTATTTCCTTTTAAAGGATTAGTAAAAAAAAATAGAACAATAAAAATATAATAAATTAATCTCATATGATCGCTTTTTGTTTTGGAACTGGTTCAGACCACATTTTCTCTAAATCATAAAAATTTCTCTTTTCTGGATGGAATAAGTGAACTATTACATCTATTGCATCAACTAACTTCCAATCGCTACTATCTTTACCTTCAATTTTACAATTTATTATTCCGTTTTTCTTTAAAACATTTAATAAGTTTTCAGACAGAGCTTGTAAGTGTCTAGAAGAATTTCCTGAGGCTATAATCATAAAGTCCGCAATTTGAGACTTATTTTTTAAACTAATTACAACAATATTTTTGGCTTTATTCTCATCTAAATTTTTAGTTATAATTCTTTTAAGTTTAAAAACTTGCATTAAATCTTTTTATATTTATTTCTTATAGTAGAGGAAGATATATCTATTTTTTTATTTTTAATAAATATGATATTTTTGCCTCTATATCTCTTTATAATTATAGATTTTTTAGCTTTTTTATCAAACCCTTTTCTTGAAAATACTAACACTTCACATTTTTTAAGTATTTCTCTGTATTTGTGCCATTTATGAAAATAAATTAAATTGTCTGATCCAATAAGCAGAAAAATTTTTGCTTTCAAATTTTTCCTTTTTAAATAGTTTATTGAGTTAATTGTTCTTAAAGATTTTAATTTTCGCTCTAAATATAGCACTTTAATTTTTTTGTTTTTTTTGGTGATTTGTCTAGATCTTTTAATACGTTCTTTAAGATTAAAAAAACTCTTTTTTTTAAATGGATTTTTTTCCGTGATTAACCAATAAAGATAACTAGATTTCGTCTTTTTCAAAAAAGTTAAAGCAATTTTTAAATGACCATGATGAGGAGGGTCGAAAGAACCTCCAAAAATACCAATTGATTTAAACTTTAATTTCTTCATTTATCATTTTGGCCTTATGACTCCGTTTCCTATCACAACATACTTGTATGAAGTAAGCTGGTTTATTCCCACGGGACCTCTTGGTGGTAATTTGTTTGTTGAAATTCCTATTTCACCTCCAAATCCAAATTCACCGCCATCGGCAAATTGAGTAGATACATTTTGCATTGCGATAGAACTATTCACTCTAGTTATGAAGTATTCACAATTTTTTTTATCACTAGAAACTATACAATCTGTATGCATCGTCCCATACTTTAGAATATGAGCTACAGCTTCTTTAACATTTTTTACAGATTTTACAGATAAAATTGAGTCTAAATACTCTGTTTTCCAGTCCTTTTCATTTGCTAAAGGAAATCTATTTTTAAGAATTTTATTAATTTTTTTATCTACCTTTACTTTACAGCCATTTTTTTCTAATAAATCAATTATTTCTTTTCCTCTATTATTGATTAATTTTTCGTTAATTAACAAAGTCTCCAATGCTCCACAAATACTAGTTCTTCGCATTTTTGAATTTAAAATTACTCTTTTAGCAATTTTAAAATCTGATTTCTTATCGAGATAAATATGGCACAATCCCTCTAGATGCCCAATCACATGTATTTTAGAAAATTTTTGCACTTTTTCTACTAACCCTCTGCCACCTCTTGGAACTACAACATCTATATAATGACCCATATCTGAAAGAAGGTAATTAACAATTTTTCTATTTTTTTTTTCTATGAATTGCACGCAGTTTTTATCTAATCCATTTTTTGTTAATTGTGCTCTAAATAGATCTGCTAAAATTTTATTTGAATAAAATGCTTCAGAACCACCTCTTAAAATTACACAATTACCTGATTTTAAGGATAATGATGCTACGTCAGCAGTTACATTTGGTCTACTTTCATAAATGACGCCAATAACACCAATTGGTGTTGAAATTTTTTTAATCTTTAGATTATTAGGTCTTTTCCACTGATCTAAAACTTTTCCAATCGGATTTTTAAATTTTGCAATTTGATTTATTGAATATCTGATTCCCTCTATTCTTTTTGCATCAAGAATTAATCTGTCAATCAAATTTTTTCTTTTAGCAGACTTTATATCTTTTATATTTTCTTTTATTATTTTTAGTTTATTAATTTTCAAACTTTTATTGTAATTATCTAAA
The DNA here is from genome assembly GCA_902546795.1 of uncultured Pelagibacteraceae bacterium. Taxonomy (GTDB): domain Bacteria; phylum Pseudomonadota; class Alphaproteobacteria; order Pelagibacterales; family Pelagibacteraceae; genus Pelagilacustribacter. Next base: position 32,761 of record CACCLK010000001.1, read on the forward strand.
ACTTTCACAATCTGACTATGTTTTGCGGTTTTAAGTCTTTCAAAAGCTAATTTAGATTTAATACCAATATCTTTTAAGTATTTCATTTTATATTCTTACCATATCATCTTTATGAACAATTTCTGATTTACTTGGATATCCTAAAATATTTTGAATATCATTACTATGCCTACCTTTGATTTTGTTAATTTCATCAGATGTGAAAGACGATAAACCTCGAGCTAAATTTTTGTCATTTTCATCAACAATCAAAACATTATCACCCTTGTCAAATTTTCCTTGAGCTTCCAAAACCCCTGCAGCAAGTAGACTCTTTCCATTCAAAAGTGCTTTCGCAGCTCCTTTATCAATACAAATCTTTCCTGAAGAAGACAGTGAGCTTGCTATCCATTTTTTTCTCGCGTCTAAATTTGAAATTTTTGGAATGAAACATGTATGTTTTTTTTCTTTAATTAATCTTTGAAGGGGATTTTTATACTTTCCATTCCCAATAAACATATAGCAACCAGAGTCCATACAAATTTTAGCAGCGTCTAATTTTGTGATCATACCACCAGCTCCGTAAGTACTATTTTTCTTATCGGCGAGTTTGTAAAATTTTTGGCTTAAATTCTCTACTTGTTTAATGTAGCTTTTTGATTTTTTATCGTAGAGACCATCCACATCAGAGAATATTATTAAAGTATCAGCACCAACTATCTGGGCAACTCTTGCTGCAAGTCTGTCGTTATCACCATATTTTATTTCGGATGTAGCAGTTGTGTCATTTTCATTTACCAATGGAATAGCATTTAATTTAAATAAATTTTCAAATGTCCTTCTTACATTGATAGCTCTTTTTCTTTGTTCAGTGTCATCTGGTGAAATTAGTATTTGACCCATTTTCATATTATTTTTTACTAAAATATTTTGAAATTCTTTTGCTAATTGTATTTGGCCAACAGCAGCTATTGCCTGGCTCATTTCAAGTTTTATTCGTTTTTTTTTAATCTTCAAGTAATTTTGCCCTAGAGCTATAGCCCCCGAGGAAACTATAATTAAGTTAATCTTTCTTTTAAATTTTTTAATATCTTTAATGAGACTATCAACCCATTTTTTTTTAAAATTTCCAGACGAGTCAACTACAGTGGAGGAGCCTAGTTTAATAACGACTTTTGATGAGTTTTTAATTAGCATTTTTAATCAAAACTTTTTTTAGTTTTATAATATCCTTTTTTTGAAAAATAGAAATTACCTCACACTCTTTTTTAATAACTTTTTTAAATTTATAAATTTTTTCACGTGCTTTGTTTTTATCAATTAAATCTGATTTACTAAAACAAATAATTTCTTTTTTTTTATTTAATTTTTTATCATATGCCGATAATTCTTTCTTAATATTTTTGTAATTGTTAATAAGGTTATCCTCATTTAAATCAATTAAATGTAGTAGGGTTTTGCATCTTTCAATGTGTCGTAAAAACTTATCACCCAGACCCACGCCTTCATGCGCACCTTTAACTAAACCAGGTATATCTGCTAAAATGATTTCTTTATTATCATAATACGAAACTCCTAAATTTGGATTTAAAGTTGTAAATGGATAATTTGCAATTTTAGGTTTAGCTCGCGTAAGTGTAGCCAGAAGACTAGACTTGCCAGCATTAGGCAACCCAATGATACCAATATCTGCAATCATTTTTAACTGTAACCATATCCAAAATTCTTCTCCAAATTTTCCATCAGTTTTTTTTCTAGGCGCTCTATTTGTTGAACTCTTGAAATTAACATTTCCCAATCCCCCTTTCCCACCTGATGCAATTAAATATTTTTCTTTATTTTTTGTAAAATCATAAATTAAAGTATTATTATCTTCCTCGAAAATCTGTGTTCCGACTGGGATTTTCAAAATTAAATCTTTTCCACTAGCACCAGTTTTATTTCTTTTGCTTCCAGCGAAGCCATTTTCAGCTTTAAAATGTTGAGTGTATCTAAAGTCAATTAAAGTGTTTAAGTTTCTCTCTGATACAAAAATTATTGAGCCTCCAGCTCCACCATTGCCACCATCAGGTCCACCAAACTCAATAAATTTTTCTCTTCGAAAACTTGCTGAGCCAGCTCCACCTCTTCCAGCTTTGATAAAAATCTTTGCTTGATCTAAAAATTTCATTTTAACAATGTCGTTGAAATCTAATTTTATTAACTAGGGACTACAGAAACAAAGGTTCTGTTTAATTTTGATTTCTTAAACTTTACTTTTCCTTTAATTAAAGAAAAAATTGAATGATCTTTTCCAATTCCAACATTTTGACCCGGATGGACTTTTGTTCCGCGCTGACGAACTATTATATTTCCTGGTAAGACATCTTGGCTCCCGTACTTTTTTACTCCAAGTCTTCTGCCTTTACTATCTCGTCCGTTTCTAGATGATCCACCTGCTTTTTTTGTTGCCATTTTACTTTTTTACTTTCTTAGTTTCTTTCTTTGTATCCTTTTTAACTTCTTTCTTAATAGTTTTTTTTTCGTCAGCCTTGAACTCAGCTATGATTTTACCATCTTTTGATAAAATTTTTGTTATTTGAATTTTAGAGTGTCTCTGTCTATGGCCATTTTTTCTTCTTGAGTTTTTTCTTCTTCTCTTTTGAAAAACTAAAATTGTTCTATCTTTAATATTTTTCAAAAGTTTTGCTTCGACAACTGCTCCCTCAATATTTGGGTTACCGACCTCAATATTTTTGTCATCATTCAATAACAAAACCTTTTTGAATTTTATAACTTTGCCTTCTTCGCTGTCAATTTTTTCTACATCTATAATTTTGCTAGCTGAGACTTTGTATTGTTTTCCACCCGTTTCTATAATAGCAAATGACATAAATATCTCCTTAAATTCTAAGGGAATATAGCCTGATAGCTTCTTAAGTCAAGATTTTTGATTAAAAAGAGTCTTTTAAATCTCTCAATTTTTTAAAGGTAAGAATGTCTGAAGCGTTATTAATACCTATATTTTTTTTAACACTTTCATTATCGCACCTTAAGAATATGTTTGTTTTTAGTTCGTCGTCAATTGTTGTTGGAATAGTTGGAGATTTGTCTCGTAATTTTTGATCGATAAAAAGTTTCTTTTTTTTAAGAAAAGTGTTGTCCTTGTCATACTCCAAACAAAATTCATAATTATTTTTTGTGTATTCGTGACCACAATATACTTTTGTTTCTGGGGGTAGATTTTTAATTTTGTTCAACGAATTAAACATTTCTTCATGAGTACCTTCAAATATTCTACCACATCCTAAAGAGAACAAAGTATCTCCTGTAAAAATTATCTTTTCTTTCATAAAAAAAAAAGCAATATGTCCTTTAGTGTGACCTGGAGTGAAAATTACTCTAAATTCCAAATTACCAATTTTGTGCGTTTGGTTTTCCTCAAGTAAAATATCTATTCCAGGAATGCGATCTTTTTCCATTCCAAATGCTAAAATTTTTGATCCATATTTTTTTTTTAGCATCAAATTGCCATCTACATGATCAGAATGATGATGAGTATTAAGAATGAAGTCTAATTTTTTGTATTTTTTTATAATTTCTTCACAAGCATAGAATTCTGAGGGGTCTATTATTGAGACAGTATTTGATTCTTTTTCATGAATTAAATAACTGTAATTGTCACTCAGACATGGAATAACTTCTACTATCATACTATCCTATTAAAAAGATGCCTAATTTTGAAAAGAGGTTTTTGATTTCTAGGTTGCCCCTTTTAATAAATGATGTTTGATCTTGATTTACACCAACAACTTTTTTTATGTGAATTTTTTTTTCATCACAAAAATTAAATAAATCTTTAATAGTACACATATGTAAATTAGGAGTGTTATACCATGTATTTGGTAGCGTCTTTGTGACTGGCATTTTACCAAAAAATAAAAGTTTCATCCTCACTTTCCAATAACCAAAATTGGGGATAGAAATGATTACTGATTTTCCTATTCTCAATAATTCTTTTAAAACTTTTTCAGGTTTATAAAAAGCTTGAAGCGTTTGACTAAGAACAACATAGTCAAAAGATTTTTCAGGAAACTGATGAAGCTCAGTTTCAGCATTTCCTTGTATTACTGATAGTCCTTTGTGAATACATATTTGAACATTATCTTGATCAAGCTCTAATCCTCGAACCTCTATATTTTTTTCATTTTTTAGAAGGCTCATTAAAGACCCATCACCACAGCCTACATCAAGAACTCTACTGTTATTGGGTAATAATTCTGCAATTACTTTAAATTCTTTTTTCATTTTTAAATTTATCGTACATTGTGTCAATAAAACCTTTAAGTGTTTTTAAAAATTCTGGTTCATTAAGAAGAAAAGAATCGTGACCTTTGTCTGTCACAATTTCAGAATAAGAAACATCTGCGCCCGAGGCATTTAGCGCTATTACTATATCCTTATTATCTTTTGTCGTATAAAGCCAATCTGAGGAAAAAGATATAATCAAAAATTTTGTTTTTTGATTTTTAAAAGCTCCTGAAAGTCCGCCTTTGAATTGCTTTGATAAATCAAAATAATCCATCGCTCTGGTAATATAGAGAACAGAGTTAGCATCAAATCTTTCAACAAAAGCATAGCCTTGATGTCTTAAGTAGCTCTCTACTTGAAAGTCAGCATTGAAACTAAATTCATAATCAGCTTTTTCTTGCAGTTTTCTTCCAAATTTTTCTTGCATGCCTTTTTCTGATAAATAGCTAATATGACCCACCATTCTTGCAACAGCTAAACCATTTTTTGGTTGTACTTTCTTTAAAACATACTTTCCATTATCCCATATAGGATCAGCCATAATTGCTTGACGCGCCAACTCATTCAAAGCGATATTTTGAGCGCTATGACTTGAGCTACAAGCTATTGGAACAGCTGAAAAAGTTTTATCAGGAAATGTTGCACAAAACTGTAATAACTGCATACCTCCCATTGAACCTCCAGTTGCACATAAAAGTTTTTTGACACCAAGGTGTTCTAATAAAGTCTCTTGAGCTCGAACCATATCTCTAATTGTTATGACTGGAAAATCCAATCCATAAGGCTTATTGCTATCCGGGTTAATATTTTTTGGACCTAATGAGCCCATACATCCACCAATTACATTTGCACATATAACAAAATATTTATTAGTATCTATTGCCTTTCCAGGCCCAACCGCGGTAACCCACCAACCTTCTTTATTAGTTATTGGGTTAGTACCAGTAACAAATTGATCACCTGTTAATGCGTGGAATACTAGAATAGCATTATCTTTATTAGGATTTAACTTTCCATAAGTTTCATATGCAAGTGGAAAATTCGTTATAGTCTTTCCACAATCTAATTTAAGTGGTTTAGTTACATCTAATTTCTTAATATTTTCAAGTTTTATATTCATCCAAAAAAAAAGCCCAGCTAAACTGGGCATATCCCTTTTTAGCTACATTTATTTCGCGCCTGCAATTTGGTTAAATCGGCGCTATGAATTAGTACTAAATAGTCTTAAACTTGTCAAATTCATATGTAATCAAGCATAGAATTTAAGATATTTTTTATATATGAAATTAAAATAAATATGAATTTACCTAAGCCTAAAAAAATTAATGCTGATAAATATGTAGCTGGTTTAAGCCTGTTTAAGCAGAAAGCAGCAAAAATTAAATTATCAGCCAATGAATCTGCCCTAGGACCAAGCCCGAAAGCCGTTAAGGCTTTTAACAAAGTTTTTAAAAATATTAAACGATACCCTGACTCTGATGGTATTTTTCTTAGAAAAGTTTTGGCAAAAAAATTTAAATTAGATTTTAATAGAATTATCTTAGGCTCTGGATCAGATCAAATTTTGGAATTAATATGTAAGGCTTTTTTAGATAAAAAAGATGAAGTAATAATACCTGAATATAGTTTTATTATTTATAGAATTTATAGTAAAATTTGTGGTGCAAAGATTATTTACGCGAAAGAAAAAAATTTTAAAATTTCTGTAAAGGAAATTCTTTCTAAAGTGAGTCATAAAACAAAAATAGTTTTTTTGGCAAATCCTAATAATCCAACTGGCACACTGTTAAGTAAAAAAGCACTCATTGAATTAAGAAGAAAATTAAGAAGTAATATTTTATTAGTAGTAGATGACGCATACTGTGAATATGTTAAAGAAAAAAATTATTCGTCAGCTCTTGAATTATTTTCCAGCTCTAAAAATGTTATTGTAACAAGAACATTTTCAAAAATTTACGGATTAGCTGGCCTTAGAGTTGGCTGGGGGTACGGTCCTAAAAATTTAATACAAGCTATTAGCCAATTGAAACCACCTTTCAACGTAAATAGAGCTGCACTATTTGCCGCGTCAGAGTCTATAAAAGATAGTAAGTGGTTAAATAAAGAGGTGCTTCATATAAAAAAATGGTCCAAAATTTTTTTTAAAACTTTCAAAGAATTGAAAATTGATACTAATTATGGCCATGGAAATTTTATGCTTATAAATTTTGATAAAATTAAAAAAAATTCAAAAAATGTTTTTTTGAAGTTAGCAAAATCTGGAATCTTAGTAAGAAAAATGGAAGTTTATAAAATAAGAAACTCCCTAAGAGTAACAATAGGAAATAGTAAAGAAAATAAAAAATTTATTCAAGTTTTAAAGAAAGTTATAAATGTTTAAAAAAATTTGTATATTAGGATGTGGTTTAATCGGTTCATCTATTTTGAGAGCAATTAATAAAAACAAATTAAGCAAAGAAAATTCTGTTTTTGATAAGTCAAAAAAAGTTTTGGACTTTCTTAAAAAAGAAAAACTTTCTAGTGAGGTGACAGATGATATACAGCTTGCAGTAAAAAATGCAGATCTTATAATAATTTCGACACCGCTTAGCTCTTATGCTGAATTAATTTCTTTAATAAAAAACGATCTGAAAGCAGGAGTTATTTTAACTGATACTGGATCAGTCAAAAAAGAAATTAATAAAGTTATAGAAAATTCAAAATTAAAAAATATCCATTGGATAGCTTCTCATCCTATAGCTGGAACCGAAGAAAGTGGGCCAGAGGCGGGCTTTGCGGATTTATTCAAAAATAGATGGTGTATTCTGTCAGCTAACAATCAAGTTGCTAAAGATAAAATAGAAATTCTAGAGAGATTTTGGTCTAAGCTAGGGAGTAAAGTAAAACTCATGTCATTTGAAGATCATGACTATGTATTGTCCTTAACAAGCCATCTTCCTCACGCAGTTGCTTACAGTATTGTGAGAACTGCAATTAATAATGAAGATAAATTTAAAAATGATGTGATCCAATACAGTGCTGGAGGATTAAGAGATTTTACTAGAATTGCCGCATCAGATCCTTTGATGTGGAAAGATATTTTTATTGATAACAGTGATTATATTTTAAAGGTTTTAGATAACTATTCCAAAAATCTTGATGAAATTAAAAATGCCGTTAAAAATAAAGACAGTAAAAAGCTTTTAGAAATTTTTTCGTCAACTAAAAAAGTAAGAAAAGAAATTATTGAAGCAGGCCAAGACACTAAAAAACCTGACTTTGGACGAAAATAACTAATAATATTTTTTTATTTCAGTATAAATCTTATTTTCAATTTCTTTTGTAAATTCATCATTATCTTTGCCTGGCATTATCGGCTCTAAAAATGAAATATGAATATCTCCTGAAAACTTCATAAAACTATTTTTTGGCCAAACTTTTCCTGTATTTAATGCAACAGGAATACAAGGTAAATTCAGTGCTTTGTATATTCTACCAACTCCTTTTTTGAAAGGAGGCTGTTCATCTAATTTTACTCGGGTTCCCTGAGGGAATATTAAAAGCGGTCTTTTACTTTTTTCTAATCTCTCTTTTATTTTTTCAAAAAAATTTAAATTTTCCTTGGTAGTCGTCTCTCTGATAATTGCTATAGAGCCAATCTTTCTCAAATACCAACCAAACAAAGGTATATTTAAAAGCTCTTTTTTTAAAATAAAAATCGGACCATCCAAAGGTATTTGTAATGCAAAAGTTTCAAACATAGATTGGTGTGCTGAAGCAACAAAAAAATGATCAACTTTTTTTAAGTTTTCTTTTCCGTGAAAAATTACTTTAGTATTCATTACAAGCTTCAATATGAACACCATATATTTTGCTGATAACCTTCCAAAAAAAATTGTAAATCTGTCAGGTAGAATTAATGTAGGTATAGCTAATAAAAAAATTAAAATTAGTCCAAAGTAAAGAAAAAAATTAAAAATTAAAGATTTAATAAATTGCATTAAGAATTAATCAATTTTAGTAAATTTTGTTTTTTTCTAATATATCTAAATTTATTTCTTTTAATTAAAATTTCAGCGATTAAAGGCCTAGTATTATAATTTGACGATAATGAGGACCCATATGCACCAACATTTGTAATTGCAATAAAATCGTTCTCGCTTAGTTTTTGATATTTCCTATAAACTCCAAATTTACAAGTGCTTTCACAAATTGGCCCTACAAATTCTACCGCGTTTTTCATTTTAGATGAATTTTTAGTAATAGGTATAATTTTATGAAATGCATTGTATAAAGCTGGTCGCATGAAATCATTCATTCCGGCATCTAATATTATAAAGGTTTTATTTTGCCCTTTTTTAATAAATTGAACTTTACTTACTAGTATACCTGTGTTCCCAATTATGGATCTCCCTGGCTCAAAAATTATTTTACATTTAATTTTTCTTGCAAAATTATTTACTAATTTTGCATAAATATTAAGATTAATTGGTTTTTCTTTATCCTTGTAATTAATCCCAAAGCCCCCACCTAAATCAACATATTTTAAATTCAACCTTAATTCTTTTATTAATTTATTCATCACTTTAAGTGTTTTTTTGAAGGGCCCATCATTTAATATTTGGCTTCCTATATGAACACTTAAAGCTTCTAATTTAATATTTTTTAATTTGTCAATTTTTTTTATAAAAAATTTAAAATTTTTAATTGATAAGCCGAACTTGTTATCTGCTTTACCCGTAGATATATTTTTATGTGTTTTTGCGTCGACATTAGGATTTAATCTAAACCCAATTGAAACCTTTTTTTTCATTTTTTTTGCCAATGCATTGACTAGCTTCGCTTCACTCTCAGACTCACAATTAATTAGTAAAATTTTTTTGCTAATCGCAATTTTTAATTCTTCCTCTGTTTTACCAACTCCTGAAAAAACTATCTTTTTTGCTTTTATACCAGCCTTAAGAGCTTTTAAAAGTTCTCCGCCAGACACAACATCGGCTCCAGCTCCTAGTTTACCTAAAACTCTCAAAATATTTGTATTGCTATTAGATTTTGCTGCAAAGCATATCAAAGGATTAGTTTTTTTGAATGTTTTAACAAAATTTAAATAGTTAAAAACAATTTGATTTTCTGAATAAATATAAAAAGGTGTTTTATTCTTTTTTAAAAAATTTCGAATTGATATTTTCTCAAGAAATAAATTTTTGCCTACATATCTTAAATTTTGCATAAGATTATAAAACTATTTGTATATGATCGAGTTTTCCTTGATATTTAGGCTCTGATTTTTTTCCACATCCCGACAGAGTTAAGATTATTATACAAGTAAATGTCAATATTTTCATTTCAATTCCTTTTTATATTTTTTTAACATCTTTTTAATATTTTGTTCAGCAGTTCCACCATGAGAAATCTTTGAGTTCATTGAGTTTTTAACATTCAAAATCTTCTGAACTTTACTATCGATTTCTTTAAAAAACTTTTTAAGCTCATTCAATGATAATTGATCAAGCTTTTTAGATTTTTTTTCAGCATAATTTACCACCTTTGAGGAAATATTATAAGCTTCTCTAAAAGAGAGCTTTTTTTCTCTCACCAAATAATCTGAAAGGTCTGTCGCTGTTGTGTACCCTTCGTTGGCCATTTTAAGCATTCTGTTTCTATTAGGTGTAATACTTTTAATTAATTCATTTGCCATAATTAATGTATCTTTTAGTGTATCGTAACCATCAAACACAAGCGATTTATCGTCTTGTAAGTCTTTAAAATAAGAAATAGGAAGGCCTTTCATTATTGTTAATAAAGAGTTCAATTTTCCATAATTTATACCCGTTCTTCCTCTAATTAACTCTGCAGGATCTGGGTTCTTTTTTTGTGGCATAATCGATGAACCAGTCAACATTCTATCCGAGAAAGATATAAGTTGGTATGCATCAGAATTCATAATAATGAAATCCTCTGCTAGTCTAGATAAGTGCATAGCGCAAACAGCGCTTGCATACAAAAAATCTATAGCGAAATCCCTATCAGAGACAGAGTCTATTGAGTTATCTGTTGGTTTTTTAAACCCAAGTTTTTTTGAAGTAAAATTTCTATCAATTTTATACGAAGTACCTGATAAAGCCGCAGACCCCAATGGAGACTCGTCAAGCAAAATTAAATTGTTTTTAAATCTTTTTTTGTCTCTTTTTAGCATTTCAAAGTAAGCTAATAGATAATGAGCAAAAGAAATAGGTTGAGCATTTTTTAAATGCGTCAATCCTGGCATTGTAGCATCAGTGTATTTTTCTGATTTTTTTAATATTGATTTCATTAATTCATTTATTTGATGAATTATTTCTTTAGTAGAATCTTTTATCCATAACTTAAAATCAGTGACAACTTGGTCATTTCTTGATCTGGCAGTGTGCATGTGACCAGCAGCCGGTCCAATTATTTCAAATAATTTTTTTTCGATATTGAGATGAATATCCTCATATTTTTCTTTAAAGGAAAAGTTACCTTTTTCAATTTTTTTAAGTATTTTTTCAAGCCCACTTATAATTTTTTTTCCATCTTTTGCAGATATAATCTTTTGTTTAATTAACATCTGGGTGTGTATTTTTGATGCAAAAATATCTTGTTTATATAGCCTTTTATCGGTGTTGATTGACGCACCTATTCTTTGAAAAGATTTAGAAGTTTGACTTTTAAACCTTTTTGACCAGACTGTTTTATTTTTATTTTTTATTTTCATGTGTTATTTTCAATTTAAATTAATATGAAAATTAGTAAATCTTTTAAAACCTATATTAACATAATTTTAAGTTTCTTTATCTTCACTATTCAGGCGGCCAACTCAGAATTATCAGGAAAAGTGATAATATATGACAAACCTCTTGAAGTGGGTGAATTAAAAATAAAAGATTTTAATCTTCAAGAGATTGATCTAAGTGAAGAAAGAGGCAAGATCATGATACTTAATTTCTGGGCTACATGGTGTGCTCCTTGTAAAAAAGAGATGCCATCTTTAGAAAAATTAGCTAAAAATCACCCAGATTTAAAGATTTTTCCTATAAACTTAGAAGCACCTAATAAAAAAAGAACAAGCAATTTCTATAAAGAGCTTGAAATTGTCAATTTGGATATTTTCTTTGACCCTGACTTCAATCTTCCAAAAAAATTTAAGATGCGTGGACTTCCCACAACTATTCTTATCGATAAAAAAGGCAATGAGTTTGGCAGGGTTATAGGTGAAATAGATTTTTCAAGTAAGGAGTTCTATAATTTAATAGAAAAGTATCTTTAGTTTTTAAAAAGGTAAGCAAGTAAAACTAAAACTATAATAGCAATAAATTGCAGTAAGACTCTAAGTTGCATTAGTTTATTTGAATATTTTTTGCTGGTACTTCCACCTTTAAATAAAGTATAAATACCTAATACTAAAACTATGCCAACAGCACCTAAAAGTGAAAAACCAATAAAGTTAAAAATAAATTCAGACATAAATATTTTACTACCATGAGCTATTCTCTTAACACAACAATAATTAACGCACAATCTGATCAAAAACCAAAAAACGCTGTAATACTTTGTCACGGATATGGGGGTAATGGAAAGGATATTTCAATATTAGCTAATTATTGGAAAAATTATCTCAAAGATACTGTATTTATTTGTCCCGATGCACCCGAAATTTGTGCAGTAAGCCCAAGCGGATTTCAATGGTTTGATTTGTTAGATGAGAATAAAGAGCAAATTTTATCAAAATCATTAATTGCGGAAATGAAACTAAATAAATTTATTGATGAGGTAAAAAATAATTATCAACTCGCTGCTAATAAAATTGTCATGTGTGGTTTTAGTCAAGGTTGCATGATCGCATTACAAACTTCACTAAAAAGAGTAGATAAACTAAAAGGGGTAATCGGATACTCTGGTAAAATAATAAATAAGGAACATTTAGCGAAAAATATCAATTCACGGCCTAGTATTTTTTTGATGCATGGAGATAAAGACGAAGTAGTTCCAATAAGTTTTCTTCTGGAGGCTAAAGAATTTTTCAGTAATAATTCTTACGAAATAAGCACTGCAATATTCAAAAATTGTGAACATCGAATTCCACAAGAAGGATCAAGCCTTGGATTAGAATTTATTAAAAAAAATTTGTATAGTTGATAATCAAGCTGTTACAAAATAGAACTTGATAAAATTATTAGTTTCAGATAGCTTTTGATTATGATTATTTCTGCGACCGAAAAAGTTCCATTAGAAAAATGTCCAGCACTGGTGCTTAATGCTGATTTCAGACCATTAAGCTATTATCCATTGTCTCTATGGTGTTGGCAGGACGCAGTTAAATCCGTTTTTTTAAAAAGAGTTAGTATTGTCTCAAATTACAAAAGAAAAATAAGAAGTCCATCATTCGAGATGAATTTGCCAAGTGTAATTGCATTAAAAAGTTTTATCAAACCCTCTGAGAATCCAAACTTCACAAGATTTAATGTTTTTTTAAGAGACAAATTTACTTGTCAGTATTGTGGAGATGGAAAAGACCTAACTTTTGATCATCTTCTTCCAAAATCCAAAGGTGGAATAACAGACTGGGAAAATGTGGTAACTGCTTGCTCAACCTGCAATGTTAAAAAAGGTGGAAAGCTTTACGAATTGAGTGGAATGAAATTATTTAACAAGCCTTACAGACCTTCTGTAGAAGACCTTCATAAAAATGGGAGACATTTTCCTCCCAACTTTCTACACGAAAGCTGGATGGACTACTTGTATTGGGATATTGAACTTGAGCCTTAATTAATATTTTTCTGATATTGCTATAGCAATTCGTGATGAAGTTTTAATTACATTGTCTAAAATCTTATATAATCCTTTTTTTGTTGCTCCTTCTTCATATGCAATATCCTTGTGATCTAATTCATCTTGTCTAAACTTTTCAATCTTCTTTTTTAAATCTTTTTCGTCCTCTTTTAATTTATATGTCTGATTTTTATAATGATCATCTATTACCTCTTCTACCGAGGCAGTGCAAAGCATTGCTGCTTTCTTTCCCAACATAGCGGTTCCAAATCCTAACGCGACACCCATTATGTCCCAAAGGGGCAATAATCTTGTTGGTTTGATGTCTCTTCTATTTATTTCTTTTTCGAAAAATTCGAAGTGCTCTTTCTCATGCTCTTTCATCTCTTCGATTTTTTTTTTTAGGTCTTCGTCCTGTTTAAAGGTTTTGAGGGCTAAAAGTTGACCTTCATAAATTTTAATCGCACCTCTCTCACCGGCATGATCAACTCTAATAATTTCTTCTAAAGTTTTTTTATCTGTTTTGTTCATTTTTTAAATTTATAAGAAGAATACCACTTAAGACAAGAGATAAAAGTGTATTTATTGTAGCAAGCGACAAACCAAAAAATCTTATAGTAACATCTTTGCAACTAATTACTGTTTTCTCTAATGCTTTGAGCAATTCTTCTGGGTTAGTAATTTTATTATTATCTAAATTACAAATAAAAGACTCCTCAAAAAAGCCTTGTTCTATTCCAAAATGATAAAAAGAAATTGATGAACCTATCAAAAAAAGCAAAGCTACAACCATTATCAAAGCTTTTTTGAATTTATGAAAAATTATTGAGAAAGGTAACAACACAACAGCTGCTGCATAAGGAATTCTTTGTAGAATACATAGATTACACGGTTTATGTCCGAGGCCAAATTCAATAAAGTAAGCCATACATAATATCAAGAAACTTAAAAAAGAAATATTTATTAAAACTGTATTTTTTTTCATTTTATTTCAAAAATAAGTAAGCTATTCCCATTAATAAAACTATGAATAAACCAAGTAGTAAAAATAATTTCTTACCTTCTGCAGAAAAATAATCTTCGAATTTTTTACCAAATTTCATTGATAAATACGAAACAATAAAAAACCTCAAACCTCTTGAAATAAGACTGATAATTACAAATAAAAAAAGATTAAAATTCATCAATCCACTTGTGATAGTAAAAACTTTGTAAGGCAAAGGGGTGAATCCAGCTAAAAAAAGTGTGCTTATCCAAAAAATCATACCTTCTTTATTTGATAATTTTCCTTGAAGATCTAAAACCTTTTCTTCATAGTTATATAGCTCAATTACTGACATGGAAATATCAATAAACATATAACCCAAAAAATATCCGAAAACTCCACCGAGAACTGAAAAAATTGTTGCTACCAAAAAATTTTTAAAATAGTCCTCTTTTTTAGCTATGGACATCGGAATTAACATCACATCTGGCGGTATGGGAAAAAATGAACTTTCTATAAATGATACAAATCCTAATGCTATCTTAGAAAATTTATGTCTAGCCAATTCTAAACATCTATCGTATAACTTTTTTATCATTTTGAATTTATGAACTTAAAATGCACAATACTCAAGTTCTTAGCAAGTCTAATCTTGTCTCCCATAGCTATTTATGCAGTGTTGCTTTTAGCGAAAATATTTGGTGCAGATTATGAATTCACCCATGGAGAGTCATTTGTTGTGTGGCTTTTGATGGCAATTTTAATATCTAATAGCGTAACATGGAAAAAATAATATGTCTGAATTAAAAAAAGAAAATATAACTGAGTTGCACCCATCAATTAAAAATACTTCTCGGTTCCCTACACAATTTACACACAATGCAGATATTGATAATATTTTAATCAACAACATGGGTTTAGTTGTAAATAACTGGTTTAGGTTTCAATCAGAGTGGACTTATAATGCTTATAAGACTCTTAAAGATTTAGATAAATATTTAATTCTTATTTATTTAATTCAAAAAACATTCAATCATTATTCAGACATGTTTTTAGTACAATCGGAAAAAACGTTTTATGATATTGAAAAATTTGAAATAGAAAAAATTAACCTGATAGAAATATCTGAAGAATTGAATATCCCAAAAGAGACAGTAAGAAGAAAAATAAATGAACTTAATAAGTCTGGTTTTGTTGAAAGATCGGGAAAAAGAATTATCATAAGAACAGGGGCTTTCGATAAGCAAAGACCTGTAGAAACAGTAAAGCGTTTATCTACTTTTTTATCAAATGTATCGAAAATTCTATCCGATCAAAATAAAAACATTATTAATTCTCCGGTCGAAGCATTAGAGCTTGAAAACTTCATAAGATCAAATTTCACATTAATTTGGAAATTCTTTTTTAGAACACAAATTCCAAATTTAGTCGGATGGAGAAATTTTTATGGAGATCTTGAGACCTGGGTAGTAGTTGCAACCGTTTTAATAAATCAAATGCAAAAGCTTAGAGACAAGTACAAAGGTAAAGGAGTAATAGAAGACTCAGAAAAATTTTCTAATGATGAAAAATTTAGAAAATCTTGGGAAAATGCTCTTTCTAAAGGAAATGAAATTACAGGAGTGAACGCCTCTTCAATTTCAGAAGTATCTGGTATTCCACGAGCAACAGTCATCAGAAAACTTAAACATGGGGTAAAAATGGGAGTATTAGAGAGAGATAAAAATCAGCTTTACACTATGAAAAAAATGAAAGCACCAAAGCTGAAACAATTCTTACAAACTGGTAAAACTATTCAATTTAGAATTTATAGTTTTATTGGTACATTTTTCGACCTTTATAAAAACAAAGAAAGAATACCAAGGGCAAAATAAATCTTTTTTTTTTAATAAAAATAATATTATATTTAAATTAGGGCGAATGGTGGAACTGGTAGACGCGCCGGACTCAAAATCCGGTGGTAGCAATACCTTGAGAGTTCGAGTCTCTCTTCGCCCACAAATTTATGGAAATAAATAAATTAAACAGCCTTGTAGAACTATTTTTTAAAAAATATAACGAGGTAAATTCTAGCAAACCTTTTTTAAGATGGTTGAAACTTGAGAAACAAAATTACAACTGGCAGGAAACAGCAGAAAGAATTTTTAAACTTACTCACGAAATAAAGTCATTGATTAATGAAGGAGACAGATGTTTGATACTATCAGAAAACAGACCTTATTGGTTGATGGTAGATATAGCTGTTATGAATGCAGGTGGTGTTTCAGTTCCTATTTTTACAACTTATTCGTCAAATGATTACGAATATATTTTAAATGACTGTAGACCGTCAGTAATAATTGTTTCAAATAATGATCAATTTATTAAAATAAAGAATTATATAAATCCTGAAGTAAAAAAAATTATTTCTTTCGAAAAATTAGAAAAAGCAAGTTTATTAATAAATGATATCATTGAGAGAGG
The DNA here is from genome assembly GCA_902546795.1 of uncultured Pelagibacteraceae bacterium. Lineage (GTDB taxonomy): Bacteria > Pseudomonadota > Alphaproteobacteria > Pelagibacterales > Pelagibacteraceae > Pelagilacustribacter. The sequence goes on from CACCLK010000001.1 coordinate 49,247, forward strand.
AAATTCAGAAAAAATAATAAATCATAAATTGAAAAGAAATATGCCTGCATGCATAATTTATACCTCGGGAACCTCGGGGAATCCAAAAGGTGTGATATTAAGCCATGGAGGAATTCTCTCTAATTGCGAAGGTGCTTTTGATTTATTGAAACCACTTATTAAAAAAAAGGATCCGATATTTTTAACGTGGCTGCCACTGTCTCACTCGTATGAGCATACCGTTCAATTTGTACAAATTCTCTTAGGTGCAAAAATTTTTTATGCAGAAAGCCTTGAAAAACTTTTGTCCAATATGTCAATCGCAAAACCTACAATTATGACAGCCGTTCCAAGGTTCTATCAAAATTTATATCATAAAATTTCAATGAATTTTGAAAAGCAAAAAGGTTTAAAGAAAAAATTAATTGAAAATACTATTTCTCTTGGCACAAAAATTTTAAAAAAAAAACAATTAAATTTTAAAGAAAAATTTGTAAACTTTTTATGTGAGAATCTGGTTAGAAAAAAAATTAAAAAGCAATTTGGAGGACAGCTCCAAGCTTTTGTTTCTGGTGGCGGAGCGCTCGATAGAAAGATAGGTGAATTTTTAAATTCTATTGGATTACCTACTTTACAGGGGTACGGTCTTACAGAGGCCTCTCCTGTGGTAAGTTGTAATTTACCTCATAATATTCAAGTGGAAAGCGTGGGACCTCCTTTTAAGACTAATAATGTAAAGATCGCAGAAGATGGAGAAATTTTAATAAAAGGTGAGAATGTAATGTTAGGATATTGGGAAAAGAAAAAGGAAACTTCCGAGGTAATAATTGATGGTTGGTTACATACAGGCGATATAGGGCAAATCAATCATGATGGAAATTTAATAATCACAGATAGAAAAAAAGAGCTTATCGTTAATTTAGGTGGCGATAATATCTCACCAACAAAAATAGAAAATTTACTGTGTTTAAGTGAAAATATTAAACAAAGTTTTGTTTATGGTGACAAAAAAAATTATTTAGTTGCTTTAATTGTTTCAGAAAACTTAAAAGATGAAGAAAAAATAAAGAAATACATTGAAAATCTTAACAAAAACTTATCTTTAATAGAAAAAATAAAGAAATTTAAAATAATTTCAAAAGAATTTACAATTGAAAATAGAATGCTCACTCCCACATTAAAATTAAAAAGAAAAGAAATTTTAAAAAATTATAAACAAGATCTAGAAAGTCTTTATTAAAAAAAATTAATTCATTATAAAATTTGCGCTAAAAACATTGAAATACTTATGTTTTTTTACAAATATTTATTTAAGTAAAATTTAATTTTTTTTTTATTTTTTATAAAATTTGAAAGTGAATTTGTGTTTGACATGTAACAAAAAAAACTTAAAGATTAAAAATATAAACGAATCACAATGATTTGTTTAATTAACAGGGAGATAAGATGGCTAAAAGAAGAAAAAAAGCTAAAAAGAAAAAGAAAGCTAAAAAAGGTAAAAAAAGAAGAAGAAGAAGATAGTAACTTTCTTTTTAAAAAACGCCCTACTTTATTTGAAGTGAGGGCGTTTTTTTTATTCTAATTTCGCTAATTCTAAACGACCTAAAGCTTTATCCATTTTTTTTTGTACATCTTCAGGACCTAAAGATAAAACTGCCTCAAACTCTGATTTAAGTCTTTCGTAAGCTTTTTCAAAAAGTTGCCTCTCAGAGTAAGACTGGTCTGCGATAATGTCGGTATTTTTGTTAAGATCTTTTACTACCTCTGCAAGCTCATATATCTTTCCAGAGTTAATTTTTTGATCGTATTCTTGAGCTCTTCTGCTCCACATAGTTCTTTTAATTTTTGGTTTAGTTTTAAGGATCGCTATACATTTGTTAACTTGATTAATGGATGCAATTGGTCTTAAATTTGATTGTTGGTTTATTGGAACAGTCAAAGTCAATTTTTCTTTTTCAATAAATATTTTATAAAATTGAATATCAATTTGGCCTATTTTAGCTTTTTCTACGGCTACTATTTTTCCAACTCCATGTTTAGGATAGACGACAAAATCTTTTACATTATAAACTTTTTTTTCTGAGGCTTGTTTTTTGACTTTTGTAATTATTGGTTTTTCGTCAGAATTAGCTGATGCAGGCTTTTTATCATTTGAGGAAGTCTTTTTTTTTAATATAACTTTTTTTAATTTTATTTTAGCCTTCTTTTTGACTTTCTTTTTTTTTGGCATTTTTTAACTTCCTGGTTTTTCTGAAAAGTGTTTATCGTATTTGTTTTTAAGATTTCTGAATTTTTCTTGATCTGTCATCGGATCTTTCTTTTTTGTAATATTAGGCCATATTGCAGAAAACTTTTTATTAATCAACAACCATTTTTCCTTATCTTCAACACTGCTATCTGCATCTGATTTTATTGCGTCTATTGGACATTCAGGTTCGCAAACTCCACAATCTATACACTCGTCTGGATTTATAACTAACATATTTTCCCCTTCATAAAAACAGTCAACCGGGCAGACCTCAACACAATCTGTTAGTTTACATTTTATACATTCATCTTTTACAATATACGTCATTTATTTTCTAAAAGTTTTAATTTTATCTCACCACATAGCTTGTCTGGAAAATAAATCAAGCCACAAATTCGTCTGAGTAAATTTGACTCGTATTGATCAATTTTATTATCTGAAATCATTATCTTACAAATCTGTTCAATAATTTTTGATTTAATTTCCTCTGATTTTTTTTTTATTTCATTAGTAAATTGAAGAAGTTGATTTGAATTTGCCTCAAGTCTTTCAGCTTCTTTTAGAGTTTCTTTATTTTGAGTTGATGTATCTGAAATAGAGTCAATGAAGTGCAAGATTAAGTCTTTTTCATCATTAGAATAATTCTCATCAATTTTAGCTGCATGAACTAATAATGCGCTTATACCCACAATTTCACTTTTACTAAATTCACTCATTATTATTTTATGTTTAACTCTAGTAATTTGCTAAAAGGATTAGATGCACTTTTACTTTTTACTTCTCTCCTCTTTTTTTGGTTATCCCCAAGATAAATATAAGTTTTTTCATCTTTTGTTTTTTTATAATTCATAAAGTTCATTAACTTATGAAAATTTTCGGTGGAGCAACCAATTAAATTAATCATATCTGAATTTATATTAAACTTACGATTTTTAGTGTTATCTATCATCTTTATAAATAATTTTTCTAAAATATCTACCCTAACATAGAAATCTCTAAATTTTTCAAAACCACATAACAGCATAAAATCTTTATTTAAATTTTTATTATTTATAAAATTAAGCCCAGATTTTGGTAGTATATGATTAGATGTATTATTAAACAACTTCCAAAGTGACACTCTTAAATTTAAAGCTTTTGGTTTTAACATTTTTGGTAAATAAATATGATATCTTCCTATTTTTATACCCATACCCCAAAGTTTTTTTCTATCGTTATTTGTAATCAGCTTTACTATTTGATTTGCTTCATTCCTTTTGACAAGACCATTCTTTTCGTAAAGTTGAAAAGCCAAAGCTCTTAGATATTGACTATCAATTTTCCTTGTTGTTAAATTTAGTAAATCCCCTAAAACTTCACTAAGATAAGATTGTAACCAGTTATTCAAGAAATTTTCAAGCTCAGCTCTAAGATCGCTTTCCAAAGACTCATCCGCAATTATTTCAATCTCAGGAGAAAGATAATTGTAACCTTTTTTAAGTTTAGCTATTACACTGTTATTCCAAATAATTTTATTTTCATCATTTAATGCTATTTCTTTATTTTCAATTATTTTTTCCACTCTTTTTGTAAGCTCTTTTTTTATTCCTTTTCTAGCTGCTTTTTTTATAGACTTGATATCAGTGTCTAAAGTTTTGGAGGTATAAGCTATAGAAAATGTTAATCCTTTTAATTCTCCAATAAGCTGACCATCGATTATTATTTTGTTATTTTCATCAATTTCCGTTTTAAGAACTAAGTCCTGTTTAAGGTTTCTTGATAAAACACTGATTTTTTTATCTATAAAACTTCGGGTTAATTCATCATGAAGTTTGTCAGATAATTTATCTTCTATGTCTTTAGTGAGTTGAACCCAATAATCTGAATTTTCTACCCAATTTTTTTTATTTGCAACATAAGACCATGTTCTAACATTAGAAATTCTATGAGATAAAACATCAATATTACCGTGATCTTTTTCCAAACCTTTTAATTGTTCTTTCATATAATCGTTTGGGATTTTCTTTTTTTGAGTCGATAAGAATCTATAAACTTTATCTACTACATTTATATGCTGTCCGTAAGCCTTTTTTTCAAAATCTGGAATTTGACAACATTCCCAGAGTAATTCTAAATTATTAAAATAAAGATTATTATTTTCACCTTTTTTCAAAAAAAATCTTAAAACGTTTTCGTCAAGTGAGTCTTGTGTTTTAATTAATGATCTATTTTTTGGTCTCATTTCTAATGACTCTAATAATGCATTAGGATTTTTAAAATTTAAATTATTATTTCGCCAATAAATCATTTTAGTGTCCGGCAGATTATGTTTTTCAACATTTTCAATCTCATCTGAGTTTATACTTTCACAATCCCCAGTAGTGCCAAATACTCCATCGTTTTTGTATCTTCCTGCTCTTCCAGCTATTTGTGATATCTCAATTAAATTAAGTCTTCTTGTTTTTTTTCCGTCAAATTTTTTTAAATTTGAAAAAAAAATTTCATTTATATCCATATTTAAACCCATTCCAATCGCATCTGTTGCAACTAAATAATCAACATCTCCAGATTGATATAGTTCTACTTGAGAGTTTCTTGTTTTGGGGCTTAACGATCCCATTATGACTGCCGCACCACCTTTTTGTCTTCTAATAAGTTCAGCTAATGCATACACTTCCTCTATTGAGAAAGCGATTATTGCTGCTTTCCTGTCTAATCTTGAAATCTTTTTATAACCACCATAACTTAACTTAGAAAATCTATCTTTTTTTATAAACTCAACATCTGTAATCAATTCATTAATTATATTTTGCATGACCTGCGAGCCTAAAAACATTGTTAATTTTTTACCCCTAAAATTAAGAAGCCTGTCGGTAAAAATATGACCCCTTTCTTTATCCGCGCACATTTGTATTTCATCAACTGCAATAAATTCTACATTTTTATCCTTCGGCATAGACTCGACTGTGCAAATAAAATATTTTGCTGTGCTTGGTATGATTTTTTCTTCACCAGTTATTAAAGCGACTTTTTCAATCCCTACTTGTTTAGAGCATTTATCATAAACTTCTCTTGCAAGAAGTCTAAGCGGTAAACCAAATATACCGCTCTCAAATTTTAGCATCTTTTCAATAGCTAGATGAGTTTTTCCTGTATTAGTCGGACCTAGCAGACATAAAATTTTCTCAGAACTATTTTTTTCCATATTTGTGTTTGAATAATTTTTTTATACTATATATAGGCAGTTGTTGAGAACAAAGTAGGATTAAAACATGACCGAATCGATTTGTCAAATGTTCTAGTTTTAAAATTTGAATTGACTGTAAACCCCAAGTCCCCGTATAGAATTAAGCAGTTTAATGAATTAAGTAATAATGAATTTAATCAAAAAAAATATTACTAAAGTAAAACAGTCAGCAACTTTGGTAATAAATGAGAAATCAAAACAATTAATCGCTGACGGAAAAAAAGTTTACAGCTTTGGCTTCGGACAGTCGCCATTTCCAGTTCCTGAGAAGATAGTTTCCGTATTAAAAGATAACGCTCATAAAAAAGAATACTTACCTATGCAGGGATTAGAAGAATTAAGAGAGGCAGTATCTAAATATTTATTTAGTCAAACTGGAGTGAACTATTCTAAAGAAAATATTTTAATTACACCAGGCTCGAAAGAAGCAATGCTTTTAATGCACGTTGCTTTTAATGGTGATATCTTGCTTCCTACCTCAAGCTGGGTTTCTTATGAACCCCAAGCAAATATTGCAAAGAATAAAACTCATTGGATAAAAACAAAAAGAGAAAATAACTGGTTTCCTACCGCAGACGAACTTGAAAAAAAGATAAAAATGAAAATAAAAAACAAAAATATTATTTTAATATTAAATTCTCCAAATAATCCATCAGGAAGTGTATGTAAGAATCTTAAACAATTAGCAAAAATTGCAAAGAAAAATAAAATCCTCGTATTATCAGATGAAATTTATACTGATCTTACATTTAATGGCAGTTACGACTCGATTTCAAAATATTACCCGGAGGGCACTTTAATTTCTGGAGGTCTAAGTAAATGGTGCGGTGCAGGTGGTTGGAGATTGGGTTTTATAGCCGTGCCAGATAAATTGAAAAAATTTTTAAAAAGCTTAAAAACATTAGCTAGCGAGTCTTATTCCACTGTTAATACACCATTGCAATATGCAGCAGTAGAAGCATATAGCGGGGACTATGAAAATTATAAAAATAAAACTAGAAAAATTTTAGAGGGTGTTGGTAATTATGCTTACAATAATTTAAAATCAAACAAAATTCTTTTAACACCACCTGAAGGGGCATTTTATCTAATGCCAGAATTTTTAGGCACTAAATTTAAAAACTCAAATCATCTTTGTGAAAAAATTTTAGAAGACACAGGAGTAGCTTTACTACCAGGATCTGACTTTGGCTTTGAACCAAAAAAAATGATAGCAAGACTAAGCTATACTGATTTTGATGGTGAAAATTTTTTAAACTCTCTTGAAGATAACGGTAATTTAACTGACGGTATGGTTGAAAAATTTGCACCAAATGTTGTGGAGGGTATTAAAAAGCTATCAAATTGGGCTAAAAAAATCTAAAGATTCTCTTTGACCTTAAGATAACAAAGTAGTTAAATCTTGGTCCTAACGAAGGGAGATACGATGAAAAAACTAATATCAACAATCTCTGCTACATTAGTATTGTTTGCGCTATCAAGCCCATTAACAACAATAGCTAAATCCGCTGAGTTCTTTTCTATTGGAACAGGTGGACCTACTGGAGTTTATTTCCAAGTAGGAAATGCTGTGTGTAAAATGGTTGCAAAGATACAATCTGCAGAACACGGAAGAAAAAAAGGAACGGACAAAGCATACAGATGCTCTGCTCCTTCAACAGGAGGTTCTACTTATAACATTGGTCAAATCATGCAGGGTGAGTTACAATTTGGTGTAGCTCAGTCAGACTGGCAATACCATGCATATAATGGAACAAGACCTGATAAAGTTAAACCTTACGACAAATTACGAGCAGTTTTCTCAGCTCATCCAGAGCCATTTCAAATTATAGCTAGAAAAGGTTCTAGAATAAAAGACTGGAATTCTTTAAAAGGCAAAAAAGTAAATATTGGAAACCCAGGTTCTGGACAAAGAGGAACATTCGAAGTTCTTATGGAAGCACATGGCGTAGACACTGGTTATTTTGGTTCTACTTCAGAGCTTACTTCATCTGAACAATCAGGAGCTCTTTGTGATAAAAAAATCGACGCATTTGGTTACACAGTTGGTGTGCCCAATGCTGGTGTTGCACAATCTACAGATGGATGTGGAGCAAGCATAATTAACTTAGAAACAGACGCAGTTAAAAAACTTGTGGCTGATAACCCTTTTTATGCCTTTGCTACAATTCCGAAAGGTACTTACAAAACATCAAAAAAAGATGTTACTACTTTTGGAGTAATGGCTTCATTTGTAACAAGTGCGGATGTTTCTGATGATCTTGTATACTCAGTAACAAAAGCTGTTTTTGAAAATCTTGATGATTTTAGAAAACAACATCCTGCATTTGCAAATTTAGATCCAAAGAAAATGATCGTAGATGGTCTTTCTGCCCCGCTACATCCAGGTGCAGTAAAATACTATAAAGAAAAAGGCTTAATGTAAGTCAAATAAATTTAAGGCCCAGTTGAAAAACTGGGCCTTTTTTTTTATGTTCTTTTAATGTCACAAGTTAATCAAAATTTTTTTAAAAAACACGATGAAGAGGGCGGGTCCAGAAGAGTCCTTCATAATTGGAATCTTAAATTAGTTGGATTTTTGGCAATTACTTGGTCTCTTTTTCAATTATGGTATGCTTCACCTCTTCCATTTATACTTGATTTCGGAAAATTTATTGACGTTCCAGCAAGAGCAATTCACCTAGCTTTTGGTATGGGTCTTTGTTTTTTAGCTTACCCGGCGATCAAATCAAAAAGAAACTCATCAATAAATATCTCTGATTATACTTTAGCTTTTATTTCTACTTTAGCTACAATTTATCTAGTCATAGAGTACGAAGGTTTAGTTTATAGGCAGGGTATACTAGCATCATTAAATTTTTTTGGTCTAAAGATTCCTTATGAATTAATTCTTGGGGGTCTCGGAATTATTCTTCTGTTAGAGGCAACTAGAAGGGCCATCGGAATTCCTTTGGTGGCAATAGCTCTTATATTTCTATTATTTTCAATTTTTGGTCAAAAGATGCCTGATTTAATCTCTCATCAAGGCTTATCAATCACAAGACTTGTTGGATACCATTGGTTCGGTGGAGAGGCAATTTTTGGTATACCCATAAGTGTCTCAGTAAGTTTTATTTTCCTTTTTGTTTTATTTGGCGCAACTTTGGATGCTGCAGGAGGTGGAAAATATTTCCTTAATTTAGCATTTGCATTAGTCGGTAAAATGAGAGGTGGGCCAGCAAAGGCCGCAATTTTAGCTTCTGGATTGACCGGATTAATTTCTGGATCTTCAGTAGCAAATACTGTCACAACTGGAACTTTTACAATTCCAATAATGAAAAGGACTGGTCTTAGTCCTACAAAAGCAGGTGCTATTGAAGTTGCTGCATCTGTAAACGGACAAATTATGCCTCCAATTATGGGTGCCGCAGCTTTTGTTATGGCAGAATTATTAGGAATTTCTTATTTTACAGTTATTACTCATGCGTTCTTGCCCGCAATAATATCTTATATAGCTTTATTTTATATCTCGCATTTAGAGTCTGTTAAATTAGATATCAAGGGATTACCAGCAGATCAAATACCGCCATTAGGCAAAACATTTTTAAGTGGCATTCATTTCTTGATACCAATATTTATTTTAGTTTATTTATTATTAGTTGAGCGTTGGACCGCAGCATCAGCCGTATTTTATTCAATTCTATCTTTATTTTTAATTATTATAGTAAAAGAAATTTTTACTGCAATTAGGGTTAACGAGAGTTTTGTTAGTGGATTACGAGAGGGATATAATAAAGTTATTACTGGATTAGAGAAAGGCGCTCTTAACATGATAAGCGTTGCAATAGCTATTGCAACCGCAGGAATAATTGTTGGTGCTGTTGCATCAACTGGTTTGAGCAACAATCTTATTGTAATCGTGGAGGCTATTTCAGGTGGTAATGTGATCACACTTCTTTTGTTAACAGCTGTTCTTTGTATTATTTTGGGAATGGGGTTGCCAACAACAGCAAACTATCTAGTTGTTGCGGCCTTGATGGCTCAGGTAGTTGTAGAGGTGGGAAGTGCTTCGGGCTATGTTTTTCCACTAATCGCTATTCACTTATATGTTTTTTATTATGGACTTATGGCTGATGTTACACCGCCAGTTGGTCTTGCTTCTTATGCTGCTGCGGCAATATCAAAAGCAGATCCAATTAAAACTGGTGTTCAAGCTTTTTGGTATAGTTTAAGGACTGGAATTTTACCGATCGTATTCATATTTAATACTGAATTGCTTTTAATAGGTATTGAGAGTTTTTGGCACGGATTAGTTGTGGTTATAACCTCTTTATCAGCAATATTAATTTTTACTGCGGCAACACAAGGTTGGTTCATAAATAGATTAAAATGGTATGAAATTATCGCTTTCCTTTTAATTTCAATGTCATTATTTAGACCAGGATACATTCTTGATAAATTTTATCCTAAATTTGAAAAACAAGCTCTTAATGTTGAGAAGATAAGTAGTATTGAATTTAATCCTGAAAGAGAAGTTCATATAAAAGTAACTAGAAGAACAGAATATGGTGACAGGTATAAGCTTTTTGTGATTGAAAAAAATAGTTTTGAACAAGACTTCAGCTTCGAAGAATATGGAGTAAATTTGATTAATCAAGATGGAAGACTTACGGTTGATACTTTGAAGTGGAACGGTTTAGCTAAAAAGGCTGGAATTGAGACTGGTGATGTAGTCAGCGAATTCAAAATTGAAAATCTAGACCGACCGGATAAAGCAATAATTTATCCTTTTTCATTTTTATTAATTTTCATTTTTGGATATAATAATTATAGAAGAAAATTAAAATAACGATATGTTAAAGCAGATTTACAGATTATTCTGCTATTTAGGTTTGCATAGATACGATGTGATTGATACAAACTATGGTTTTGGCGCAGCTGGTTCAACACAAACAGTCAAGTGCAAGGATTGTGGACTTCAGAAAGTAAGACAAAAAAAATGAATAAAAAAAAAAGAAATTTTTTTAAATTTATTTTACTAACAGCTGTTTCAGTAAGTGTTGGTAAATATAGTCAATTATTTGCTCTAGAAAAATCAAAAATCCTCAATCCTAATTTAACAGAAGAGCAAAAAAAAATTATGTTTAGAGGAGGCACGGAACTTGCCGGGTCAAGTGTTTTAAATTTTGAGAAAAGAAGGGGCTCATATCATTGTGCTAATTGTAATGCTAAACTGTTCGAGTCAGTAGCAAAATATGATAGTGGCACCGGGTGGCCATCCTTTACAGACGCGATACCAGGAGCGTTCAAAACAAAAATAGATTATTCGTATGGCATGAAAAGAATTGCTTATTATTGTGCTAAATGCGGTGCCCACCACGGACATGTTTTTAATGATGGCCCAGGACAATCTGGTAAAAGGTATTGCAATAATGGTGTTTGCTTAATATTTATACCTCAATAATTAAGATAATATTTTCCAGGTACCATTTGCTGAGGCAACGATTCCATTTCCGTTTAAGATCTCACAATAAATAAATATCAATGTATTTGTTTTTTTTAAAATCTTTACTTTACCGGATAGTATTTCGCCTGATTTTCCAGCAGAAATAAATTTTATATCTAAATTAATAGTAACGCATCTTTTTCCTGAGGCTATCATATGAGCTGCAGTTCCCATTCCAGCGTCCGCAATAGTTGATAAATACCCACCGTGGGCTATTCCTCCAGTATTCAAATGCATATCCAGAACCTTTGCTGAAAATTGATAATTTTCGTTATCAATCTTTTTGAAAGATAGACCGCCTAAATGTTTCATAAAACCTTTTTTAGATTCGTCCATACTTTTTTTTATCATACATAGGAGCTAATTGTGAAAAAATAACAGCAAATAGTATTAGCATAATACCGATTACTTTAATTTCAGTTAAATATTGACTTAGAATGATCCAGCCAAAAACTGATGCAAAAACACCTTCAAGTGAAAATATAATTGCAACAGGAGCAGGAGATAAATTCTGTTGACCATAAATTTGTAAAAGAAAAGCTAATCCACTCGATAAAACTCCTGCATAAATCATTTCTTTCCCATCTAAAGCCATATTTGAAAACTGAACATTTTCAAAGACTAAAGCCGCGCATAATGCGAAAAGTGATGCTAATAAGCATTGCACACATGCAATTGTGATTGGGTAATTGAATATTTTTAAGAATCTGGAAATAAAAACAATATGAAACGCCCAAAATAAAGCATTAAAAATTGCGATACTATCCCCAATTCTTACTTGAATATTTTCAAACTCAGTTAAAAGAATTCCACCGAATAAACAAATTATTATTGATAGCCAAACCGATTTATGAATATTTTTTGAAAAAAAATAGTAAGCAACAAAAGGAACTAGAACTACATAAAAAACAGTAAAAACTGCTGTGTTTGCGACATCAGTGTAAAGCAAAGCGTATTGCTGCAAAATATTTCCTGCTGATAATAGAAATCCTATAAGAAGCAGATTAAAAATATTTTCTTTTTTTATAATTAACGATTTGATTTTACCATACTCAAAAATTAATAAAAAAGGTACCAATGTTAGAAAACCAAGGAACAGTCTTCCAAAAGTAAATGTAAATGGACCGTTATAGTCCATACCCATGTCTTGAGCTATAAAAGCAGATCCCCAAATTAATGAACAGCTTATTGCACAAATAAGAGAGAATATTTTTTTATTCATGCTTTGTACTATTTTATAATTTCTTAAACAGCAAGTTTAAAAGCAAAATCTTTTCCAAGACTTTGAGACAAATGAACACAAAATCTAGCACCCTCAGCCCCATCTATAATTCTATGATCATAAGATAATGAAATCGGCAATATCTTTCTTGATAGATATTTTCCGTCTTGAAATACAATTTTATCAAATACCTTACCAACTCCTAAAATAGCAACTTCAGGTGGGTTTATAATTGGAGTAAAAAAATTTCCTCCTATTCCGCCTAAACTTGAGATGGTCATTGATCCACCAAAAAATTCCTTTTTATCAATTTTTAAATCTCTACATAACTTACTTACTCTCCTTAACTCATTTGAAATCTTTTTAATTGACATTTTCTCTACATCTCTAATTTTAGGTACCATCAAACCATGAGGCGTATCTACTGCAAAGCCTATATGATAATATTTTTTGAAAGTAATTTTGTTAGTTTCTGTATCAATTGAACAATTAAAATTTGGATAAGTTTGTAAAGCTTTTACTAAAGCTCTAGTTATGAATGCTAAAGGTGTAATAGCAACCTTCTCACCAGTATAAACATCTCTTAATGATTTTCTGAAAATTTCCATTTCAGTAATATCAATTTCATCGTGCTGAGTAACGTGAGGTATCTCAGTCCAAGATCTAACAAGTTGAGGTCCGGAAAGCCTTTTTACTCTTGGAATATCTTTAATTTCTATTTCACCGAATTCTGAGTGATCGTACTCATCTTTGTATTTCGTCTTATTTATTTGACCTTCTCCAGATGATGAAAGTTTTGATTTAATATGTTTCTTCACATCTTCTACTGTTACTCTCCCTAATCTTTCAGTCCCAGCTATTTGAAAAATGTCCGCTCCCATTTCTCTCGCAAATTTTCTTATTTTTGGACTTGCAGATTTTACTGCGCCCTCAACACTTTTAACTTTTTGTTGAGCGGTGCTAATTTTTTTTTCTGGGATTTCTTTATTTTCTGTTTCCTTGCTTGCACTGGTTTTTATTTCTGATTTTTTTTGACCAACTTCTAGTGACAAAATTAAATCACCTTTATTTACTTTGTCTCCGACTTTTACATCAATATTTTTAATTACTCCATTATGAGTAGATGGAACTTCTACACTGGATTTATCGCTTTCAAGAGTGATCAAAGAATCATTCTTTTTTATATTTTGACCAGACTTTACAAGAACTTCTATAATTTCAACATCTTTGAAATCACCTAAATCTGGAACTAAAATTTTCTCAATCGACATATCATTAATGTAGCAAAAATTTGGTGCGCCTGCTAGGATTTGAACCCAGAACCTCCTGGTCCGTAGCCAAGCGCTCTATCCAGTTGAGCTACAGGCGCATTATCATCAATTACCAAATAAACTATTGTATTTAAAGGACTAACATCTATATATTATAAAAATGGCAGATAATGCAGTAGTAATTACATCAGCGGTAAGAACCGCAGTTGGATCATTGAACAGAAGCTTAAAAAATGTACCTGGTCACGAGCTTGGATCTGCAGTGATTAGCGAAAGTATTGACAGATCTAATTTAAAAAAAGACGAAGTTGATGAAGTAATAATGGGACAAGTGTTAACTGGAGGAACAGGTCAAAACCCAGCGAGACAAGCTTCCATTCACTCTGGAATTCCAAAAGAAAAACCTGCCTTTATTGTTAATCAAGTTTGTGGTTCAGGAATAAGATCAGTTGCTTCAGGTTACCAAAGTATTAAGGCCGGAAACTCAAGTATAATAGTTGCTGGAGGACAAGAAAGTATGTCTTTAGCACCTCACGCAATTCATTTAAGAGATGGAAAAAAATTAGGTGATACTGAGATGACAGACACTATGATAAAAGATGGTTTGTGGGATGCATTTCACGGTTATCATATGGGTATTACGGCAGAGAATGTTGCATCAAAATTTCAGGTAACGAGAGAACAACAAGATAAATTTGCATTAAGCTCTCAGGAAAAAGCATTGAAAGCTCAAAAAGAAAATAAATTTAAAGAAGAAATTATTAATTTTCAGATAAAGTCAAAAAAAGCTCAAATCGATTTTAAAAAAGATGAGCATCCAAGAGAAGGAATTAATTTGGAAGCCTTAAAAAGATTAAAGCCAGTTTTTAAAAAAGATGGCACTGTTACAGCTGGTAATGCCTCAGGTATTAATGATGGGGCCGCTGCAGTAACAATGATGTCGTCTTTAGACGCAGAAAAAAAAGGTTTAAAAAAATTAGTAACAATAAAATCGTGGGCTAGCTGTGGAGTTGATCCTGCATTAATGGGTACTGGCCCAATTCCATCGTCAAAAAAAGCTTTAGATTTAGCAGGTTGGTCAGTTAAAGATTTAGATCTTTTAGAGGTCAACGAGGCTTTCGCAGCTCAAAGTATTGCTGTTCTAAAAACCTTAGGTGTACCAGAGGAGAAGGTAAATGTTAATGGCGGTGCTATTGCTATTGGACATCCTATAGGAGCTTCGGGTACTCGAATTCTTGTAACATTAATACACGAAATGATAAAACGTGACGTAAAGAGAGGTTTAGCCACATTGTGTATTGGTGGAGGTATGGGTATAGCAATGTGTATTGAAAGATAATGGAAATTTCAAAACCATATAAAGGTAAAGGCAAGCGTAAATTAAAAAAAATGCCATTCACCCCAAAAGGCTATGTACTTTACTATGCCTTTTTTTGGGTTGTAATTATTTCTATTTATTTAGCCTATAATTAAAAATTGATGCAGCTTCCTATCGTAAATCATCCTGATTACGTTGCTAAAATAAATGATGATAACAAATTTCCAATTAAAAAATTCGGTGCGCTAGCAAAACATCTGTTAAAAAATAGAGTTGTAAAGCATTTCCATATCCCCAAAGAGTGCTCAGTCGAAACTTTGAGGACATCCCATTCCCTAAAATATATCAACGATATAAAGAACAAAACACTTGATATTAAGGCACAGAAGAAAATAGGGTTTCCTATTAATGACAGTGTAGTTAGGAGATCATTTGTTGCAACTGGCGGCACTGTGCTAGCTAGTAAACTAGCTTTAGACGCAAAACTTGCTTGTAACACTGCAGGAGGAAGCCATCATGCGACTTTTGATTATGGGGCAGGATATTGTGTTTTTAATGATACCGCTGTTGCAGCGAACTATTTAAAAAAAAAGGGACTTGCAAAAAGGATTTTAATTTTAGATTTGGATGTTCATCAAGGAAATGGTAATTCAGAAATATTTCAAAACGATAAAGATGTAATGACCTTTAGTATGCATTGCGCATCTAATTATCCTGCTAAAAAATCTCAAAGTGATTTAGATATTGAGCTTAAGGATAATATGGAAGATAATGAGTATCTTAATGTTTTAAATGAAAATTTAAAAAGACTGAATCAAAACACTTATGACTTTGTTTTCTATGTTGCCGGAGTTGATATTCATTATAATGACAGATTAGGTAAGTTAAAGATCACTGACGAAGGTATTAATAAAAGAGACCAGATAGTAATTGAGAACTTCTATTCAAAAAATGTTCCGTTATGCGGGGTTTTGGGAGGCGGCTATAACAAAAGTTTCGAAAAACTTGTTGAGCTTCATTCGATGTTACACAAAAATTGTGCAAATTATTTCTGAGCTAGTTGTGGTAAATTTTTAAAAAATTCTAGAGAGTCTGGATTTGCGATTGCTTCTTTGTTATTTATCTGTTCTCCATTAATCACTTGTCTCACCGCCAATTCTACAATCTTCCCACTTTTTGTTTTTGGAATTTCTGGAACTTTAATAATAATTGTTGGTACATGTTTAGGGGAACAATTTTTTCTAATTTTAGATTTAATGGATTTTATTTTTTCATCATTGAGTTCTTGATTATTTTTTGTTGTAACAAATAAAATTATTCGAACATCATCATCGAAATCTTGGCCGACCACCAATCCTTCAGTAATAAAATCAATATCTTCTACCTGTTGATAAATTTCAGAAGTTCCTATTCTTACCCCACCAGGATTTAAAGTAGAATCAGATCTACCTCTCATAATAAAACCATTGTCAGAAGTTCTCTCTATGAAATCACCATGATGCCAAATATTTTTATACTTTGTAAAATAAGCCTTATGGTATTTTTCACCATTGTCATCACCCCAAAATTTTACTGGCATCGATGGAAAGGGCTGCTTAACAACTAATTCTCCTTTCTCTCCATCAGCAGTGCTCTTTCCGTCATCGGTAAAAACATCAACGTCAATACCTAAGCTTTGACCTTGTATTTCACCTTTGTAAACATTTGAAAAAAGATTTCCAAGGACTAAGCAGCCAACTAAATCTGTGCCACCTGCTATGGATGCTAAATGCACATCTTTTTTAATATTCTTGTAAATATAATTGAAACTTTCCTCAGCTAATGGCGAGCCGGTAGAAGTAATAATTTTAATTGATCTTAAATCTAAATTTTTACTATTATAGTTTTCATTTTTAAGATGATCTATATATTTGGCACTAACACCAAAAAGATTAATCTTTTTGTTTTGACAGTATTCAAGAAGCGTATCAATTTTCGGGTAAACTGGTGCCCCGTCATACAGAAATATCGATGATCCTGTCGCTAGCCCTCCGACCAACCAATTCCACATCATCCAACCAGTAGTAGTATAGTAAAATAACTTTTCATTATCTCTTATATCGCAATGGAGCATGAACTCTTTATTATGTTCGATTAAAACGTTCCCAGCCCCATGCGTTATACATTTTGGCTTTCCAGTTGTGCCACTTGAGAAGAGGATATAGATGGGATGATTAAATTCAAATCTTTCAAATGTTACATCTAAATCTTCTTTAATAGCTTCATCAAAACGTACAAAATTTTTCAAATCCTTTTTATCTTGATTATTATAATTATAGGCAATAACTGTCTTTATTGACGGAATTTGTTTAAGAATTTCATCAACCTTATCAAGAATATTTATTTTTTTTCCATTATAAAAATAATAATCACACGTAATAAGCATCTTTGGCTTAATCTGTTTAAATCTATCTATTACACCTTGTGGACCAAAATCAGGGGAACAAGAAGACCAAATAATTCCGTTTTTAGCACATCCTAAGAAGCTAATAATATTTTCTATTTTGTTTGGTACGTAAGCAGCTACTCTATCTCCCTTTTTTAAATTGCTTTTTTTTAGATAAGAAGAAAATCTACAAACCTTTTGGTAAAGTTCCTGCCAAGAAATTTTTTCTTCAAAACCCTGTTCTGATAAAAAGTTAACCGCAATATCTTTGGTTCTTTTTTTTAAAATATTTTCAGAGTAATTTATTTTTGAGTCAGGGAAAAATTTAGATTTATTAAAAATTTTATCTTTAATTATAATTTCATTTCCTTTATCGCCAATTATTTTTGAGAAATCCCAAAATTTAGACCAAAAAATATCTGGGTTTTCAACACTCCATCTCCAGAGACTTTTAAAATTCTTATCAAAATCTAAATCCAGATATTTTGTGAATTTATTTAATATTGAATTTTCTATTAAATTCGCAGATGGTTTCCAAAGATAGTTCATAAAGCAAAGCTTTAAGAACTTATCTCAATAGGTATTTTTTTAATAGGATTTTTTGAACAACCAGATCACTACTTAATTTGGGTTCCTTTTTTTTAAATAGAATGTTTAAAAGCCAGTTCATAGGTTTATTATTCAACAACAGGTGTCAAAATAAGGTGATAAATGTGTCAAAAATCAAGCTATAGGGGTATAATGCTTCATTTTTTACATTTATTATTAGATGAATATTTATTAAATTTTAATCCAGTTTATAATAAGAAATTATGGCTCAAAACATATCAGTTCCAGATATCGGTGACTTTAAAGACGTAGAGGTAATAGAAATTTTAGTAAAGCCAGGTGATCAAATAAAAAAGAATGATCCGATCGTCACTATAGAAAGTGACAAATCAAGTGTTGAAATCCCATCACCATCGGAGGGGCAAATAAAAGATTTGAAAGTTAAAATTGGTGACAAAGTTTCAGAAGGAAGTATTTTAGCCACAATAGAAAATGGCCAGGCAGCAAACAATCAGACAATTGTTCAAAAAGAAAAGCCAAAGAAAATTATAGAGCCAAAAAAAACTGATGATACTGTAAAAAGGAATGGAAATCTTAGTAACGGTGCATCAGTTAAACAAGTCAAAAAAGTATTTGCTGAGCCGGCATCAAAAGATGATATTGATCCTTTAGAAACAAATGAATGGATTGACTCATTAAATTCTGTAATAGAAAATGATGGGGCATCAAGGGCGAGCTATTTACTAAATAAAGTTATAGATCAA
The DNA here is from genome assembly GCA_902546795.1 of uncultured Pelagibacteraceae bacterium. GTDB lineage: Bacteria > Pseudomonadota > Alphaproteobacteria > Pelagibacterales > Pelagibacteraceae > Pelagilacustribacter. The sequence continues at coordinate 67,734 of CACCLK010000001.1, forward strand.
GCTTACAAAGCTGGACTCGTGTTACCTGATACAAGAACCACTCCGTACATAAATACAATACCACCAGAGGCTGAAGCAAAGTCGACAGGGGACCAAAACATAGAGAAAAAAATAAGAGCTTATATTAGATGGAATGCTGCCGCCATGGTGGTTAAAGCAAATAAAAAAAGTTCAGAACTAGGAGGGCATATTGGGACTTTTGCATCAGCAGCAACTTTATATGATATCGGAATGAATCATTTTTGGAGAGCTAAAACAAATAAGTTTGGTGGGGATCTAGTTTATTTTCAAGGCCATTCAGCACCCGGAATGTATGCAAGGGCGTTTTTGGAGGGAAGAATGACATCTAAACAGCTTGATGGTTTTAGGCAGGAAGTAAATAAAGGTGGATTATCTTCTTACCCTCATCCCTGGTTGATGCCAAACTTCTGGCAGTTTCCAACCGTCTCAATGGGCTTGGGTCCAATCATGGCAATCTACCAAGCTAGGTTTTTAAAATACTTAATTAATAGAGGTTTAATAAAAGATCAGGGAAGAAAAATATGGGTATTTCTTGGTGATGGAGAGATGGATGAACCTGAGTCTTTAGGAGCCATAGGATTAGCTGCGCGTGAAAAATTAGATAATTTAATATTTGTCATTAATTGCAACCTTCAAAGGTTAGATGGTCCAGTAAGAGGTAATGGAAAAATTATTCAAGAATTAGAAGGAAGCTTTAGAGGAACTGGTTGGAATGTAATCAAGGTGATATGGGGATCATATTGGGATAAACTTTTAATGAAGGATAAAACGGGACTTCTAATAAAAAGAATGAACGAATGCGTGGATGGAGAATATCAGGCCTTTAAGGCAAAAGGTGGTGCATATGTTCGAGAAAAGTTTTTTGGAAAGTACGAAGATCTGAAAGATTTAGTCTCAACAATGACGGATCAGGATATTTGGAAATTGAATAGAGGTGGACACGATCCACATAAAGTGTACGCAGCCTATCACGCTGCAATGCAACACAAAGGTTCCCCAACTGTTATATTAGCTAAAACAATCAAAGGTTATGGTATGGGAAAATCTGGTGAAAGTATAAACACAACACATCAACAAAAAAAACTTGATGAACAAGATCTTCTTTACTACAGAGACAGGTTTGATGTCCCTCTAACTGATAAGCAAGTCAAGAATATTGAATATTATAAACCGAGCGAAAATTCAGAAGAAATAAAATATCTCAAAGACAGAAGAGCAAAACTTGGTGGATTTATTCCTGAAAGATCCTCATTCGCAAAACCAATAAAATCTCCACCAAAAGATATCTTCGATAGTTTTATGAAATCAACTGGTGACAAAGAGATGTCAACAACAATGGCTTTAGTAAGAATGCTTACAGCGTTATTAAGGGATAAAAATGTTTCACCAAGATTGGTCCCGATTATTCCAGATGAGGCTAGAACTTTTGGTATGGAGGGATTTTTCCAAAAAATAGGTATATACGCACATGAGGGCCAAAAATATGAGCCTGTGGACTCGGAGCAGCTGAGTTCTTACAGAGAGGATAAAAGTGGTCAAGTTTTAGAAGAAGGTATTACAGAGTCAGGCGCGATGTCTTCATGGATAGCCGCTGGAACTGCATATACAAATCATGATTTGGAAATGATACCAATTTATATTTTTTATTCAATGTTTGGATTTCAAAGGGTCGGTGATTTAGCTTGGGCCGCGGGTGACTCCCAAGCGAGAGGATTCTTGATTGGAGCAACTGCAGGGCGAACAACCTTAGCAGGTGAAGGATTACAACACCAAGATGGACATAGTCATTTATTAGCCTCAAATATTCCAAACTGTGTAAGTTATGACCCAACTTTCTCTTATGAAATGGCTGTTATTTTAAGAGATGGAATTAAAAGGATGCATGAAAAAAAAGAGAATATTTTTTATTACATTACAGCAATGAATGAAAATTACTCTCACCCAGAAAAACCAAAAGGATCAGATGAAGGAATTCTTAAAGGTATGTATTTATTTAAAGAGTTTAAAAATAAAGGAAAAGTTAAGGTTCAGCTATTAGGCTCGGGAACTATTTTGAGAGAGATTATTTCAGCCGCAAAAACTTTATCAGAAGAATTTGGAGTGGACTCAGACATCTGGAGCGTAACAAGTTTTAATGAATTGAGGAAAGATGGTATGGAAACTGAACGTTGGAATCTGCTACACCCTGAAGAAAAAAGTAAAAAATCATTTGTTCAGAAATGTTTAGAAAGTCGAGATGGACCAGTGATAGCTGCATCAGATTATGTAAGATCATTTTCTGATCAGTTAAGACCATACGTACAGAAACCTTTTTATTCGTTTGGTACCGATGGCTATGGCAGAAGTGATACAAGAAAAAATTTAAGAAAGTTTTTTGAGGTAGACAAAGAGCACATTGTAGCTTACACATTAAGTGCTCTTTCAAGAGAGCAATTAATCGAGAGTAAAAAAGCCGAAAAAGCATTGAAAAAATATAAGATAGATCCAAATAAACTATTTCCGCCTAAATTATAAATATGTCTTTACAAAACTCAGTAATTATATTTTTTGTTTTGGTTTTTTTAATCCTTCTTTTGCTTACAACGATTTTATAATCTAATATTTGTTTTAAAAATGTTTCTAAAGTTTAAAAGCATTGGGAGCAATAGAAAAATTATAGAGGCATTTTGAGTAGAAAAAAAACTACCCGAACTTCTAATTGGAAAGGCCTCAGAAAAAATAATTAAGAAAATAGGAAGGATTATAAATCTTATATTAATTGTCAAATTATAATTTATATCTTTGATATATACGATGATAAATTTTAATAGAGGATAGTAAAATAATATTAAAAAGAACACTAAACCTATAACGCCCAGGTCAGCCAAAACTTCTATGAAATAGTTATGTGTATGAGGAGCGCAACTGTGGTTAAATTTCCACTCACAGTTTATTTTAAAAGATTTGATACCACCACCGAATACAGGCTTTTCTTTCCAAGTATTTACTCCTGCATTAAAAATACGCAGATGAGGTGAACTAATAAGATACTTGTCTTTTGTTTCTTCTTCAAATCGTTTTTTTTCTTCTTTAGAAGACTCAACAAAAGTTACCCAATCGTGTTTATATTGCTCTTTTCCTAAAAAAACATCTTTAGTTTGTATTAAAATTTCTTTTGATTGAATAAAAAGATTCTTAAAATGAACCTGCAAATTTTCATTGATCATTTTTCCCATGCTAGTGTTTAGAATAATTAAAATTAAAGCGATTATGGATAAGAATGATATTAATAAACTTTTTAGTAATTTTTTTTCAATAAAACATAATGCACAAAGATTTAATAAAAATAATAGAAACGGCATCCTATTGCCTGAGATAAATATACATATGAGAAAAAAAATCGAAGTAATTGAAAATAATAGTATTAATTTTTTTTTTGATAAATCTTTAAAAAAAAATAAAGAAAAAATTGCAAATAAACTAAATTTTTGAAGGTAACTCCCTGCAACATATTCTTGATTAAAAAATCCAGCCAGTCTTCTTGTTTCGCTTCCATCTTTTGGAACAAATCCAAAAATATCTTTACCGAAGTTATATTGAATTATTAAATCTATCCCTAAAAAAAAACTTGTAATTATACAGATGTAGTAAAAATATTTAATATTAAATAGATTTTGTTCAATAATTTTATTTATTACAAAAAATAAAAGAAGATACCTTAAAAAAAATATGGATTTAAGAAAATTTTCGTAATAAAGACCTCCATCATTAAAAAACTTAAAATAGTTTAAAAAAGATATTAGAACTATATAAGAAAAAAAAATAATAATTACGTATTTGAAAAATTTATCATCACTATCAAATAGAGAAAATTTAAATAAATATACACCAAAAAAAATAATTAAAATAGTATTTATATTTATAGCCAATGTTCCAAAAATAATTGAAATTGGAAATAGGGCAATCAATATATTTATTATGTAATATTCTTTTTTATTATGAGTATCCATAAAATAAAATTAGTAAACCAATAATGACTCTATAAATAACAAAAAACAATAAAGTAAATTTTCTTATAAACTTTAAAAAAAATTTAATAGTCAAATAAGAAAAAGTAAAAGAAAGCAAAATACCTATTAAGTTTAAATCTTTTATAATATCAGCTGTTTCTTTTGAAAGGTTGTAAATACCATAAAAACTCAGAACAAATAAAGTTGGTATTGAAAGTATAAAAGAAATTTTCGCAGAGTCCAATCTGCTAAATGATAAAAATCTTCCAGCCGTGATAGCTATACCTGACCTACTTACTCCAGGTATAACTGCCAAAGAATGTATTAAGCCAATAACTATTGCAGCTTTCATAGAAAAATGATTATTATAATTTTTACTTGTTTTTGATTTATCGCTTAGAAAGAGTAATAAACCAAAAATGATTGTAGTCCAACCAATTACTTTTATATTTCTTAAATTTTCAATAAAACCAGTTTCTGAAATAATAAAACCAATAATCAAAACCGGCAAAACCGCTACAATTAAAATTATTAACTTTTCTTTATCTTTAATAATTTTAATAATGTCTTGAAAAAAATAAAAAGTCACTGCCAAGAAAGAGCCTATATGTAAACTTATATCTAATAATAGATTTGAAAATGAAAAATTATAAAATTTTGAAATTAAAACTAGGTGGCCAGTAGAACTTATTGGCAAAAACTCTGTCACTCCTTGAATAAAAGAAAGAATTAAAACTTCTAACATAACTAATATTTATTAAACTTTAGATTGAATTCCAAAGGTATTATAGATTCACATAGCAGCTATGAATTTTTAAAGTGCATATTTACTTACCTTTTTTCAATATAGGTAAGTAGTTATTACTTATTTATTCTTTTATTTCATCTGTTTTTGTTTTAAACCCTCCTACTTATGACTAATAAAATGTTAAAGTTTGTAAAGTTAAATCAAGAAACCCCTGAAAAAAGAAAAATATCAGACAGAAAAGGGGATTTTCACGAAATTTATAACGAGTACATTATTGAAAAGGCAAAAGACCAATCCAGCAGATGTTCACAGTGTGGAGTTCCTTTTTGTCAAGTGCACTGTCCGTTGCATAATAATATTCCCGACTGGCTAAAATTGACAGCAGAGGGAAGATTAAAAGAAGCTTACGAAATTTCACAAAGCACAAATAATATGCCAGAAGTTTGCGGTAGAATATGCCCGCAAGATAGACTTTGCGAGGGAAATTGTGTTATCGAACAATCTGGTCATGGTACTGTAACCATAGGCTCGATTGAGAAATATATTACAGATACGGCATGGGAAAAAAATTGGGTTAAACCTTTAAAAGTTGAAAAAGAATTAATTGAGAGCATTGGGATTATTGGTGCTGGACCAGCAGGCCTAGCTTGTGCTGAAGAGCTAAGACGTTTTGGCTACAAGGTTACCGTTTATGATAGATATGATAGACCAGGTGGACTTTTAATTTATGGAATACCTAACTTTAAACTTGAAAAATTTGTAGTAGAGAGAAGAACGAATATTTTAAAAGAAAGCGGTATTAAGTTTGTCCAAAATTTTGAAGTTGGGAAAGATAAGACCTTAGATGAATTGAGGGAAATGCACGACGCAATATTAATTGCTACAGGAGTCTATAAAGCGAGAGAAATTGAAATACCTGGGTCCGAATTAAAAAATATATTTCCAGCAATGGATTTTCTTACTGCATCAAACAGAAAAGGACTTGGGGACAAAGTTGACTTATTTGATAATGGCACTTTGGATGCAAATAATAAAGATATCGTTGTAATAGGAGGCGGTGATACAGCTATGGATTGCGTTAGAACTGCAGTTAGACAGAAGGCAAAAAGTGTTAAATGTTTATACAGAAGAGATAAAGCGAACATGCCTGGTTCAGCGAGAGAGGTTTTAAACGCTGAAGAGGAAGGTGTAGAATTTATATGGCTCTCAAGTCCAAAAAAATTTATAGGAAATTCCAAAGTTGAGTCAATCGAAGTTAATAAAATGGAACTTGGATCACCAGACTCGTCAGGTAGAAAAAAACCAGTCATTAAAGATGGAGCTGAGTTTAAATTAAATGCAGATTTAGTAATAAGATCTTTAGGTTTTGATCCTGAAAATCTTCCCAAGCTTTTTAAGTGTGAGAGTTTGGCCATATCTAAGTGGGGAACTCTAAAAATAGATTTGAATACTATGAGCACAAATTTAAAGGGCGTATTTGCTGCGGGGGATATTGTTCGTGGCGCTTCCTTGGTCGTATGGGCAATTAAAGATGGAAGGGATGCCGCTGTTCAAATAAGAAAATTTTTAATTGAAAAAGACAAGTTAAAAAATAAAAAAACAGTTGCGGCTTAATTTAGATGAGTGATTTAAAAAGAAATAAAAAAATTTTGGAAAAAAACTTTGTATACTATCCAGAAATGGAGCACGAGGCATGTGGAGTTGGTTTGATTGCTTCGACTAATGGAAAAAAATCAAGAAAAGTTGTTGAATACGGCATAGAAGCTCTTAAAGCTGTTTGGCATAGAGGAGCAGTAGACGCTGATGGAAAGTCTGGTGATGGCGCAGGAATAAAAGTTGAAATATCACCCGATTTCTTTAATGAAAAAATTACGGAAACTGGCCACTCGCATGACTCAGATAAAAGAATTTGTGTGGGTATGGTTTTTATGCCAAGGAATGATTATGGGGCTCAAGAAAAATGCAGATCAATAATTGAAACTGTTTTACTTAACAATAATTATTATATCTATGGTTGGCGACAAGTGCCTGTGAATCCAAAAGTTTTAGGCTTAACAGCCGAAGCAAGTAGGCCTGAGATAGTACAAGTTTTATTCAGAAGAAATGAAAATTTAGAGACGGATGATTTAGAGAGAAATTTATATGAGTCTAGAAAAAAAATTGAGAAATTTGCAAGAGAGTCCCAATTGAAAGATTTTTACATTTGTTCGATGAGTTCAAGATCAATAGTTTATAAAGGCATGTTTTTAGCAGAAGCTTTAGCGGATTTTTATCAAGATTTGAACAATAAAAAATTTACATCCAGGTTCGCAATTTTTCATCAAAGATATTCTACTAATACTTTTCCAAGTTGGGATTTAGCTCAACCTTTCAGAACTCTTGCGCATAATGGGGAGATAAATACATTAAAAGGTAATGTAAATTGGATGAAAATTCATGAGCAGGATATGTCAAACAATTTATTCTCTAACATTAATGATTTAAAACCAGTAATAATTCCCGGAAACTCAGACTCTGCTTCCTTAGATAATGTTTTTGAACTTCTTACCCACTCAGGCAAGCTAGCGCCTTTGATAAAACTCATGATGATACCAGACGCTTGGTCAAAAAGAAGTAAAACTGTTCCAAAAAATCATCAGGAGTTATTTAATTTCCTTAACAGCACAATAGAGCCTTGGGATGGACCAGCAGCAGTTTGCGCTACTGATGCAAAGTGGGTTATAGCTTCTGTTGATAGAAACGGTCTGAGACCTCTTAGATATACGATAACTTCAGATAATTTAATTTTCGCAGGTTCAGAGACTGGCATGATTAGCATTCCCGAAGAAAAAATTGTAAAAAAGGGTAGGCTTGGGCCAGGTGAAATAATAGCTGTTGAATTAAAAAAAGGTAAACTTTTTTTAGATCAAGAAATCAAAGATTATGTATCAAAAAGTTATAAAAAATTTAATAAGCAAATTGTTGATTTAGAAAAAAAAATTAAAAGCCCTAAAGAGATAAATAATTTTTTCGGAGATGAGCTTAGAAGAAGACAGTATCTTAGCGGTCTAAGCGTTGAGGATTTGGAGATGATTCTTCATCCAATGGTAGAGGAGAGTAAAGAGGCCACCGGTTCAATGGGCGACGATACTCCCGTAGCAGTTTTATCAAGCCACTACAGACCTATATCCCATTACTTTAGACAAAATTTTAGTCAAGTCACTAATCCACCTATTGACTCATTAAGAGAAAACAAAGTAATGAGTTTGAAAACTAGATTTGGAAATCTCGGAAATATCCTTGATTTTGATAATTTAACAGAAGAAATAATTTATGTTTTAGACAGTCCAATACTTTCAAATGCGCAATTAAAAAAATTTAAATCTATATTTTCAAAAAAAGTAAAAGTTATCGATTGCGTTTTTAATTTGAATACCTCATTAAAAGAAAACATTGAAAAAATAAAAAATACTGCTGAAATTTCAGTAAGAGAAGGGAGCACTACATTAATTTTGAGCGATAAAAGCATAAGCTCTGAGAAAGCTAATATACCAATGATTTTAGCAGTTGGTGCCGTTCATTCTCATCTGGTAAAACTAGGTTTACGAGGATATTGTTCGATTAACGTAGAAACATCAGAAACTCTGGATACACATTCTTTTGCAGTCTTAATTGGTGTTGGAGCAACAACAATAAATCCTTATTTAGCTATAGACAGTATTTTTCAAAGATATGAAAAAAAACTTTTTGGGAAATTAAGCTTTGACGAGTGTGTTGAAAGATTTAAAAAATCTATTGAAAACGGACTACTAAAAATAATGTCAAAAATGGGTATTTCAGTTTTAAGCGCTTACAGAGGGGGTTGTAATTTTGAGACAGTAGGTTTGAGTAGAGCATTAGTTTCTGATTATTTTCCAGGCCTTGTTTCTAGAATTTCTGGGATTGGTGTTACTGGAATTGAAGAAAAAATAAAGAAATTACATACAAAAGCGTATGAGAAAGATGTGTATGTCTTGCCAATTGGTGGGTTATACAAATATAGAAAGTCTGGAGAAAATCACCAATTTCAAGGGAATTTGATACATACACTCCAACATTCAGTTTCAACTAATTCTTATGAAGTTTTTAAAAAATATACTGATGGAATGAATTCTCTACCGCCAACAAATCTAAGAGACCTTTTAGAATTTAAAAAAGCGAATAACCAAATCAATATAAACGAGGTAGAACCAATCGAGAGTCTTACCAAGAGATTTGGAAGTGGTAGCATGTCACACGGAGCTCTATCAGAGGAGGCACACGAAACTTTAGCAATTGGAATGAATAGAATTAAAGGAGCTTCATGTAGTGGAGAGGGTGGAGAAGATGCAAAAAGATTTAAAAAACTTCAAAATGGTGACTCCGCTAACTCTCGTGTAAAACAAGTAGCCTCTGCTAGATTTGGTGTTACAGTCGATTATTTAAATAATTGTAATGAAATTGAAATAAAAATTGCACAGGGGGCTAAACCAGGTGAAGGTGGACAACTGCCCGGTTTTAAAGTAACAAAGGATATTGCTAGACTTAGGCATTCAACACCTGGAGTAACTTTGATTTCTCCTCCTCCTCACCATGATATTTATTCAATTGAGGATTTAGCTCAACTCATTTACGATTTAAAACAAATTAATCCAAATGCTAGAATTGGCGTGAAACTTGTAGCATCAACAGGTATTGGAACGATAGCTGCAGGGGTAGCAAAAGCAAAAGCAGATGTCATTTTAATTTCTGGTCATTCAGGGGGGACCGGAGCTAGTCCACAAACCAGCGTGAAATACGCAGGTGTTCCTTGGGAAATGGGTTTAACCGAGGCTCATCAAATTTTGACCTTAAATAATTTAAGACACAAAGTTACTCTAAGAACTGATGGAGGAATAAAAACTGGTAGAGATGTTGTTATTGCTGCAATGATGGGGGCAGAGGAGTTTGGGATGGGAACATCATCTTTAATTGCAATGGGCTGTATAATGGTTAGACAATGTCATTCAAATACGTGCCCAGTTGGCGTTTGTTCTCAAGACGAAGAATTAAGAAAAAAATTTACTGGCACACCAGAAAAAGTAGTTAATTTCTTCAGATTTGTTGCTCAGGAAGTTAGAGAAATTTTAGCTTCTTTAGGTTTTAAAAGCTTAAACGAGGTAATTGGCAGAACAGATTTACTTACTCAAGTAAGCAGGGGCTCTCCTAATCTGGACGATTTAGATTTAAACCCTTTACTAGTTCAAACTGATCCTGGGAAAAACCCTAGATTTTGTGAAGAAAAGGGTATTAACAAAGTTCCAGATACTTTAGATGAAAAAATATGGCTAGACATAAAAGATAAATTCACTCCCCATCAACCCATTAAAGTTGAGTATGGTGTAAAAAATACATTTCGTGCAATTGGTACAAGGCTATCGCATTATGTGCATAACAAATTTGGAAATAATAAATTAAATGATGACTCTATAAATATTTCTCTTAATGGCTCAGCCGGACAATCTTTAGGAGCTTTTTTGGCAAAAGGTATCAAAATTACTGTTTTTGGTGACTCAAATGATTATGTTGGAAAAGGTCTTTCAGGAGGGAAAATAATTGTAAGACCTTCAAGAGTGAATAAGTTAAAATCAAATGAAAACGTCATAATTGGTAACACTGTTCTTTACGGAGCGACTGGCGGGATGCTTTTTGCATCTGGAAAAGCAGGTGAAAGATTCGCAGTCAGAAACTCTGGCGGCAAAGCCGTAGTTGAAGGATGTGGATCGAATGGATGTGAATATATGACGGGTGGAGTTACAGTTATTTTAGGTAAAGTTGGTGATAATTTCGGCGCTGGTATGACTGGCGGCATGTCATTTGTTTACGATCCAAATAATGAATTTGAAAATTACGCAAACCCGCAAACTATTGTATGGCAAAAACCTGAGACTGAATACTGGAAGAAAGAATTACAATCTCTAATGACACAATTTGTTTCTGAAACAGGCTCTAAAATTGCAAAAGATATACTAGATGATTTTGAAGATGAGGTGCTAAAGTTTAAACAAATTTGTCCAAAGGAAATGTTAGATAAGTTAGAAAATCCAATTTCTTTAAAAGATTTAAAATCGAAAACTGCTTAATGACAAATAATTATTTTTTTTTTGGTTTTGGTCAAGTTGCAAAGTATTATGTTGATGAATTAATTAAAAGAAAAAAAAAATTTAATTTTTTTGTTACAACAACATCTAACTCGTCAACTAAGAGATTTAAAGGTAAAGCTTACCGATCATTTAAGTTTAATGGTAATAAATATGATAAAAAAATCTCTGATTATTTAAAATCTTCAAATTACTTATTAATTTCTATACCTCCATCCAAAGGTAAAGATTATGTATTATCAAACTTTGGTAAAATAATTAAAAGCCTTAATTTTAAAAAAATTATATATCTTTCAGCAACCAGTGTTTATGGAAATCATAATGGTAAGTGGGTTTCTGAAAAGTCGAATTTAAAACCCTCAACTGAATTTGGAAAATCAAGACTCAAAGCTGAAAAAAGATGGTTAAAGATTAGCAAAAAAAAAAATTTCAATTTAGTTATCTTACGACTTTCAGGAATTTACTCAAAGGAAAGCAATCCTCTAATGAGATTAAAAGCAGGATCAAAAACATTCATATCGAAAAAGAATCAATTTTTTTCAAGAATTAGAGTAGAGGACATTTCGAGAGTATTGAATAAAATTTTTTATGATAAGAAAATTTCTAGAGAGATAATTAATATTTCAGACGATTTACCTGCTTCAAATGAAAATGTAACTAAATTTGCAGCCAAATTACTTGATATTAAAAATCTAAAATCAATATCTTATAAAAATTTAGAGGGTAAAATGATTAAAGGTTTTTATAAGGACTCAAAAAAAGTAAGCAATAAAAAGATGAAAAGTTTATTGAATATCAAACTTTTGTATCCTGATTACAAATCAGGCTTAAGAAATCTGTTTAGAAAATCTTTTTAACTCTGATAATATTTTATTTAAATTTTTGGTTTGAGATAAGCTATGATCTCCATTTTTTAAAATTACCATTCTCTTTTTAGCTTTAGTAAAAATAGACAAAACTTTTTTTGAGAAGGATACTGGTACAATTCCATCCTTTTGGCCATGAAACATAGTAACATTTATTTTAAGATTTATTTTTTTTGATAAAACTTTATTCTTTCTTCCATCTTTAATAAGTTGAAAAGAAATAGGATACTCATATTGTTTTTGTCTTAACTTGGAGTCTCCATGTTTTATAATACTTAAACCTTTTTCTTTTATCTCATTCTTTATTTTTTTTGGAAATTTTTTCCACATTAGCCTGTCCAAAAATTCTGGTGCAGAGCCAATTCCAATAAAACCCTTAATTTGTTTTTTAAAATGTTTGAATAGATTGAGAGAGATCCATGCGCCCATACTTGATCCAATTAAAATAAAATTATTTTTTTTTACAATTCTTTTTATAGCTATTTTAGCATCGTAAGACCATTTGCTTATATTTCCTTTAATAAAATCTCCTGATGACTTACCATGACCTTCATACTCTATTGCTAAAAAACCTAACTTGTTTTTAATGGCATATTTTCTAAACGTTTGTGGTTTTTTACCATCAATATCAGACATAAAACCTGGGAGAAAAATTATATAAAGTTTATTTTTGTAATAATTGTCAATAAATCTTAGTTTTTTAGTCTTTGAGATTTTAAGATATTTAAATCTTTTCATGTAAATTTTATTAAATTAATCTGATATTATTATTCTTATCATATGTCATCTAAAATAAAAGTTTTACAAGTAATTCCAAGACTTGGTTTTGGAGGTGCAGAAACAGGTTGTTATGATCTTGCTCACTATTTATCAGAAAAAGAATGTAAATCTTTTTTGATAACTAGTGGCGGTGAACTTTTAAAGTATGTAAAGAGAAATAAAGTAAAAGTGATTAAATTACCCGTTCATAGCAAAAACCCAATATTGATATTTTTAAACTTTATTTTTATAACGATAATAACATTATTTTATAACATAGACATAATTCATGCACGAAGCAGGGCACCAGCCTGGTCTTGCTACTTCTCTTGTTTATTGACTAGAAGAAAATTTGTCACAACTTTTCATGGAACTTATAGTTTTAAAAGTAAAATAAAAAAGTTTTATAATAGTATAATGTTAAAATCCAAGCTTACAATTGCAGGATCAAACTTTATTTTTGATCATATAAATCAAAACTATAATGAAATTTTGGGCTCTAAAAAAAAATTAATGGTTATTTTCAGAGGAATTAACCTTGACTATTTTAGTAAAAAAAATCTATCAGAAAAAAAAAGAATTCAATTAAAATCAGATTGGAAAATAAATGAAAATTTTACTAAAATTCTCTTACCCGGTAGATTGACTTCTTGGAAAGGACAAGAAAAATTTATTGAAGCATTAAACATTTTAATTGAAGATTACAACAATTCTAATTTTCAAGCTATTATCCTTGGATCAGATCAAGGAAGGAAAGTTTATAAAAAAAAACTTTTAGATTTAGTGCAAAGATATAATTTACAAAATAAAATTTTATTTAAAGAGAGCTATAGAGAAATGCCAATTGCTTATTCTATATCCGATATCGTGGTATCTAGCTCAATACGCCCCGAAGCCTTTGGAAGAGTAGCTGTTGAAGCTCAAGCAATGGAAAAACCAATAGTCGCCAGTGACATCGGAGGCTCAAAGGAAACAATAATTAATAATAAATCTGGGTATTTGTATAACCACAATGATCCGAGAGATTTGGCTAAAGTGCTAAATGAAGTTATGCATAAAGATAAAGAGACATTGAATTCAATTGGAAACGAGGGTAGAAAAAACGTAACAAAAAAATTTGATGTTGAAAAAATGTGTCATACAACCTTTACTGAGTACAAAAAATTATTAAATTAAGATATGCCTGAAATTTTATTACTTGATGGAAAAAAAATCAAATTTTCTAAATCGATAGACGGTTTTGAACTCTCTAAAAAAATAAGTAAGTCATTAGAAAAATCTGCTCTTATTATGGAGGTTGATGGTGAATTAAAAGACTTGAGTTTTGAAATAAAAAAAGATTCAAAAGTCAAAATTATTACTTCAAGGGACAAAGAAGGATTAGAAGTAATTCGTCACGATGCTGCTCATATAATGGCGATGGCAGTTCAAGAACTTTTTCCAGGCACACAAGTAACAATTGGTCCAGTTATTGAAAATGGTTTTTATTATGACTTTGCTAGAAAAGAACCTTTTACTGAAAATGATTTAACAAAAATTGAAAAGCGAATGGCTGAAATAATTGATAGAGACGTAAAAACAAAAAGAGAGGTTTGGACTAGAGAAAATGCAATAAAACATTTTAAGAAAATTGGAGAAAAGTACAAAGCGGAAATAATTGAAAGCATTCCTAAAAATGAGGAGCTTTCAGTTTATCATCACGGAGAAACTTGGCATGATTTATGCAGAGGCCCACATTTAGCATCTTCGGGAAAAATAGGAAAGGCATTCAAACTTACAAAAGTTTCTGGCGCATATTGGAGAGGTGACTCTAATAATGAAATGCTACAAAGAATTTACGGTACCTGCTGGGAAAATAAGAAGGATCTTGATGGTTACTTACAAAGGCTAGAGGAAGCAGAAAAAAGAGATCACAGAAAACTAGGAAAAGAGATGGATCTGTTCCACTTTCGTGAAGAGAGCCCAGGATCAGTTTTTTGGCATGAAAAAGGTTGGATTTTGTTTCAGAGATTAGTTGAATATATGAGAATGAAGCAACGATTAGCTGGCTACAGAGAAGTTAGTACACCAGAGTTATTAGATAAAAATTTGTGGGAAAAATCTGGTCATTGGGAAAAATTTGGTGAACATATGTTTACCTCTCAAACACCTGATGAAAAAGTTTTTGCAGTTAAACCGATGAATTGTCCTGGATGTGTTCAGATTTTTAATCAAGGGTTAAAAAGCTACAGAGATTTACCTCTCAAACTTTCAGAATTTGGAAAGGTGCATAGATATGAGCCCTCTGGTGCGCTGCATGGCTTATTACGAGTAAGAGCATTTACCCAAGATGATGCACACATTTTTTGCACAGAGGATCAGATAACAAATGAAAGCATAACAGTAACTAATTTGATTATAGAAATATACAAAACTCTTGGATTTGAAAATATAATTTTAAAATACTCCGACAGACCAGAAAAAAGAGTTGGTGATGATAAAGTGTGGGATAAGTCTGAAGCAGCTTTGTTGGATGCAATTAAAAAATCAAAACTTGAATATACAATTAATAAAGGAGAGGGTGCTTTTTATGGACCAAAAATTGAATTTGTTTTAAGAGATGCAATCGGAAGAGATTGGCAATGTGGAACTTTGCAAGTTGACCTTAATTTACCTGGAAGATTAGGAGCGACTTTTGTTGACAAAGATGGGTCAAAAAAAACACCAGTTATGCTTCATAGAGCACTTTTTGGATCAATAGAGCGATTTATAGGAATTCTTATCGAACATTATGCAGGCAAATTGCCTTTATGGTTGTCACCAACACAAGCTGTAGTGTTACCAATATCAGAGGAAAACAATTCTTACGCAAAAAAGGTGTTTGAAGATTTATTTAAAGAAGGTATAAAATGTGAAGTGGATTTAAAAAATCAAAAAATAAATTACAAAATAAGAGAACACTCTTTAACAAAAATTCCAATGCTTTTAATTTGTGGAAAAAAAGAGCAATCCGATGACACTGTCACAATTAGAAAGCTGGGTTCTGAAAAACAAGAAACAATAAAAAGGTCTGATTTTATAAAACAAATGTCAAAACTAAATAAGCTTCCCTTAAATTAAGTGTCAAATATCAAATCAAACAGTTTCCATCGTAGAAAATCTCATGGGCCAAGATCTAATGAGAGAATTAGAGCTTTGGATGTCCAAGTAATAGGAAGCGAAGGAAACAATCTTGGAATTCTACCCTTAAAGAAAGCAGTTGAGATGGCAAAAGAGGAGGGGCTTGATCTAATAGAGATATCACCTAATGCTAATCCTCCAGTTTGTAAAATAATGGATATGGGAAAATACAAATACGATTTGCAAAAAAAAGCTAATCTGGCAAAAAAAAAGCAAAAGGTTGTCTCGTTAAAAGAAATTAAGCTAAGACCAGTTACTGAGATACACGATTATAATTTTAAAATTAAAAATGCTAAAAAATTTATAACAAAAGGAGATAAAGTTAAATTTACAGTCAGATTTAAAGGTAGAGAGATGCAACATGTCGATCTAGGAAAAAAGTTAATGGATAGAATTATTGAAGATGTTAAAGACATAGGAAAAGTTGAGACAAGCCCTAAATTTGAAGGTAAACAAATGATAATGGTAATTCAGCCTAATTAATTCAAATTAAAATTACCTTGTAAAATAAATACTTTACTTATATAAAACCGAAATATTTATGCCAAAATTAAAAACAAAAAGCTCAGCAAAAAAAAGATTTAAGGTAACTGCCTCAGGCAAAGTTATTATGCCACAAGCCGGAAAGAGGCACGGTATGATTAAGAGAACAAATTCCCAAATTCGAAAACAAAGAGGCACG
>CACCLK010000002.1 GCA_902546795.1 uncultured Pelagibacteraceae bacterium
CTCAAGTTTTTAATTTCTAACTTGGAAATTTTTTAATACCGATATATATATATCACAAGTTGAATATGAAAAAATGGACAATAAATAGTTGGAAAAAGTTTCCTGTAAAACATCAACCTAATTATGTTGATAATAAGGAACTCGAATTAGTTTTAAGCAAAATTCAAAAATATCCTCCTTTAGTTTTCGCAGGTGAAAGCAGGTCACTTAAAAAGGCCTTGGCACAAGTTGTTGAGGGTAAAGGTTTTTTATTACAAGGAGGTGATTGTGCTGAGAGTTTTGCAGAGTTTCATCCAGACAATATAAAAGATACATTTAAAGTAATTTTACAAATGTCCCTTGTTTTGACTGCATCTGCTTCAGTGCCTGTAGTGAAGGTTGGAAGAATTGCTGGACAATTTTCTAAGCCAAGAAGCGCACCTACTGAAAAAAAAGATGGTAAAGAGCTCCCAAGTTATTTAGGAGACAATATCAACGGCATGGATTTCAATGACAAGGCCAGGGAGCCTGATGCAAAAAGATTATTTAGAGCATATTCTCAATCAGCATCAACCTTAAATTTACTAAGAGCATTTTCACAAGGAGGATTTGCAGATTTGAGACAAGTGCATTTGTGGAATCTTGGTTTTATAAAAGATAAAACAAAAGGTAAATATAAAGAAATAGAGGACAAGATTAGCGACGCTTTATCTTTTATGGAAGCTTGTGGAATAAACTCAGATACTAATAGACGTCTTCGAACTGTAAACTTTTATACTTCGCATGAGGCTTTACTCTTACCTTTTGAGGAAGCGATGACCAGAATAGACTCAACAACGGGAGAGTATCATGATACTTCAGCGCATTTTGTTTGGATTGGAGATAGAACTAGACAACCTAACGGAGCACATGTGGAGTTTTGTAGAGGGATTAAAAATCCACTTGGATTGAAGTGTGGACCAACACTCAAACCAAAGGAATTAATTGAACTGTGCAGAATATTGAACCCAGAAAATGAGCCTGGTAGACTGACTTTAATCTCAAGATTTGGAGCAGATAAAGTCGAGAAATTTTTACCTGATTTGATAAAGGCAGTTAAGAAAGAAGGTTTAAAAGTTGTGTGGTCATGTGATCCGATGCACGGAAACACCATTAAAGCAGCTACTGGTTTTAAAACAAGACCCTTTGAAAATGTTCTGAAGGAGGTAAAAAGCTTTTTTGCTGTTCATCAAGCTGAAGGAAGCTATGCAGGCGGCTTACACATTGAAATGACAGGCCAAGATGTCACAGAATGTACAGGAGGAACTCAAAAAATTTCAGAAAAAGATTTATCTAATAGATACAGAACTCACTGTGACCCAAGACTCAATGCGGATCAAGCATTAGAATTGGCTTTTTTGATATCAGAAGAGATTAAGAAAAACTCAAAATACTCAAAAAAAATTATTCAAGCCGCGTCTTAATAATTATTGTAATTATTGAGACATAACCTTAAATAAGAAAGGTATGTATTAATTATGGAAGTAAAAAATAGAGCAAAAATAATCACTGATTGGATTAATGACTACTGTGAGTCGGCGTCATTAAATCCAAAAGCCCTAATAGTAGGGATTTCAGGCGGTATAGACTCTTCTGTGGTTAGTACATTGTGTGCAAACACTGGACGAAAAACAATTGTGTTAACGATGCCAATAAAACAGATTAAATCCCAACATGACTTAAGTTTAAAACATGCAAAATGGTTAAAAGGAAAATTTAAAAATGTAGAACACCATTTACTTGAGATGGATAAATTATTTAATTCTTTTTCACAAGTTTTAAACAATTTTAACCACGAACATGGTTTTGCTAACTCAAGGGCTAGATTAAGAATGGCAACACTTTATCAGGTAGCTGCGGCAAATAATGGTATAGTAGTTGGAACTGGGAATAAAGTCGAAGACTTTGGTGTTGGTTTTTATACTAAATATGGCGACGGTGGGGTTGATATTTCTCCAATAGCTGATTGTACAAAATCTCAAGTTTGGGAATTGGGAAAACACCTTGGAGTCTCCGAGGATATTATAAATTCTCAACCAACAGATGGGTTGTGGGATGATGGTAGAAATGATGTTCAACAACTTGGAATGAGCTACAAAGATCTTGAAAAAGCTATGGAAGATAAAAATGATCCTAACTATCAAAAATATTTAAAAATTAGAGAAAAAAATTTACACAAAATGAATCCTATACCTGTTTGCAAATTCAATGAATAATTTACAATTAACTAATACTCTCACAAATAAGAAAGAAATTTTTAATCCAATAAACTCCAAAAAAGTTTCCTTGTATGCTTGTGGGCCAACAGTTTATGACAATCCGCATGTAGGAAATGCACGAGCGATAGTTGTTTTCGACTTATTATTTAGAATTTTAATAGAATTGTTTGGAAAAAATAAAGTTTTATATATTAGAAATATAACCGATATTGATGATAAAATAATAGAAGCATCAAAAAATAAAAAAATTTCAATTAACGAGTTAACAAAAAAAATTACAAAAAAGTTTCATCAGGATTGTAAATCTTTATTTTGTTTAAACCCAACTAAAGAACCAAAGGCCACAGAGCATGTTGATGGGATGATTAAAATGACAGAGCAACTAATTAATAAAAAAGCTGCATATGAAATTGATGGTCACGTTTATTTTTCAGTTGAGTCATTTAAAAATTATGGAAAGCTATCAAATAAAAATCTTGGGGATCTTAAAGCTGGTGCAAGAGTAGAAGTTTCTAAGAAGAAAAAAGATCCTTTAGATTTTGTTTTATGGAAACCCTCGGATAATAATGACCCTGGTTGGGACTCACCTTGGGGCAGAGGGAGGCCTGGATGGCATTTAGAATGTTCAGTTATGAGTGAAAAATATCTAGGAAGTAATTTCGATATTCATGGCGGTGGAATAGATTTAATTTTTCCTCATCATGAAAATGAAATTGCACAATCATGTGTTTTTAATGGAACAGAAAAGTTTGCAAATTATTGGGTACATAATGGATTTGTAACAATTAAAAAAGAAAAAATGTCAAAATCTCTTGGAAATATAACTACTATTGAAAATGCAACCAAAAAATATTCTGGACAGGTAGTTAGACTTTCTCTTTTAAGTGCACAGTACAAACAACCATTAGACTGGAGCGATACACTTCTCAATGAACAATCTAAAGTTTTAGATAAATGGTATACAATGTATTCACCAGAAATGAGCGATCATACACCCGAGTGTTTTGAAGATCTACTAGATGATATGAACACTCCATTATATATTTCAAAATTACATGATTTATTTCAACAATCTCAAAACGGTGATAAAAATAAAAAAAGAGAATTCAATAGAGCATGTAGACTAATTGGTTTATTTAATGAGACATGTGAAGAGCGTGTTAATTTTAAAAAAGGTAAATATCAAATTTCCGAAAAGATGATATTGTCTAAAATTCATGAGCGTGATCAAGCTAAAAAGAATAGTAATTATAAATTAGCAGACAAAATTAGAGCTGATTTAAATAAAGAAGGTATTGATATAAAAGATGAAAAAGGTAAAACAACTTGGAAATACAAATGAGCAAAGAAAAAATATACATTTTTGATACCACTTTAAGAGATGGAGCCCAAACAGAAGGGGTTGATTTTTCAGTAGAGGATAAAAATAAAATTGCAAAAATTTTAGCTAACATTGGTGTTGATTATATTGAAGGTGGCTGGCCAGGAGCAAATCCAGTTGACAATGAATTTTTTGATAAGTCACCAAATTTAGGTTCATCAAAATTTACAGCCTTTGGTATGACAAAAAAAAATGGAGTTAGTGCTGATAATGACCCAAATTTGTCCTCATTAATGAACGCGAATTGTAAAACAGTTTGTGTTGTGGGAAAAGCTTGGGATTTTCATGTCAAAACTGCTTTAGGAATAAAAAATGAGGATAATCTTAAAAACATAAAAGAGACAGCCAAACATTTTGTAAAAAATAAAAAAGAATTTCTTTTTGATGCTGAGCATTTTTTTGATGGTTATAAAAATAATCCTAATTACGCACTTGACTGTTTAAAACAAGCATTTGATGAAGGTGCTAGATGGATAGTTTTGTGTGATACCAATGGCGGAACTCTTCCTAATGAAGTTGGTGAAATAATTTATAAAGTTGCTAAAGTAATTCCTGGTAAAAACTTAGGTATACACGCTCACAATGATACCGAAAACGCAGTTAGTAATTCGCTAACAGCTGTTTTGGCTGGCGCTAGACAAATTCAAGGCACAATTAATGGTTTAGGAGAAAGATGTGGAAATGCAAACTTGATGTCAGTAATACCAACACTTTTTTTAAAAAAAACATTTACTGATAGATTTGAACTTAATATGAAAAAAGAAAAACTAACCTCTTTAACTGAGTGTTCTAGATTTCTTGATGAAGTTCTAAATAAAAAACCGAATAAAAACATGGCATATGTTGGTGGATCTGCTTTTTCACATAAGGGAGGATTACATGTATCAGCTGTAAAAAAAGATCCGAAAACATATGAACATATAGATCCAAAAGAAGTTGGCAACCACAGAAACATTATTGTTTCAAACCAAGCCGGTAGATCTAACATCATCTCTAGATTAGAAAACTACGGAATTAAAATAGACTCTAAAGATGAAAAAGTTCAAAAAATTTTAAACGAGGTAAAAGAAAGGGAGTTTACAGGTTATTCATATGACGGTGCTGATGCCTCATTTGAACTTTTAGCTAATAAGTTATTAGGTAAACTTCCAGAATACCTAAAAGTAAAAAATTATAATGTAAATGTTAAAAAAGATAATGATCTGAAAACGACCGCTGAAGTGACATTTATTATCGATGGTAAAGAAATCAATTGTGCTGGCGAGGGAAATGGACCTGTTAATGCTTTAGACAACGCTATAAGACTTAATTTTAAAAAAGTGGACAAATACTACAAGTATTTTTCTGACTTAAAACTATTAGATTATAAAGTAAGAATATTAAATACTGGAACCGGCGCCACAACAAGAGTTCTAATTGAGAGCACTGATAAAACAGGAAAAAGCTGGTTTACTATAGGAGTTTCACAAAATATAATTGAAGCATCGTTCAAGGCTCTTATTGATAGTTTAGAATATAAACTTTATAAAGAAAAAGCCCCAGCTAACATAAATGCTAAGTAAGATTAGTTTTGTATTAGTTAAACCTCAATTAGGTGAAAATATAGGGGCAACAGCAAGAGCGCTAAAAAATTTTAATTTTTCCAACTTAATTTTAGTTTCACCAAGAGACGGCTGGCCTAACAAAAAAGCAGAGGCTACCTCGGCTAATGCAAGCGATATAATCAAAAAAACAAAAAAATTTCTAAATATTAAAAAAGCTCTTAAAGAATTTAATGTCGTTTTTTCTTTCAGCGCCAGAGAAAGGGATATTAATAAAAAACATTTAAACATTACTGAGTTTATAAAGATTTTAAATAATTTTAAGACACAAAAAATTGGATTAGTTTTTGGCCCCGAGGCGTCTGGATTATCTAATGATGATTTGTCTTATTCGAATTACATTGTAAAAATACCTACTTCAAAGTATTGTTCAATTAATTTATCCCATTCTGTTTTAATTGTGTGTTATGAAATCTTCAAATCTCAAAATTTAAAATCCAAAACGAAAAACAAAAATACTAAAATTTCAAAAAAGAGAGATTTATTTAAATTTACTGATTTACTGATAAAATTATTAACAAAAAAAAATTTTTTTAGGCAAAATAAAAAAAGGAAATCAATGGTTCAAAATCTTAATAATCTTTTCTTCAAACTTGAGCTTAATAGTAAAGAATTAAGGATTTTGGCTAGTATTGTAAGCACATTGTCTAAAAAAAATTTCTAAAGTTTAATTGACTTTTTTGTAACAGACTTTATAAAAGCTCCAAATTATGACAAAACGTCTAAAATCAAAACATAAAGTTGACAGAAGATTAAAAGCAAATCTTTGGGGGAGACCAAAGAGTCCATTCAACGTAAGAGCTTACCCCCCAGGACAGCACGGTCAGAATAAAAAAGGTAAACCAACAGATTATGGCGTTCAACTTCAAGCCAAACAAAAATTAAAGTCTTATTATGGAAATATTAACGAAAGACAATTCAGAAATATATACAGAAAGGCTTTATCTAAAAAGGGAGATACAACTGAAAACTTAATAGCATTATTAGAAAGCAGACTCGATACTGTCATTTATAGAGCTAAATTCGCCCCAACTGTTTTTGCAGCTCGACAACTAATTAATCATGGACACATTAGAGTAAATAAGAAAAAAGTTAACATTGCTAGTTATGTTGTAAAAAATAAGGACTTAATTGAAGTAAGAGATAAATCTAAAAAACTTAATGTTATTGATAACACTATCTCAAGTAAAGAGAGGGATGTCCCAGAGTATATTAAACAAGATGGCAAAAATAAATCAATCCAACTACTAAGAGTTCCAAAATTTTCTGAAGTTCCTTACCCAGTTATTATGGAGCCAAATCTTGTTATTGAGTATTATTCTAGGTAATCAAATAATTTTTTTTTCTTCAAAAATTTTCTTCAAATCACCCTTTTCAAACATTTCTTTTACGATATCGCAGCCACCAATGAATTCACCTTTGACGTACAATTGTGGGATAGTTGGCCAATCACTGTAATCTTTTATTCCTTGCCTCATATTTTCATCTGATAAAACATTAATACTTTTAAAATTTACTTTAAGATGTTTAAGAACATTTGAAACCGCCATGGAGAAGCCACACTGAGGCGAGTCTGGCGTACCTTTCATAAATAGACAAACATCATTACTTTTAATTAGCTCTTCAATATTTTTTTTTATTTCCATTATAAAACCTCTGTGGTTATAGATAAAGCATGAAGCTCATTACCCATTTTACCTTTTAAAGATTTGTAAACAAGTTTGTGTTGATCAATTTTTGACATTCCCTTAAATACCTTAGATTTTACGATCGCAGAATAGTGATTATTGTCACCCATTAGGTCTTTAATTTCAACTTGAGCATCAGGTATTGCTGCTGAAATAAGTTGGATAATATCTTTTTCTTTTAAGGCCATTAGTAGTTATAGTACCATTTATTATTTAAATTGTACAATTCTTCAACACTCAGTTTTATTTCATTCTCTACTTCGAAGAATTTTTTTTGAGCAACACCTACAGCTTCATGGTGTATATTTTCATCTTCTAAAATTTGTTTAACTTTTCCAATATCATTAGGTTTTACCTCCAATATATATCTCCCTTGATCTTCACTAAAAAAATATTCAAATAAGTTGAGTAACTTTTTTGGTTTATTTATTTTGACACCAATCATAGAACTCAAGGACATCTCAGCTATAGAAGAGATAATTCCACCAGTTGAGACGTCGTGAATAGAGCAAATAAGTTTTTCCTTAGCTAATTTTAGAATTGCAAGACCATTGTTTTTTTCATTAGATAAATTTATCTCGGGTGGAGGGCCCTCAATTTTATTATATATCTCTCTTAAAAACGCAGTTTGATCTAAATGACCAAAAGTTTTTCCTACAACTAAAATGATATTTCCTTCAGCCTTTAATTTATGATCAAATACATTATTATAATTATCAATCACTCCAACCCCACCAATAACTGGAGTAGGAAAAATATTCTTTTGATTAGTTCCGTTATAAAAAGAGACATTTCCAGAAACAACTGGATAATTTAAAAACTCACATGCTTCTTTCATCCCAATAATAGTCTCAGCAAATTGGCCCATTATTTCTGAATTTTCCGGATTTCCAAAATTAAGACAATTTGTTATTGCGATAGGTTTAGACCCAACTGAAATAAGATTTCTCCAACTCTCACAAACAATTTGTTTTCCACCAGTAGTTGGGTGTGCTTTACAATAATTTGCATTTGAGTCAACGGTAATTGCTATTGCTTTATTTTTTTTATGTATTCTGATCACAGCTGAGTCTCCACCAGATTTTTGAAGGGTATCACCCATGACCATTTGATCAAATTGGTTAGTGACCCAATTTTTATTGGAGTGATTTGATGAGCTAATTATTTTAATAAATGCATCTTTAAACTTTATTTTGTTCAAGTCTTTAATCTTAATTTTCCTTTGCGAAATTTTATTTTTTTTCCAATCTCTTTCGTATATTGGTGCCTGATCAGAAAGAGCGTCTATAGGAATTTTTCCAACTTCTGTCTTATTGTATTTTAAAATTAAATTTTTTTCTTTGATAGTTTTACCAATAATAACAAAATCTAAATCCCACTTCTCAAAAATCTTTTGTGCTTCATTTTCTTTTCCAGTCTCTAGAATTATAAGCATTCTTTCCTGGCTTTCAGACAACATCATTTCGTAAGGCGTCATATTTTCTTCTCTACATGGAACTTTTTCTAAATCTAATGAAATTCCAAGACCACCTTTAGAAGCCATTTCAACACTAGACGAAGTTAAACCGGCTGCCCCCATATCTTGAATTGCTATTATTGATTTTTTTTTCATTAACTCTAAACAAGCTTCCATTAAAAGTTTTTCCGTAAATGGATCGCCAACTTGAACTGTTGGTTTTTTTTCCTCTGAATTTTCATCAAACTCTGCCGAGGCCATCGATGCTCCATGAATACCATCTCTACCTGTTTTAGAACCTACATAAACAACAGATTTACCTAACCCTTTAGCCTTTGAATAAAAAATTTTATCTTTTTTTGCATGACCTACAGCCATTGCATTGACTAAAATGTTTTCGTTATAAGTAGAATTAAATTTTGTTTCACCACCGACAGTAGGTATTCCTACACAGTTTCCATATCCTCCTATTCCAGAAACAACGCCATTTAGTAAATTTTTCGTATTATTATTTTTTGGATCACCAAAATGAATTGAATTTAGTAAGGCTATCGGTCTTGCCCCCATTGTAAATATATCTCTTAAAATTCCTCCCACACCTGTGGCCGCTCCCTGATACGGTTCTATAAATGAAGGATGGTTATGACTTTCAATTTTAAAAATAATCGCATCATCATCTCCAATGTCTATAACTCCAGCATTCTCACCAGGGCCTTGAATTACATACTTGTTTTTTGTTGGAAGATTTTTTAAATGAAATTTTGATGATTTATAAGAGCAATGTTCATTCCACATGGCAGAAAATATACCGAGCTCAAGTAAATTTGGTTCTCTTTTAAGAAGTTTTCGTATCTTTTGATATTCTTCTTCTTTTAATCCATGTTTAGAAATTATTTCTTGGGTAATTTTCATTACGATAAAATACTTAAAAATAATCCAACACCATCTTCATTTGAGACAGAGTGATCGATCATTCTTTCTGGATGTGGCATCATACCTAAAATATTTTTTTTTTCATTGAATATACCGGCAATATTTTTAATCGAGCCATTAGGATTACTGTTTTCAGTCTCTTTACCTGCCTGATCACAATACTTAAAAGCTATTAAATTTTGATCTTCTAATTTCTTTAGATTTTCTTTATCAATAAAAAAATTTCCTTCATTATGTGCGATATTTAAATTAATAACTTGATTTTTTTTATATTTATTACAAAATTTATTTTTATTATCTAAAATTTTAACAAAAATATTTTTTGATAAAAATTTTAATTCTTTGTTTCTTAATAAAGCACCTGGTAAAAGTCCTGCTTCAATTAAAATTTGAAAACCGTTACAAACCCCTAAAATTAAACACCCGTTATTTGCAAATCTCACCACCTCTTTAAGAATATTTGATTTGGCCGCCATCGCACCAGATCTTAAATAATCTCCATAAGAAAAACCACCAGGTATTACAATTAAATCAGATTTAGGAAGAGTCGTATCCTTGTGCCAAACCATTTTATTTTTAAAATTTAATTTTTCCAAGGCAACCGCTATATCTCTATCACAATTAGATCCAGGAAAAACTATTACTGTCGAGTTCATTTTACGATATCAATTTTGTAATTTTCTATTATTAAATTAGCAAGAAGCATTTTACACATATCGTCAACTTTTTTTTTAGCCGCTGACTCGTTACTTTCATTTAATTCTATTTCAAAATATTTTCCCTGTCTCAGACTTTTAAGATTGTCTATACCCATTCCTTGAAGAGTGTTTTGCACAGCCTTACCCTGAGGATCAAGAACATCTTTCTTTAAAGTAATTGTAACAGATAATTTCAATTTATTTTTTCTTAAATTTTACAGAAGTTGGTTTACCAAATTTAACTTTTTTAATATTAGTTTCTTCTGGCATAATTTTTAATCTTCTAGCTACCTCTTGATAGCCTTGAATTATATTTCCTAAATCTTTTCTAAATCTATCTTTGTCTAATTTTTTTTCAGTATGTGCATCCCAAAGTCTGCAAGTATCCGGGCTTATTTCATCAGCAAGCACAATTTCTTTTTTTGTTTTATCTTCATTCCAAATTTTCCCGTACTCAATTTTAAAATCTACTAACTTAATACCCACTGCTCTTAAAAGGCCTGATAAAAGATCGTTAATTCTTAAACTTATTTGATTTATATAATTTAAATCATCCTCAGATAACCACTCAAAAGCTAAAATATGCTCTTTGGATACTAATGGATCTCCAAGTTCATCGTTTTTCAGACAATATTCTAGAAGGGGTTTCTTTAAAACAGTTCCCTCATGAATACCAAGTCTTTTTGAAAGAGAGCCAGTTGAGATGTTTCTAACAATAAATTCTATAGGAATTATTTCAGCTTTCTTTACAAGTTGTTCTCTCATATTTAGTCTTTTTACGAGGTGTGTTTTTATTCCTAACTGACCCAAGTTAGTAAATATGTACTCGGAAATTCTATTATTGATCACACCTTTTCCTTCAACCTTAGCTTTTTTTAGATTGTTAAATGCAGTGGCGTCGTCTTTAAAATGTTGAATTACTAAGTTCTTATCTGAAGTTTCGTAGACGATCTTAGCTTTCCCTTCATACAATTTTTTACCTTTATTCATATTTTATTTTATTTTAAACATCTTTTAAAAATAACATTTATTCTCTTAGTATGATAATTTAAATCAAATAATTTTTTCAATTTATTAACAGGTATTTTTTTTGAAATTTTTTTTTCGTTCAATATGTTCTGGTAAAAAGACGTGTTTGATTTCCATGATTTCATGGCAATTTTTTGCACCATTGAATATGCTTGTTCTCTTGTTAAACCGGAATTAGTTAACTCTAACAAAACTCTTTGTGAGAAAAATAAGCCTTGAGTGATTTCTAAGTTTTTTCTCATTTTTTTTGGATATATATTTAGATTTTTAATTAAGTTATTTAATCTTACTAATGCAAAATCAAGAGTAACAGTGCTATCAGGTCCGATATTTCTCTCTACTGCAGAATGTGAAATATCTCTTTCATGCCATAGAGCAACATTTTCAAAAGCAGGTGCTACGTGAGATCTAATTAATCTAGATAAACCAGTAAGGTTTTCACTTAGTATTGGATTTTTTTTATGTGGCATTGCTGATGAGCCTTTTTGTTTCTTATCAAAAAATTCTTCAACTTCTAAGACCTCTGTTCTTTGCAAATGTCTTATTTCTATTGCTAATCTTTCGATTGAGCTTGCAATTAATCCTAGTGTTGAAAAAAACTGAGCATGTCTGTCTCTTGGTATTATCTGGGTTGATATTGGCTCAACATTTAATTTTAGTTTTTTTGCAACATAACTCTCTATTTTGGGATCAACATTAGCAAACGTACCAACCGCACCTGAAATAGCACACGTCGAAATCTCTTTTATAGAAGTCTCCAATCTTTTTTTATTTCTAAAAAATTCTTGATAAAAGGATAGCATTTTAAGTCCAAAAGTAAGTGGCTCAGCATGAATTCCGTGACTTCTTCCGATACAAAGAGTGTATTTATGCTTTAAAGCTTGTCTTTTAATTGAAATCAATAATTGGTTTAAATCTTTGAGTAAAATTTCACCGGACTGTTTAAGCTGAAGATTAAAACAAGTATCTAAAACATCGGAGGATGTCATCCCCTTATGCAGATACCTTGCTTCATTCCCTACCTTTTCAGTAATAGAAGTTAAGAAAGCTATCACATCATGCTTTACCTTATTTTCTATTTCCAATATTCTTTTGACATTAATTTTGGCTTTTTTTTTTACTTTTTTTGATACACCCTTTGGAATAATTTTGAATTTTTCCATGGCCTCAGCTGCTGCTAGTTCTATGTCTAACCAGATAGAGTATTTATTATAGTCTTCCCAAATTTGCTTAATTTCTTTTCTGGAATATCTTTCAATCATTTAAATTTTACTCTTAATTTTTCTATAACGTAAAAACTTCACAACCATCTTTAGTTACTCCTATAGTATGTTCAAATTGTGCTGATAGAGATTTATCTTTTGTAACAGCTGTCCATCCATCATTAAGGGTTTTTGTCTCAAAATTACCTGTATTGATCATTGGTTCAATTGTAAAAATCATACCGCTTTTTATTTTTTCACCAGCTCCTGGTTTCCCATAATGCAGAATATTTGGTTTTTCATGAAACTTTTGACCAATGCCATGACCGCAAAAATCTCGAACAACAGAAAATCCCTCAGCCTCTACATGGTTTTGAATAACTGATCCAATATCACCTAAATGAATGCCTTCTTTTATAATTTTAATAGATTTCATCATAGCCTCATAAGTTGTTCTTACTAATTTTTGTGCTTTGATAGAGACTTCACCTATTTCAAAAGTTCTACTTGTATCACCGTGCCAACCATTTTTCAAAGCTGTAACATCAACATTTACTATATCACCGTCTTTTAAAATTTTTTCTGATGGTATTCCATGACAAACTATGTGGTTTGATGATGTGCAACATGATTTGGGGAAACCTCTGTAAAATAATGGAGCAGAGAAAGCACCGTGATCGTTTATATACTCGTAACAAAGCTTATCAATCTCATCAGTTTTAATTCCGGGTTTCACTATTTTAGCCACTTCATCAAGAGCTCCTGATGCTATAGTACCGGCCAATCTTGTTTTCTCAAAGGCTTCTTTATAGTTTTCGATCATCTTAATTTTAATTCTATTTCTTGATTAAGTTTTATTCCTTTTGTTGAAAATTTACAATCATAGCAGAGCACATTTAATTTTTTCTTAACAGCTTTTATTAATAAATTGTTATAATCAGGATCAATATCTTTAGCTATTTCTATTTTATCACAATCATTTCTTTGAATTATAAATACAAGATAAATCTTGTAGCCTTGATTGCTTGCTTTAAGTAATTCTTCGATATGCTTAAATCCTCTAGCGGTGACTGCATCAGGAAACTCAGCAATACCTTTTTTTCTTGAAAGAGTAACATTTTTTACTTCTATTAATGATTTAGTTTTTTGTTCTTCTATGAAAAAATCGAATCTTGTATTTGAATTAAACTTGAATTCTCTTTTAATTTTTTTTTTTCCTTTAAAAGAGTTTATTTTATCGTTTTCTAAAGCTTCAAAAAAAATTTTATTTGTTAAAAGTGTATTGACACCGATTTTACATTTGTTTTTTTCAATTATTTGTAAGGTATACTGAAGTTTTCTATTAAGATTATTGCTCTTACTCACCCAAACTTTATTATTTTTATCTAATAGGCCCATCATTGAACCTGTATTAGGACAATGACAAGTGACTATTTTATTATTTATTTTTATATCAACAAAAAAACGTTTGTATCTTTTTATTAAACTTCCTGATATTAATTCATTTTCGAAATCCATAATTCTTTAATATGAAGAAAAAAAATAAAAAAGTAAATGCAGCTATTTTAATAATTGGTAATGAGATTTTATCAGGCAGAACGCAAGATAAAAATGTCTCTTTCATTTCTAAATGGTTAAATGAGAAATGCGGGATATCTGTTGGCGAAGTTAGGGTTATACCTGATATAGAGAAAAAAATTATTTTAACAGTATTGGAACTATCAAGTAAATTTAAATATGTTTTTACAACCGGGGGCATTGGACCAACACACGATGATATTACAGCGCAATCTATTGCGAAAGCTTTTAAGAAAAAATACACTTTTCATCCAGAAGCTTATCGAATTTTAGAAAAGTATTATGGAAAAAAAAATTTTAACGATGGACGAAAAAAAATGGCAATGATGCCCCAAGATTCAAAATTAATTTATAATCCATCCAGCGCAGCCCCAGGTTTTAAAATTAAAAATGTTTTATGTTTTCCAGGCGTCCCACAAATTTTAAATTCAATGATTGAAAATTGTAAAAAGTTCTTATCAAAAGGATCTAAAACATTTAGTAGAACCATAAACTTACTAACTGTTGAAAGCACAATTTCAAAAGAGCTTGGTTTAATACAAAAAAAATATATCAAAAATATTGAGATTGGTAGCTATCCTTTTTTTAGAGTAGGAAAAATTGGGGTTTCTGTAGTTTTAAGATCTGAAAATAAAAAATTTATAAACCTAGTTGCAAAAGAGGTGAATAAAGTAGCAAAAAATAAAAGATTAAAAATTTTTAAATATTAAAATTTATCTAAAACATCTTTTACAGTTATCTTTGAGATATCTTTAGTCTTGTAAATTAATTTGCTATCTAAAATTTTAATTTTTTCATGCCTAGGTGCAAATTTTAAGGAATTTGTTGGACCAAAAAGAACTATCATTGGTGCTCCAGACAAACCAATCATATGCATTACTCCATTATCAATTGAAACAGAATTTTCAAGTCGTGTTGATAAAGCCGTAACCATTAATGGCGAAGGATTATTTATATTTTTTTCTGGAAAAATAGCGCTTGGTATTTCTTTCTTTATTTTTTCAATTAAGTCGGAATATTTAGACTCTATAAAAAAAACAGGTTTTTTATTTTGACTTAGAATTTTTTTGGATAAAGATAAAAAATTTTCTAAAGGCCAAGTTTTTTTGCGATACTCATTTCCTTGAGTTAATGAAATTCCTATATAGTTGTTATCTGGTAAAATTTTTTTTGCAATTTCTAGATAGTCCCGAGGAATGCAGTCAATGTTAAAGTTTTTTCGGCTTATTTTTTTATCTATAAGAGCACTAATGTTATGTAGAGTCATTTCAACATTATCATCAGTTGAAATATAATTCTTTTTTTCACTACAAAAATAAAAATTAAAGGTTGATGAATAAAATTTAAAATGTGGCAGCTGTTTTAATATTAAAGTATTTCGTATTTTTGATTGCAGGTCTATTATTATATCAAATTTTATTTTTACTCTATTTTTTACAGCGAATAGGTGCCACCATCTAAAACCAAAATATTTTATATTTATATCAAGATCAACAAGCGAAAGCCTAAAATCTTTAAGCTTATCGGAAAAATGATTGTTATGAGAACTAATATAGTAAATTTCAGACTTATTGAAATGAGACTGTAAGCTTAAAATTAAAGGAATAAGCTGAATAGAGTCACCCAAACCTCCACCTGAATTATATAAAAGAATTTTCTTCACCAATAATATATATAGTTTTATATAACGAATTTATGATAAAAAAAATTTTTTTATTTTCAATATTTACATTAGTTTTGATAGAGTTTTTTTCATTTGTAGCTTCAAAATTTAACTTGTTACTTATTAATAATGATCCTGAATATGTGTATAGCTACGGAAATAAGTGGAGAGTCGAAAACACACCCTGGGGATCTTGGCATAGAATAAATTTTAAGGATAATCATGTGAGCAAATGTTTTAATGTAACTTATCAATCTAATAATGTGGGGGCTAGAGACGAAGAAGATTACGATGAAAAGTTTAATAAAGACTCAATAATATTACTTGGTGATAGTTTTGCCGAGGGTTTTGCAGTGAATTTTGAAGATACTTTCCACCAAAAATTAGAAAAAAAAATAAACAAAAATATTTTAAACTTTGGATCAGCAGGTCACTTTGGTCCTTTACAATCCCAAATTATTTACGATCAGTTTGCAAAAAAATATAAACATAACGAATTAATATTTATGTTTTTCCCCCATAACGATTTTTTGGATAATAATTGGAAATATTGGAAAAAAAAAATAAGAAAATTAAGAAATAGACCTTATTTAGTTAAAAACAAAACCAGTAATGAATTTGAAGTTTTTTACCCATCAGAAAATTCAAAGATAGATTTTTTTGTAAAAGATTTAATTTTTAATAAAGCTCAAACTTTTTTAATAAAATATACTTATACAGCTAATACTCTTAGAACTTTAAATTCACTTTATGAAAATTATTTTTATAATGATAAAGAAAATAAAGATCGCTCTTATTCACTGTCTTATTACTACAAAGAAATTTCCTCTGTTGAGTCAACAATGCATTCAATAAATAGTTTATTATTATCAGCAGGTAAATCACAAAAAAAAACTATTATTATTATACCTACAATTGAAGATTTAAAAAGAAAGGAGAGGGGAGAAGACTACAAAAATTACTTGTGGTTTAAAAAAATTCAATCACTTTCAAAAAGCACATCCACTAATTTAATTGATCTTGCAGATTTTTTAAACACTACAGATTACTCAAAAATGATATACGAATGTGATTTTCATTGGAATCCAAAAGGTCATTCATTTGTTGCTGATTTAATATTTGAAAAAATCTATAATTAATATAAATGTAATCAGGTTCAAATATCTTTATTTATGAAATTTTTAATTTTAGATATCTACCCAAATGATGACTGGAGATTAGTCAAAGATACTGCTGGTGGCTATGGAACTGGTAACGATTTTGGAAATAGTATTTTTTCAAAAGCAGTAAACTTTTTTGTGTCAAAAATGATCAGCATGCCACCAATGTATGCTTTATACATACACTCAATTTTAAAAAACAGGAATGTTTCAGTAGAGTACGAGAGAAATATAAATAACAAAAAACTCATTGAAGAAGCTGATTATATTATTATGACTACATCGATAATTTCTCATGAGACTGAAATAAATTTTTTAAACACCAATATTGCAAAAAACAAAAAAATTTTTATTTCTGGAATATTTGGTAACGTTTTAAAGGATAAATATAAACTTAAAAATACTTTTATTGTACCAGGTGAACCAGAAAACTTTTTTCTTAATTTAAATTTAGATAAAAATGAATTAGATGGTTTTTTTAATGGAGATCAAAAAACACAAATTAATAATTATGTCGACAATCTTGATGATTTACCGTTTCCTGATTGGAGTTATTATCTCAAAAAATACCCACTAAAAAATAATTTTTTAGGCTACAATAAAAAAAATGCAATTCCAATTTTAGCTTCTCGGGGTTGCCCTTACTCATGTTTCAACTACTGTACTTACCCATTGCAACAAGGAAGAAAAGTAAGATATAGATCACCAAAAAACGTTGTTGATGAAATAAAACTCAATATTGAAAAAAATAGAACTAATAAATTTGTGTTTAGAGACCCAGTTTTTTCTATAAATAGAAAATATACAGTCGATCTTTGTGAGGAAATAATAAAAGAAGAACTTAAAATTGAGTTTTTAATTGAAACCCATCTAAAAAATTTAGATGATGATTTAATAGCACTTCTAAAAAAAGCAGGTTTAAAACTTGTTTATGTGGGAATAGAGTCTTCAAATCCAGATGTCTTAAAAGGTGTTAAAAGATTTACAATTGATAATGATGAGCAATATAAATTAATAAAGAACTTAGTCGAACAAGGCATTGTAGTTAAATCAATGTTTATGTTCGGCCAACCAGACGATAATGAGGAAACAATTAAAAGGACAATTGATTATTCTTTATCACTCCCAAATCAACTTGTTCAATATAGTGTTTTCACACCTTACCCTGGAACACCGATATATAAAGCCTATGAGGATAAAATTATTGAAAAAAAATATGAAAAATTTAATCAATACAATTTAGTTTACCAACACAAAAATTTAGAAAATTCAGATATTATAAAGTTAAAAAACTATGGATACCAAAAATTTTACTCAAATTTTAAAAATTTAACAACTGTACTTAAGTCTTTTTCAAGCTTATTAAGATAGAGAAGTGATAAAAAAAATTAATTTTATTATATCTTTAATTCTTATTGTGATGCTTTGTTCTTTTTTATGGAATAAAATCACTTTACCTTATTACAATCCTAGAGAAACTATTGGTTATTTATCTACTCAAAATATTAATTATTTAAATGATACAATAAGATACGTATTATTTATTTTGATACCTCTAATTTATTTTTTTTTTTACATAAAAATTCTTTATCCTAAAACACTGACTCCAATCAAAAATCTTTTTTCTTTAAAAAAAGAAAAAAAAAATAGTTTTTGTTTTAAAGATATTAAATATATATTTCTTTTCTTTACTTTAATTATATTTCTTAATTTTTTTTCTTCAAATTTACCCAATATATATCTAGATAATTTTCATTATGGGGATTATTTAACACCAGGATTTAATGTAATTTCGAAAGGAAATTTTTGGCAATCTTCTCTTACTATTCATGGTGGAGTTGATTTTTTTTATACTATTTTATCTTGGAAAATTTTTGGCGTTCAATCGATTGGCTCTCTCAAGTTTTTTTATCACTCATTAAATATATTGGTTAAATTAATCTCAATTTTTTTTATATTTAAATTATCTCAATTAGGGAATTTAAATAAAAATAATAAAATATTGCTATTTTCACTATTAAGCATTGTTACTCTTACTTTAAGTGGATTTAATGAACAGGAAAATCCACTTAATCATAGAGATCTATTTGTTTTAGTTTATCTAATTTTTTTAATTCAATTTTTTAAAAGAGAATATTACCAAACAAGTATTATTGCAGTTGGTCTGGTGCCATCTATCGCTTTGATATTTTACTTTGATAGCGGAATGTATTTGTATTTTGCTAGTTTTGCTCTTTTAATTTACCTATTTATCTCTAAGCAATTTATGATAATCAAAAAGATAATATTTTTAAAAATACTTTTTTGGTTATTTTTTATTCTTATTTTTGGTTTAAATGAATTAATTGCCTTTTTTCAGAATTTAATTTTAATAGTCCAAAATGTTGATATTCTCCATGGTTTAGAATTTCCAAGACCTTACTTTTCATTAGGAGAAGATCAAGATTCAGCTAGAGCCACTAGATCGCTAACTTTGCAATTGATTGCTGGATTGTTAATTTTTTATGTATCTTTTTTGAAAAATAATGAGTTCAAAAATAGTGAAAAAATCTTTTTTTTAATGTTTTTTTTTATTACTTTTATTACTTATAAAAATGCTCTAGGTAGATCTGACACTGATCACATTAAACTTTCAAGTGATTGGCAAATAATTATTGTAAGTTATTTTTTAATCTATTTTTTTATTAATGTAGTAGTAAAGGGCCACTTAAAAAAAATTGATCAAAATAAGCTTAAAACTTTTATTTTAATTATAATTTTTGGTGTGAATATTAACTCCATTAACATCAAGAATATAAATAATTTTAAAACAGAAAGTTCAAAATTAATTTATTCAAAGGATGAAAAGTTTCTTAAAAACTCAACTAAAAATCTAATTAATCTTTTTAGCTCAAGTAAAGTTAAACCAAATTGCATACAAAATTTTACAACCGATCTTTCTTTACCATATTTAACAAAGCTGCCTTCGTGTAATAAATATTTTGCATCGTGGTTAATAAGTGATAAAAAAAATCAGGAAAAGTATACAAAAGGCTTAGAAAACAAAAATATCCAATTGATCGTGTATAAAGCACCATCGATCAAGATCGATAATTTATCTACCTCATCAAGATTAATAAAAGCTAATAAATTTATAATCGAAAATTTTAAGGAAGTGCACAACCTTGATGGTTATGTAATTTTAGAGAGAAGACGCTAAAAAAATTTATTTTTGCCAAATTTGTTAATTAATGTATATATATGCAGAAAGCCCTCGTGGTGAAATTGGTAGACACAAAGGACTTAAAATCCTTGCCCTTTTGGGAGTGCCAGTTCGAGTCTGGCCGAGGGCACCAAAAAAATGAATAAACTAAAAATAATTTCAGATAAAAATTTGAAATCTTTAAAAATAAAAAGATTTCTTCTAAAAAAACTTAAAAATAATTTTATAAATATTAAAAATCTTCTAATTGTAATCGGAGGAGATGGTTTTATGCTCCAAACTTTAAAAAGATTTATAAAGAAAAATTATTTTTTTTATGGAATTAATTCAGGTAATTACGGCTTCTTAATGAATAAATTTTCATCACGTAATATTTTAAAAAATTTAAAAAAAACAAAAATTGTTAGTATTTTCCCTCTTGAAATGAAAG
Source organism: uncultured Pelagibacteraceae bacterium (assembly GCA_902546795.1). GTDB lineage: Bacteria > Pseudomonadota > Alphaproteobacteria > Pelagibacterales > Pelagibacteraceae > Pelagilacustribacter. Next base: position 20,259 of record CACCLK010000002.1, read on the forward strand.
TAAGAAGCAAGATTGGTGAAATAAAAAAATTCCTCGCTATAAATGAAGTTTCTATTTTGAGACAAAGCAGACAAGCAGCATTTTTGTCAGTGAAAGGCGGAAAAAAATTTATTATTAAAAAATTGATCTCAGATGGTGTCTTAATTTCTACGCCTGCAGGAAGTACAGCTTACAATTTATCAGTCTACGGTCCAATATTGAATCTTAATTCAAAAAAAATCTCAATATCTCCTATCAGTGCTTTTAGACCTAGAAGGTGGAAGGGAAAAATTTTAAACGATAAAACAAAAATAATTATTAAAAATCTCAATCCGCAAAAAAGACCAATAAGCGCAGTGGCTGATAACAGTGAAATAAGAAATGCCATTAAAATTGAAGTTAAAATAAACAAAAATATAAAATTTAATCTTTTATATGACAAAAATCAAAGTCTTCATAAAAAAATTAAATTAGAGCAATTAAGAAAAGAGATAAACTAGTGGTGCCCTCACACGGACTCGAACCGCGAACCTACTGATTACAAATCAGTTGCTCTACCAATTGAGCTATGAGGGCTTAAGGGTTTTCTAGATTAAATTACAAATTAATTCAAGAGTATTAAATTTAGAATTATCTTTAATTTTCTTTTATATTAAACTCTGAGTCCTTTTTTAAACCAAGTCTTTTGAGTCTTAGAACGTATTTTATTAAAAATTTAATTACATAAAAAAAGCTTCTATTGCTTACTTTTGCTATGGCTTGATCATAATTAATAATATTTTTATGATTTTTATGAATAAATTTTTCAAAATTATCGTAATCATTTTCTTTCCACATTTGTAAATGTAGTTTAGTTGATTGAATTCCAAAAGGTAATATCAAAACCTTTTCAAATAACTGAGGAATGAATCTTATATTGTTTTCTTCGTAAGGCATTAGTCCATATCCATCAATAACTTCGTTGATGCCACATTCTTTAAGTGCAATGAAGGTGTTTTCATCATAAGTTTGGTTAGGAGCAAAAAAAGTTCTTATTTTGATATTTTCTTTTTTAAATTTTTCTAATCCTTTTTTTATTTTTTCTATCTGAACATTTATTGGATGACTAAAAAACTCACTTCCACCGCCGTAATTAAAATAATCTGCTTTTTTTTTACAAAGTCTGTCATAAATATGCGTGTACCCGTGCATTGCAACCTCCCATCCCATTTTATCCCATTTTCTAATTTGCTCCCAAAAATTTTCATTTCTCGGATGGTTAAAAAAAAAATCATCTTTGTTGTTCGGAATCACACCAATGACTGGTTTGATAGAATATTTCTCAAATAAACTCTCCAAATGTCTCATTTTATTCCAGTCCATATTTTCACAAACATCATCAATACGGATTAAAATACCAGTATTTTCTTTTAAATAATTTTTGACAATAGAAAACATAATGTATTATAGCTAAAATTCTTTTATATGTAATTAAAAATGTCTTTAAAAAATTATAGAACTGGATTAAAAAAAACTAGTGTTAATTACACTCCATTAAGTCCAGTTAGTTTCTTAGAAAGGACAGCCAATATTTTTCCTAACTATACTTCAATTATTAGTGAGAAAAAAAAATTTACCTGGAGGCAAACTTTTGAAAGATGTAAGGCCTTCGCAAATTCACTTAAAAAAATTGGTATTAAAACTGGTGACACGATTTCAATCATTTCTCCAAATACTTATGCAATGTATGAAGCTCATTTCTCTGTCCCAATGATTGGAGCAGTTTTAAATACAATAAACATAAGACTTGATCCAAGAACAATTAATTATATTTTGAAACACTCAAATTCAAAACTGGTGCTAGTAGATACTGAATTTTTTCCTTTGTTTAAATCCTCATTAAAATACGGAGGTATTAAATTAAAAATTATTACAATTAATGACGATAAAAGGTTTTCAAAGAATTTAAAATTTGGTTTAGATTATGAAAGTCTCTTAAAGAAATCAAAAAATAAAAAAGATTTTATAAAAATTCAAGATGAGTGGTTCCCAATTAGTTTATGCTATACTTCGGGCACAACTGGTAAACCGAAAGGAGTAGTTACACATCATAGAGGGGCCTATCTTAACTCAATATTTAATCAAATGGTTTGGAACATGAAAAAAAATCCAGTGTATTTGTGGACACTTCCAATGTTTCATTGTAATGGGTGGTGTTTTCCATGGACTATTGCAGCAGTAGCTGGAGTAAACATTTGTATTAGAAAAATTAATCCTAAAGAAATTTTCAAATTGATAAAAAAACATAAAGTTTCAAATTTGTGTGGAACTACTGTAATAATCAATATGCTAATAGAGCAAAAAACAAAACTCAAAAAAAAAGTGTCCTTTATGACTGGAGCAGCGCCACCACCACCATCTATTCTTGCTCAAATAGAGAAGCAAGGATTTGAAATTACACACACATACGGACTTACAGAAGTTTATGGCCCAGCCGTAGTTTGCGAATTTCAAAATGATTGGAAAAAATTAAAGCCTAATTTAATAGCTAGAAATAAATCCAAACAGGGTGTTAAATACCCTGGCTTGTCTAATTTGAAAGTAATAGGTTTAAAAAATAATAAGTACGTTAAAGAGAATGGAAAAGAATTAGGAGAGGTTTGTATGAAAGGCAATACAGTTATGATGGGTTATTATAAAGACGAAACCTCTACCAAAAAAACTTTCAAAAAAGGGTGGTTTCGAACTGGAGATTTAGCTGTAGTTGATAAAAATGGTTATATTCAGATAAAAGATAGATCTAAAGATATAATTATCTCAGGGGGAGAAAACATTAGTTCAATAGAAATTGAAAATGTTTTAAACAAACATAAAGACATAGTTGATGCAGCTGTTGTTTCAAAATATGACAAAAAATGGGGAGAAGTCCCTTGTGCCTTCATCACAATAAGAAAAAACTCTAAGTTAAATGACCACCAAATTGTCGAGTTTTGTCGCAAATATATGGCTAAATTTAAAATCCCAAAAAAATTTATTTTCGGTAAAATTACTAAAACTTCAACTGGAAAAACTAAGAAATTTGTATTGCGTAAATTAGCTAATCAGTTTAATTAAATGATAGTATAGTAAAACAATATGAGTGTTAAATTAGTTAAAAATATAGTTACTCCAAAATCTATAAACGATTGGAAAGACCCGCTTTATTTAGAAGGCTTACTTACCGATAAAGAGAAAAAAATTCAAAAAAAAGCAAAAGAATTTTGTCTCAACCGACTAATGCCCACGGTAATCGAGGACAATAATAAAAGTTTTTTTGACAGAAAAATTTATAATGATTTAGGATCAAACGGTTTTCTAGGAAATACTATTGAAGGTTACGGTTCTGCTAATGTATCAAGTGTGGCATATGGGTTAGTCGCGAAGGAACTAGAGTCCGTTGATAGTAGTTATAGATCAGCAATTTCTGTTCAGTCTTCATTAGTAATTTATCCTATATATACATTTGGTTCGGAGGAACAAAAGAAAAAATATATTCCTGAATTAATAAAAGGAAATCTTGTAGGCTGCTTTGGTTTAACAGAAAGTATCTCAGGATCTGACCCATCATCTATGGAAACGACTTTTGAAGAAGTTTCAGATGGTTATATTTTAAATGGATCAAAAAACTGGATTACCAATGCACCATTTGCGGATGTTTTTATAATTTGGGCATTCAGCAAGGAAAAAAAAGTTCACGGTTTTGTAGTAGATAAAAACTTAAAAGGCCTTAAGACAGAAAAAATTGAAAAATCTAGTATTAAAATTGCACAAGCTGGAAAAATTTTTTTAAAAAACGTTAAAGTTTCAAAAGACAGCATACTACCAAAAACTAGCGGTTGGAAATCAATTTACTCATGCATTAACAAAGCGAGATATGGAATCGCCTGGGGAGCAATGGGAGCTGCTGAAACTTGTTGGCTTATTGCTAAAGATTATTCTGAAAAAAGAATTGTAAATAAAAAACCTTTAGCTTCGAAACAATTAGTACAAAAAAAACTTGCTGACATGATGACCGAGATATCTTTAGGTTTCAGCGGATGTATAATTGCAGGAAGATCTATGGATGAAAATAAAGATTTAAAAATAGCAATTAGTTTACTAAAGAGAAATAATTGTAAAAAAGCTTTGAACATTGTGAGGGATGCAAGAGATATTTTAGCTGGTAACGGGATACTTGATGAGTATCACATTATAAGACATTTGGTTAATTTAGAAACCGTGAATACTTATGATGGAACTGAGGATACACACGCACTTATATTAGGTAAACTCCAAACAGGAATGGATGCGTTCTAAAATAGATAAGAAAGAAATAATTCTCTCAAATATTTCAAACACAGACAAAGATGAGCTTGGAAATTTTTACAAAACAACATTTCCAACAAGATATAAAAGTTTAATTAACAACTGGTCTTGGTGGTACAAAAATGATAATAAAGAAATTGAACCAATAATTTTACTAGATAGAAAAAAAGTAATAGGTCAAGCAGCTTTCATTTCCATAAAAATTAATATTTTTGGCAAAATAATAAAAGCAATATGGTTTCAAGATTACGCAATCTTACCAGAGTATAAGGGGTTAGGTTATGGAAAAATGCTTTGTGCAGAATGGATGAAAATTTGCCCCAATCAAATGGCAATCTGTAGTCCTTTTTCATTAAGAGTTTTAAAAAAATTTAATTGGAATGATAATTATGAAAACAAAAGATATGTTAAACCATTAAACTTTACAAAATTTTTACCATACTTAAAAAAAGTCGATAACAATACCATAAATAACATTTATAAATTTTTTTTAAGATTTAAAAAAAGTAAGTCGAGTGTCAAAATTTATAAAATTAAAGATAATTTAAGTGTTCTAACAGATGCTTTTTCTAATCAAGAGGAACCTTTTGACAATAATTTTATAAATATACATAGAGATCTTGATTGGTTCAGCTGGAGATTTGTAGATTGCCCCTACAAAGATGATATTTATTTTTTCCAATATCAAAATAATTTCTCAATAGTACACATTTATCAAAAAGAAAATATTAAAAGATTAAATATAATGTATAATTTTTTCACAGACAAATCTTTCGAAAATGAAATTTTGGCATCAATAATATCTTGGTCTATTGATAATAATATAGATTTCGTTTGGGCAGTGAGTAAAAATATTGAATTTAAGAATATTTTCTCAAGCATGTTAACAAAATCTTTAAAATTAGCAACTTGGACTGGAAAAAAAGAAAATTCTAATTGTTTTGAAAATGGTATCTTTAACTTACAAGGCGTGGACTCAGACATTGAAAGTGGTCTTTACGTTGAATAATTTCAATTTTTAGAGTGCAATTGACTTTGAATAAAATGACAGACTATTGAGACTGTATTAGAAATATTTAGACTTTCAATTTTAGGATTGATTGAAATTTTAAATTTATGATCACTATAACCTAATGTTTTTTGCCTTAGACCCTCTCCTTCAGACCCAAATAACAAAACATTTCTTCCTTCCCAATTATTTTCTTTAAAGTCTTTTTTTCCTCTCACATCAAAAGCACTTACCCAAAAGTTTTTACTTTTTAAATATTTTAATGTTGAATTTATGTTAGAAACTTTAAAAATGTTTAAATGTTCAACCCCACCACTTGCACTTTTATACATTAATTTACTTTTTTCTGGAAATGATCTCTCTTTTACAATAAGGCCGTCTATATTAAAAGCCAAAGCCGTTCTTATTATTGAACCTATATTTCTTGGGTCAGTTACACCATCTAAAACAATTAAATTAATGTTCTGTGTATTATTTTTATTTAAAAATTCTTTTACAGATATATCTTCTTTTTTCTCTATTTCTAAAACCAATCCTTGATGTGATGTTTCGCTATTTCCGGATAAATTATTTAATTCTTTTTTAGATCTGAATATTACTTGAATATTTCGTAAGATATTGATCTCTTGATTCTCTCTATTGAGATTTTTTTTGGACTCTTCTGTTAAATATATTTTTAAACATTTTCTATTTGGGTTTTTGAGAGCCTCTGTGACTGCATGCTTACCAACGATAAAAAATGTGCTTTTCTTCATAAAAATACCCAAAATTTATGAATAACTAGCATATTTTAAAGCAAAATGATTTATTGCATTTATTGTACAAATGCTTATAAAACCCATTGTTGTTTGATATTTTTAAGTTAAAAGGTATCCCTAAAGAGAGTTTGGAGGGGTACCAAAGCGGTCAAATGGGGCGGGCTGTAAACCCGTTGACTTCGGTCTTCGAAAGTTCGAATCTTTCCCCCTCCACCAAACTTAAACATATTGATTAATAAACGAGCGAGATGAGTTTGGATTTTGCGGGTGTAGTTCAATGGTAGAACGCTAGCCTTCCAAGCTGGATGTAAGGGTTCGATTCCCTTTACCCGCTCCAAAATTAAAAAAAGTGAGGATTAAAAAAAATGTCGAAAGAAAAATTTAATAGAAGTAAACCACATTGTAATATTGGTACAATTGGACACGTAGACCACGGAAAAACAACTTTAACAGCTGCTATAACAAAAGTTTTAGCTGAAGCAGGTGGAGCAAAATTTGTTGCCTACGATCAAATTGATAAAGCTCCAGAAGAAAAAGAGAGAGGTATTACTATCTCCACTGCACACGTAGAGTATGAAACTGCGAAACGTCACTATGCACACGTCGACTGCCCAGGCCATGCTGACTACGTAAAAAATATGATAACGGGAGCTGCGCAAATGGATGGAGCGATATTAGTAGTAAACGCTGCTGATGGACCCATGCCGCAAACAAGAGAACACATTCTCTTAGCTAGACAAGTTGGTGTTCCAGCGATAGTAGTTTTTCTTAACAAGATTGACCAAGTGAAAGATAAAGAGCTTGTAGATTTAGTTGAGGAGGAAATTAGGGAATTATTAACTTCTTACAAATTTCCTGGAGACAAAATTCCTATAATTAAAGGTTCAGCTTTAAACGCAGTTGAGGGAAAAGATGAAGCGACTGGAAAAAATGCAATAATGGAATTAATGAAAGCCGTCGATGAAACGATCCCGCAACCTAATAGACCAAAAGACAAACCCTTCTTAATGCCAGTCGAAGATGTTTTTTCAATATCTGGAAGAGGAACAGTAGTTACTGGAAGAGTTGAACAAGGTGTTATTAAAGTTGGTGAGGAAATTGAAATAGTAGGTATTAGAGATACAAAAAAATCGGTTTGTACTGGTGTAGAGATGTTTAGAAAACTTTTGGATACCGGCGAAGCGGGAGATAATATTGGCGCCCTTTTAAGAGGAGTTGAAAGAGAGGATGTAGAGAGAGGTCAAGTTTTATCTAAGCCAGGTTCAGTAACTCCTCATACCGAATTTGAATGTCAGGCTTATATTTTAAAAAAGGAAGAAGGGGGAAGACATACTCCGTTTTTTACAAAATATAGACCACAATTTTATTTTAGAACTACAGATGTGACTGGTGAAGTAACACTTCCTTCTGGAACTGAAATGGTAATGCCAGGTGATGATGGCAAGTTCACAGTTAAACTTATTACTCCAATTGCAATGAGTGAAAAACTTAATTTTGCGATTAGAGAAGGTGGTAAGACTGTTGGAGCTGGCGTTGTTACAAAAATTATTAAGTAGGCTACTAGGAGTGTAGCTCAATTGGTAGAGCGCCGGTCTCCAAAACCGGAGGTTGGGGGTTCGATTCCCTCCGCTCCTGCCAAAAATTTAAATTTATGAAAAACCCTTTAAGATTTTTTCAAGAAGTAAAACAGGAAGCTTTCAGAGTGACCTGGCCCACAAAAAAAGAAACTATGCAAGGAGCTCTAATGGTTTTTGCTTTGGCTTCAATTGCTGCTATTTTTTTTCTTTTATTAGATCAAATTTTACGTTTTTTATTGAATTTCATTTTAACTATAAATTTTTAATTTATGAACTGGTATATAGTACAAGCATATTCTGGATTCGAAAAAAAAGTTGTTGAGTCAATTAAAGAGGAGCTTAAAAAACATAAGTTTGAGAGCCATTTAGAGCAGGTTTTATTACCCACCCATCAAGTTACAGAAGTCAAAAAAGGCAAACGAACAAAAAAAGAGAAGAAATATTTCCCTGGTTATGTGCTAATCAAAATCGATTTAACAAAACAAATTTATCATTTAATAAAAGGCTTACAAAAAGTAAGTGGTTTTCTAGGATCAAAAGATAAACCAACTCCTATTTCAGACGCAGAGATTAAAAGAATTTTAGGCCAAGTTTCAGAGAGTGCTATAAGTCAAAAAAGTGGTATAAGTTTCGAAATTGGTGAAAAAGTAAAAGTTTGTGATGGTCCGTTCGCATCTTTTAGCGGTTTAATTGAAGAAATTGATGAAGAAAAGTCTAGACTTAAAGTATCTGTTTCTATATTTGGTAGACCAACTCCTGTAGATTTAGAATTTAATCAGGTGGAGAAAAACTGATATGGCAAAAAAAGAAATAGCAGGTTTTGTTAAGTTACAAATTAAAGGTGGTCAAGCTAACCCAGCGCCTCCTGTAGGACCAGCATTGGGTCAAAGAGGAATAAATATTATGGAGTTCTGTAAAGCCTTTAACGAGAAAACAAAATCATTTATGGGGAAACCAGTACCTGTCGTGATCACTGTTTACAAAGACAAAAAGTTTGATTTTATAATAAAATCTCCTCCAGCATCACATTTTATTAGAGAAGCAGCAAAACTCAAAAGTGGATCCAAAGAACCTGGAAGAGTAGTCGCTGGTTCTATAACTATGAAACAAGCAGAAGCAATAGCAAAAGAAAAAATGAAAGATTTAAATGCTTTTGATCTTAAGGAGGCAACCAAAATTATATGCGGCTCAGCAAGATCAATGGGAATAGAGGTTAAAGAATAAAAAAATGAAAAAAAGGTCAAAAAGATATAAAAATATTCATAAGGATGTGAAATCTAAAAAAGCTAATTCCTTAAAAGAAGTATTTGAAATAATTAAAAAAAATTCAAACACTAAATTCGACGAGTCAGTAGATGTTTCTCTTAAGATAAATTTGAAGCAATCAAAAGGTGGCGATTTTAGTCTCAGAACTGTAGCTCTACTTCCCAACGGTTCAGGAAAAAAAATTAAAGTTGCTGTCTTATGTGACTCAGATAAAATTTCTGAGGTTAAAAAATTTGGAGCAGACATCGTTGGATCAGATGACTTAATAGAAAAAATTTCCTCAGGTAAAATTGATTTTAATAAATTAATATGTTCACCGTCTATGATGTCTAAACTTGGAAAATTAGGTAAAATACTTGGGCCAAAAGGTTTAATGCCAAATCCTAAGCTTGGAACTGTTAATTCGGATCTAAAAAAAGCAGTTGCTGACATTAAAACAGGTTTAGTTGAGTTAAAAAATGATAAAGATGGCAATGTAGCTGCAACAATTGGTCGAAAAAGTTTCTCGTCTGAAAAATTACTAGAGAATTACAATTTTTTTATTGATTTTTTAAAAAAAGAAAAACCAGAAAATATCAAAGGTGAATTTTTGAAAAACATATTTGTATCATCAACTATGGGTGTTTCTGTAAAAACTAATAATTTGAAATAATATGGATAAACAAGCAAAAAAAAATTACATTGAGGAGATGAAAAAAAATTTTTCATCAAACAATTCTGTAATGATAGCACAATATCAAGGTTTAAACGTAAATGAACTTGATGAACTAAGAAAAAGTTTAAGAGAGCAGGGTATTCTATTTAAAATTACAAAAAATAGAATTACTAAAATTGCTATCAAAGACTCACCTGTTAAAGATCTTGAAAAATATTTTTCTGGCCCCACAGCTGCAGCTCTTTCTTCCGATCCAATTATGACAGCCAAGATATTAACTAAATTTGCAAAGACTCATAATAAGCTCAAAATCATCGCTGGTTTTATGGATGGTAAGGTTTTAGACAAAAATGAGGTGGCTATAATCGCCACATTACCAACTTTAGACGAAGCAAGAGCAAAAATAGTGGGTATTTTGACCTCTCCAGCCCAAAAAATTTTAAGTATTTTACTTGCACCTGGCTCAAAAATTGCTAATTTAGCGCGCGCGAAGAGTTTAAAAAAATAATTCAAAGGATTTACACATGGCCGACCTAAATAAAATTATAGACGAACTTTCAAAATTAACTGTTGTTGAAGCAGCTGAGTTATCAAAACAACTTGAAGAAAAGTGGGGCGTTACAGCAGCTGCACCAGTAGCAGCAGCAGCACCTGGCGGAGCAGCTCCAGCAGGAGAAGAAAAATCAGAATTTTCAATTTTTCTTTCAGCAGCAGGCGATAAAAAAATAAATGTTATTAAAGAAGTGAGAGCTATAACTGGTTTAGGTCTAAAAGAAGCAAAGGACTTGGTTGAGGGAGCGCCAAAAGAAATCAAAAACGGCGTACCAAAAAAAGACGCTGAAGAATTTAAGAAAAAACTTGAAGCTGCAGGCGCAAAAGTAGAATTAAAGTAAACGTTTTTAAGAATTAGATTACACCGTTTAGTTACGGTAGAGATTAGTGTTAATGGATTTATCTTTTACTCAAAAAAAAAGCATTAGAAGAAACTTTGGAAAACTAATTGAGGGACTTTCGATACCCAACCTTATCGAAGTACAAAAAAATTCCTACCAAGAGTTTTTGTCGTCAAAATCATCAACTGAAAAACTCACTGAATTTAAAAAGGGAATAGAAAAAGTTTTTACAAGTATATTTCCTATCGAGGATGGTACAGAGAAATCAACTTTAGAATACATTTCATATAAACTAGAAAGACCTAAGTTTGATGTTATTGAGTGCAAACAGAGAAGCTTAACGTATTGCGCTTCTTTAAAAGCAAACTTAAGGTTAGTTGTTTACGATATTAATCTAGAGGATAACACCAAACAAATTTTATCGGCAAAAGAACAGGAAGTATTTATCGGAGAACTACCACTAATGACACCGAGCGGAACCTTTATAGTTAATGGCGTAGAAAGAGTCGTTGTAAACCAAATGCACAGAAGCCCAGGCGTTTTCTTTGATCACGATAAAGGTAAAACACATTCAAGCGGAAAACTTTTATTTAATTGCAGAATTATACCAGGCAGAGGTTCTTGGTTAGATTTTGAGTTTGACCCAAAAGATATCTTATATTTCAGAATAGATAGAAAGAAAAAACTTCCAATAACAACAATTTTATATGCGCTCGGTTTAACAAGAACAAAGATTATAGAAACATTCTTTACAACAAATAAATTTGATTTTGATGCACAAAATAAAATGTGGAGTACAAATTTTGATCCAAATAATTATAAAAGACCCATCAAATTATCATATGATTTAGTTGATTCAAAAAATAAAAAAAAAGTTCTTGGCAAAGGTGAAAAATTAAACTTCATTATTGCAAAAAAACTTGCAGAAAAAGGTTTAAAAAATATTCTTGTTTCTAATAATGAGTTGATAGGGAAGTATGTTGCAGATGAAATTAAAGACAGTGAGGGGAAAATAATTCTAGAGTCCGGAAATGATATTAATGATGAAATTTTAGAAAAGATTATTTCACTAGATTTAAAATCACTAAGAATAGTAAACATTGACCCAATAAACAAAGGTCCATATCTTCTTGAGACTTTAAAAATTGACAAAAACAAAAATAAAAACGATTCTTTGAATGATATTTATAAAATCCTAAGACCTGGTGAAGCACCTACAATTGAAATTGCTGAGGAAGTATTTAAAAACCTTTATTTTAATAAGGAGAGATATGATTTATCAGAAGTTGGCAGAGTAAAGCTAAATTCTAAACTAGATCTTAAGGTAAGTGATAAAACAACAATACTTACCACAAATGACATTATTGAAATAATAAAATTTATGCTCGATTTAAGAGATGGCAAAGGTGAAGTAGATGATATCGATCATCTTGGAAATAGGAGAGTCAGATCTGTTGGCGAACTTGTAGAAAATCAATTTCGAATTGGTTTATTAAGAATGGAAAGAACAGTAAAAGAAAAAATGTCTACTTTTTTAGAGATAGAGTCCGCAATGCCTCAAGATTTAATAAACGCAAAACCTATAACAACATCGTTAAAGGATTTTTTTGCTACTTCACAATTATCACAATTTATGGATCAAACTAATCCGCTATCTGAAATTACTCATAAAAGAAGAGTATCAGCATTAGGCCCTGGAGGATTAACCAGAGAAAGAGCTGGATTCGAAGTGCGTGATGTGCATCCTACTCATTATGGAAGAATTTGTCCCATAGAAACACCAGAAGGCCCAAACATCGGTTTAATAAATAGTTTGGCTACTTACTGCAGAGTAAATAAGTTTGGTTATATTGAAAGCCCCTATAAAAAGGTTGTAAATGGGAAAGTCAGTGAAGAAATAAAATACCTTTCAGCTATAGAAGAAGAAAAATACACAATAGCTCAAGCAAACTCTCCATTAAAAAAAGATGGAACTTTTATTGAAGAATTAGTTGCTTGTAGAAAAAATCTAAATTTTCAACTGTCCACAAGAGAAAGTATTGATTTTATAGACGTCTCACCAAAACAGTTAGTCTCAGTTGCTGCAGCTCTTATTCCGTTCTTAGAAAATGATGATGCCAACAGAGCGTTAATGGGTTCAAACATGATGAGGCAAGCAGTTCCTTTGCTTAAACCAGAGTCACCTTTGGTTGGAACCGGAATAGAGTCGGATGTAGCACTAGATTCTGGAGTAACAATCGTTGCTAAAAGAAGTGGCGTAGTTGATAAAATAGATGGAAAAAGAATTGTTGTAAAAGCTACTGACGTAAAAGACTTATCACAGTCTGCAGTAGATATTTATAACTTATCAAAATTTAAAAGATCTAACCAAAATACATGTATTAATCAAAGACCTCTTGTAAAGGTAGGCGACCAAATTAAAAAAGGAGATATAATTGCAGATGGACCCGCAACTAAACTTGGTGAGTTAGCATTAGGAAAAAATGTTACAGTCGCTTTTATGCCATGGCAGGGTTACAATTTTGAAGACTCAATACTTATATCTGAGAGATGTGTGACAGATGATGTTTTTACCTCAATTCATATAGAGGAATACGAGTCAATGGCTAGAGATACGAAACTTGGAGCTGAAGAGATTACAAGGGATATACCAAATGTAAGTGAGGAAAGTTTAAGAAATCTAGATGAGTCAGGAATTGTTTATGTTGGAGCAGAAGTTAAACCAGGTGATATTTTAGTAGGTAAAGTTACCCCAAAGAGTGAAACTTCTTCAAGTCCAGAGGAAAAATTACTAAGATCGATTTTTGGTGAAAAAGCAACAGATGTAAGAGACTCCTCACTTAAACTTCCGTCAGGAAGCGCAGGTGTTGTAATCGATGTAAGAGTTTTTAATAGGCATGGTATTGAAAAAGACGAGAGATCTATTGCTATAGAGAGGTCTGAAATCGAGTCTGTCCAAGAAGATAGAAAAGTTGAAGAAGAGATTTTAAACCGAAACATAAAATCAAGAGCTATTGATCTTCTCAAAAACCAAAAAATTTCTAAACAATACAAAGAATTAAAACCCGAAACCACATTAAACGTAAATGATTTAGACTCTTTATTTTTAAAAGATATTTGGAAAATATCATTTATAGATAATAAAATTAATGAAAACATCCAAAAATTAAAAAGACAGTTTGATAATGCTAACGATGATATCAAAGCGAGATTTGATGATAAAGTAATCAAGATTCAGCAAGGAGATGATTTATTACCCACAGTTATGAAAGTGGTAAAAGTTTTTGTTGCTGTAAAAAGAAGACTTATGCCTGGAGATAAGATGGCCGGTCGTCATGGTAATAAAGGAGTTGTGAGTAAAATAGTTTCTACAGAAGATATGCCTTACATGAGTAACGGAAAACCTGTAGATATTGTTTTAAATCCTTTGGGTGTACCAAGCAGGATGAACGTGGGTCAAATTTTAGAAACACATCTAGGTTGGTCATGTGCTGAATTAGGCGAACAAATAAAAAAATATTTAAAAGATTTTGAAAAAAGTTTTGAGGAAGTAAAAAACAAGTTAAGAGAAATTTATACAAAAGACTATTTTGAGCAAGTTATATCAAAATTGTCTAAAAAAGAAGTTTTTGAATTAATTGAAAACATTTCAAATGGTGTACCAATAGCAACACCAGTGTTCGATGGAGCTTCCACAGATGACATTACTAAAATGCTTGACTTAGCAAAACTTCCTAATAGTGGACAAACAAACCTATGGGACGGAAGAACTGGAGAAAAATTTGATAGGCCTGTAACTGTTGGAACTATATATATGTTAAAATTAAACCATCTTGTTGAGGATAAAATTCACGCAAGATCCACTGGCCCGTATAGTTTGGTTACTCAGCAACCACTTGGTGGAAAAGCTCAATTAGGAGGACAAAGATTTGGAGAAATGGAAGTGTGGGCTTTAGAAGCATATGGTGCATCTTACACATTGCAGGAAATACTTACAGTTAAATCTGATGATGTTGCTGGAAGAACAAAAGTGTACGAAACAATAGTTAAAGGTAATAATAACTTTGAGTCTGGTGTCCCAGAGTCTTTTAATGTTTTGGTCAAAGAAATTAGAGCCTTGGGTTTAAATATTGAATTAAATTAAAATGGAAAAAAATATAGTCAAAAATAATCAGCAACAAAATTTAGTTAGTGAGAATGACTTTAATAACATAAAAATTACACTCGCAAGTCCTGAAAAAATAAAATCATGGTCATTCGGGGAAATTAAAAAACCTGAAACCATTAACTATAGAACTTTTAGACCTGAGAAAGACGGCCTTTTTTGCTCAAGAATTTTTGGCCCAGTCAAAGATTACGAATGTTTATGTGGAAAATATAAGCGAATGAAGTTTAGAGGAATTATATGTGAAAAATGTGGAGTCGAGGTTACAAAATCCAATGTGAGAAGGGAAAGAATGGGTCACATTGATCTTGCATGTCCAGTTGCTCACATTTGGTTTCTCAAATCTTTGCCTAGTCGAATATCTCTGGCGATTGATATGAAGTTAAAGGATGTTGAAAAAGTTCTCTACTTTGAAAGCTTTATAGTAATCGAGCCTGGACTTACTACATTACAAAAAGGACAATTACTAACAGAGGAAGCTCTTCAAAAAGCCCAAGACGAGTTCGGGGAAGATGCCTTTTCAGCTGGAATCGGAGCTGAGGCAGTTAGAGAAATTCTTTTAAATCTTGATCTTTTAAAAGAGCAAAAAAAATTAAGAGACTCATTAAAGGAAATTAAATCTAAAGTTACTGAAGAAAGAACAATAAAAAGATTAAAACTAATTGAATCTTTTATTTCCTCGGGAAATAAACCTGAGTGGATGATATTAACGACTGTTCCCGTAATACCACCAGAACTTAGACCATTAGTACCTTTAGATGGTGGCAGATTTGCTACATCAGATTTAAATGATTTATACAGAAGGGTTATTAATAGAAATAATAGATTGAAAAGGCTTTTAGATTTAAAAGCTCCAGACATTATAGTTAGAAATGAGAAACGGATGCTCCAAGAGTCAGTCGATGCACTCTTTGACAATGGGAGAAGAGGTAGGGTTATAACTGGAACGGGTAAAAGACCATTAAAATCTCTTGCTGAAATGCTTAAAGGAAAACAAGGTAGATTTAGACAAAATCTTCTAGGGAAGAGAGTTGATTATTCTGGAAGATCTGTAATTGTTGTTGGTCCAGAACTCAAGCTTCATCAATGTGGACTGCCAAAAAAAATGGCTTTAGAATTGTTTAAGCCATTTTTATATGCAAGATTGGATAAATTAGGATTAGCAACAACAATCAAACAAGCAAAAAGATTAGTCGAAAAAGAAAAAAGTGAAGTTTGGGATGCCTTAGAGCATATTATCAGAGAACATCCTGTAATATTAAATAGAGCTCCAACATTACATAGATTAGGTGTCCAAGCATTTGAAGCAAAACTTATTGAAGGAAATGCAATTGAATTACACCCATTAGTTTGTGCAGCTTTTAATGCAGATTTTGATGGTGATCAAATGGCTGTTCATATTCCATTAAGTTTAGAGGCACAATTGGAGTCTAGAGTATTAATGATGTCTACAAATAATATTTTAAGTCCATCGAATGGAAAACCAATAATTGTACCTAGCCAAGATATTGTTTTAGGTATTTATTATCTTTCCCAGTCTTCTAAAGAAAAAGATGCTAAACCTAAGGGTATTTTTTCTAATATAAATGAAATTGAACAAGCTCTTGAAAATAAAGATATAAGTTTACATACTAAAATTATTTCTACTTTTGACTCAATTGATGAAAATGGTAAAAAAGCTTCTGTTAAGTACACAAGTACAGCCGGTAGATTTTTATTAGCGAATTTACTTCCAAAAAATAAAAATATTAAATTTACTTTGGTCGATAGGCTCTTGACTAAAAAAAATGTTTCAGAAGTTATAGATACAATATTTAGGTATTGTGGCCAAAAAGAAACTGTTATTTTTTGCGATAGAATAAAAACACTAGGCTTTAAACATGCATTCAAAGCCGGAATATCTTTTGGTAAAGATGATTTAATTATTCCTAAAACAAAAGTTAGTTTAATAAATGAAACTAAAAAAAGAATAGAAGAGTATGAGAAACAATACTCTGATGGATTAATAACCAGAGGTGAAAAATATAACAAAGTAGTAGATATCTGGTCAAAATGTACGGATACAGTCGCTAATGAAATGATGAAAGAAATATCGTCAGCTGAAAAAGTTTATCCTAACGATAGAATTGAAACTAATTCGGTTTATATGATGGCAGACTCTGGTGCAAGAGGTTCCCAAGCACAAATGAAACAGTTAGCTGGTATGAGGGGTTTAATAGCTAAACCCTCAGGTGAAATTATTGAAACACCAATCATTTCAAACTTTAAAGAAGGTTTGTCAGTATTAGAATATTTCAATTCAACTCACGGTGCAAGAAAAGGTCTGGCTGATACTGCGCTTAAAACTGCAAATTCAGGATATTTAACAAGAAGATTATGTGATGTCGCACAAGACATTCAGATTACAAAAAAAGATTGTGATTGTAAGTCAAAGTCTACAATAACTTTATCAGAAATTATAGAAGGCGGTAATATATTAGTAAGCTTGTCAGAAAGAGTTTTAGGCAGGGTAATAGGTGAAGATATTAAACATCCAATTACAGGAGAAATTTTGATTAAAAAAGAAAAATTAATCGATGAGGCTGATTGTGAAAAAATCGATGCCGCTGGTGTAAAATCAGTGCAAGTATATTCTGTTATAACCTGTGGTTCTAAAAAGGGAGTTTGTGCAATGAGTTATGGAAGAGATTTAGCTAGAGGTAAACTTGTAACAGTTGGTGAGGCAATAGGAATGATAGCTGCTCAGTCAATTGGTGAACCTGGAACACAATTAACCATGAGAACTTTTCACGTTGGAGGAACCGCTCAAATCAAAGAAGAGTCTCAAATAACATCTCAAACAAAAGGTAGATTGAATATAATTAATAAAAACTTAATTGAAGACTCCAAGAAAAATATAATTGTAATGGGAAGAAACACTCAATTAAGTATTGAAGATGAAAATAAAAGGCAGTTAGCAATTTATAAAGTTAATTATGGTTCAAAATTATTTTTCAAAGACGGCGATAAAATCGATAAAGGTAAAAAAATAGCTGAGTGGGATCCTTATACATTACCAGTAATCGCCGAGACTAGTGGTATTGTAAATTATATGGATCTTGTTGAAGGAACATCTTTAACAGAGACGCTAGACGATGCAACTGGAATATCATCAAAATCTGTTACTGATTGGAAATCCCTCTCAAAAAATTCAGAATTAAAACCAAGATTAACTTTGAGAAATGATAAAGGCGAAATAATAAAAAAAGCCGATGGAAACGAAGCAAGATACTATTTGGTTCCGGATACAATTTTATCAGTTAAGGATGGCCAAAAAGTTTCTGCTGGTGATGTTCTGGCAAGACTTCCTAAAGAGACATCTAAAACCAAAGACATCACAGGTGGATTACCTAGAGTTGCTGAGCTTTTTGAAGCAAGGAGACCAAAAGATAGTGCGATAATAGCTGAGAATGACGGAATTATTCAATTTGGTAAAGAAGTTAGAGGAAAACAAAAAATTTCAATAGTTTCGACCAATGGAGAAACTTCCAACTATCTTATTCCAAAAGGCAAGCATGTAAATTTTAATCAAGGAGAAAAAATTAAAAAAGGTGAATATTTATTGGACGGAAGTCCGGCTCCACACGATATTTTAAGGATATTAGGAGTTGAAAAGCTCACAGAATACTTTGTCAGTGAAGTACAAGAAGTTTATAGATTACAGGGTGTCGTGATCAACGACAAACATATCGAAACAATTGTTAGACAAATGTTAAAAAAAGTTGAAATAAAAGATCCAGGTGACTCAGAGTTTTTATTTGGTGAGGTAATTGATTTAATACAGATTAATAAAATTAATGAAGAATTAAGAAAAGCGTCGAAAAAGCCTGCACAATTTGAAAGAGTTCTATTAGGTATTACAAAAGCATCATTACAGACTAATTCATTTATCTCTGCTGCATCTTTCCAAGAAACAACTCGAGTTTTAACAGATGCCTCGATAAAAGGAAAAGTAGACAACCTTGACGGATTGAAAGAGAATGTAATAGTTGGTAGATTGATACCGGCTGGAACTGGATTAACTAAAATGGGCTGGGATAAAGCTGCAAAATTACAAGATGAACAAAGATTGCAAGAGTTAAAAAAACAAGAGCTCGAAAGTGCGGCAAATCCAGCCGAATAGATCATAAAATACCATCATTAATCATTGACTTTTAGTGCTTCAATGTTAGTTTAGCGCACTTTTTGAATGTTAGAAGTAAGGTGGCACTTAACCTTAAACACTAACTATCGAACTTATAGAATCTATAAGTCCTGTCTCGCTTCTTAATTCATAAAGAAATTTTATGCCGACTATTAATCAGTTAATAAAAAAATCAAGGGTTAAACCCTTAGTGAGGAATAAAGTCCCAGCTTTACAAAGACAACCTTTGAAAAGAGGTGTATGTGTTAAAGTTTACACAACCACACCAAAGAAACCTAATTCAGCTTTGAGAAAAGTTGCAAGAGTTCGTTTATCAAATGGATTTGAAGTAACGGCTTATATTCCAGGTGAAGGTCACAATTTACAAGAACACTCTGTTGTCATGATAAGGGGAGGAAGAGTAAAAGATCTTCCAGGGGTCCGATATCACATCTTAAGAGGAAATCTAGATACCCAAGGAGTTGCTAATAGAAAAAAACGTAGATCATTATACGGAACAAAAAAACCTAAATAAAATGTCTAGAAAAAGAAAATCTCCATTAAGAAAAATTTATGCTGATCCCAAGTATGGTTCACCAGTAATATCAAAGTTTATAAATTCTATTATGTATGATGGTAAAAGATCAACAGCCGAAAAAATTCTTTATGATGCGTTAGAAAAAATTAAACAAAAAGGTAAGAACGATCCTATAAAAGTTTTTAATGATGCAATAAATAACGTAAAACCAAATATTGAAGTCCGATCCAGAAGAGTTGGAGGAGCAACATATCAAGTTCCTGTTGAAGTCAAATCTAATAGGGGGCAAGCTCTAGCTTTACGATGGATTTTAGAAGCAACAAGAAAAAGAAAAAATAAATCAATGTCAGAAAAGCTATACTTTGAAATACTGGATGCATCACAAAACAAAGGATCAGCAATTAAAAAAAGAGAGGATACACATAAAATGGCAGAGTCAAATAAAGCCTTTGCTCATTTTAGATGGTAAAAACATGTCAAAAAAATATTCTTTAGATAAATATAGAAACATCGGTATCATGGCCCATATAGATGCTGGAAAAACGACTACAACTGAGAGAATTTTATACTATACCGGCAAAAGTCACAAAATAGGAGAAGTTCATGATGGTGCAGCTACAATGGATTGGATGGAACAAGAGCAAGAAAGAGGAATTACAATCACATCAGCAGCAACAACATGTTTTTGGAAAGATCATAGAATAAATATTATAGATACACCTGGACACGTAGATTTTACAATTGAAGTTGAGCGTTCATTAAAAGTTTTGGACGGAGCTGTAGCTGTATTTGATGGGGTTGCAGGTGTCGAACCTCAATCAGAAACAGTCTGGCGTCAAGCTGATAAATATAAAGTACCAAGAATATGTTTTGTTAATAAACTTGATAGAACAGGAGCAGATTTTTTCAGATGTGTAGAAATGATAAAAGAGAGATTGGGTTCAAAACCTTTAGTTCTCCAAATTCCGGTTGGAGTGGAGGCAAATTTAAAAGGGGTAGTAGATTTAATTAAAATGAAAGCTGTTGTATGGAAAGATGAAAAGCTAGGAGCTGAATTTGAAGAAATTGAAATTCCAGAGGATTTAAAAGAGTCTGCAAAAAAATATAGACAAGAATTAGTAGAAACAGCCGTTGAACAAGATGAAAAACTTATGGAAGAATATTTAAACGGTAAAGAAATAGATGAAAAACAGCTAATTAGCTGCATAAGAAAAGGCTGTTTGAATTTTAACTTTGTACCAGTACTAACGGGCTCCGCTTTTAAAAATAAAGGGGTTCAATTACTTCTTGACGCAGTGGTAAATTACTTACCTAGCCCGAGTGATCTTGGTTCTATTGATGGAACAAAATTAAATTCAGATGAAAAAGTTCAAATGAAATTTAATGACAATGAGCCTTTTTCAGCTTTAGCTTTTAAAGTAGCAAACGATCCATTTGTTGGAACATTAACATTTATAAGAATATATTCGGGAACTCTTAAGTCAGGAACCGCAGTCTATAACTCTTCAAGAGAGAAAACTGAAAGAGTAGGAAGAATGCTATTAATGCATGCTAACAGTAGAGAGGATATTAAAGAGGCAAATGCTGGTGATATTGTTGCGTTAGCAGGATTAAAATACACTATAACGGGACATACTTTATGTGATGAAGATAAACCTATTTTATTAGAACCGATGGAATTTCCTGACCCAGTTATTGAAATAGCCGTAGAGCCGAAAACAAAAGCCGATCAAGAAAAAATGGGTGAAGCTTTAGGTAGGTTGGCTAAAGAGGATCCATCATTTCGAGTTACGTCTGACGAGGAGTCCGGTCAAACAATAATTAAAGGAATGGGAGAATTGCATTTGGACATTATTGTAGACAGAATGAAAAGAGAATTTAAAGTAGAAGCAAACATTGGGGCGCCCCAAGTGGCATATAGAGAAACGATACTTTCAAATGCTGAGATGGATTACACACATAAAAAACAAAGCGGTGGAGCCGGTCAATTCGCCAGAGTAAAATTAACAGTTGAACCATTAGATCCTGGAAAAGGAAGAGAAATTGAAAATAAAATCAAAGGAGGGGCAATACCTAAAGAGTTTATTCCAGGAGTAGAAAAAGGAGTTGAAAGTGTTGCAGATAACGGAATTTTAGCTGGTTTTCCTTTAATTGATTACAAGGTAACTATTTTAGACGGTTTGCACCATGATGTTGACTCGAGTGTTTTAGCTTTCGAGATTGCTAGCAGGACATGCTTTAAAGAGGCATGTCAAAAAGCCCAATTAAAACTTTTGGAACCAATTATGAAAGTTGAAGTAGTCACTCCAGAAGATTTTATGGGTGATGTGATAGGCGATCTTAACAGCAGAAGAGGCCAAGTTGAGTCAACTGAGGCAAGAGGAAATGCAACAGTTATTTCAGCTAAAGTACCATTAGCGAACATGTTCGGGTATATAAATAATTTAAGATCCTCAACACAAGGTAGAGCTCAATACACAATGCAATTTAGTCATTATGATAAAGTTCCACAAAATGTTCAAGACGAGGTAACAAAAAAATTAGCATAGTTATGGAAAATCAAAATATAAGAATACATCTAAGAGCATACGATAATAAGATACTTGATTTATCTACTGAAGAAATCGTTAATACAGCTAAAAGGACTGGTGCCCAGGTGAAAGGTCCTATCCCTTTGCCAACAAGAATAGAAAGGTTTACAGTTCTAAGATCTCCTCACATAGACAAAAAAAGCAGGGAACAATTTGAGCAAAGAACCCACAAAAGATTAATTGATATTATTGAACCAACTCCACAAACAGTAGAAGCGTTAATGAAATTAGACTTAGCTTCAGGGGTAGATATAGAAATAAAAATTTAAATTATGAACATTGGATTGCTAGGAAAAAAAATGGGTATGACAAGAGAGTTCTTAAAGAGCGGTCAGTCAGTACCAGTAACAGTAATAAAAATTGAAAAAGGCAGAGTGATTGACGTTATCACTAAAGAAAAACGTGGTTATGATGCCGTAAAAATTGGATATTTTAAGGTAAAAAACTCGAAATTAACAAAACAGATGAAAGGATTTTTTGTCAAAAAGAATACAGAGGCTAAAAAAATTCTTAAGGAGTATAGAGTAGAAAAACCCAGTGATTTCAAAGAGGGAAATGAATTGGGAATCGAGCTTTTGAAAGATAAAAAATTTGTTGATGTTAAATCTAAAACAATAGGAAAAGGTTTTGCAGGTGTAATGAAGAGGTGGAACTTTGGTGGATTAAGAGCTTCTCATGGTGTTTCTGTCTCTCATAGATCGCATGGATCAACCGGTCAAAGACAAGACCCGGGTAAAGTTTTTAAAGGCAAAAAAATGGCTGGCCACATGGGTGATAAGTTCAGAACAATGTTGAATCTTGAAATTATAAAATCAGATCCAGAAAATAGCTTACTTTATATAAAAGGTTCAATACCGGGGTCAAAAAATTGTACAGTATTTTTAAGAAGTTCAATTAAAAATGTTACAAGGAAAACAATTGAAGAAAAATATCAAGCTAAGCTAAAAAAAAGTGAGTCTGAAAAAGGTAAAAAGAAAAAATGAAACTAAAGGTAATAAACATAAATAACTCAAAATCTGAATCTGTTGAGATATCAGACAAACTTATTAAATTAAAAGTCAATCATAAGTTAATAAAATACGTTATTGATTGGCAGCTCAATCATTTAAAACCAAGAAGTGCTAAAACTAAACAAAGAAATGAGATTAAAGGTTCAACCAAAAAAATTGTGCCACAAAAGGGTAGTGGTGGAGCTAGACACTCGAGCAGAAAAGCACCAATCTTTGTTGGTGGTGGTGTAGCTCATGGACCTAAAGGTGCAGTATACAAAATTAAAAAAATTAATAAAAAAATGAGAAAATTAGCTTTAGCACAAACTCTGTCAAAAAAAAATGAAGATAAGAATTTGCATATTCTAGCTGACGTTAAAGAGAAGATAACAAAAACCAAAGTTTTTAATAAATTTCTAATTACAAATAAACTTTCAAATGTGATAATAATTTCTGACAGTAATACTTTTAAAAATATTAATCAATCTGCGAGAAATATTAAAAATCTAAAGTTAATAAATGAATTAGGAACAAATGTTTATGATTTATTTAAGTACAGAAATGTAATTTTTACTCTTAGCTCAATAAAAAATATTCAAAATAGGATTTTAAATGAAAAAAATTGAAACAGTAGACTCTATCAGGCAACCAATTATCACAGAAAAAGCAACAATTTTATCTGAACAAAATAAGACCGTTTTTAAAGTTCATAGTAGTGCTACGAAAAAAAATATTAAAAAGAATATAGAAAAATTATTTAAAGTAAAAGTTATTAAGGTGAATATTATTAATACAAAAACAAAAAAAAAATTGAGACAGGGGCGCATATCTACTAAAAGTGGATACAAAAAAGCAATAATAACTCTAAAAAAAGGTCAAAGCATTGATCTAACTACAGGAATTTAACATGGCACTTAAAACTTTTAAACCGTACACGAAGTCAACAAGAGGTACTGTAATTGTAGACAAAAGTCTTTTGTGGAAAGGTTCACCTTATAAACCTTTGACTAAAGGACAAAATTCAACAGGCGGAAGAAATAACTATGGCAGAATCACATCTAGACATAAGGGTGGTGGAGCTAAACATAAATTCAGAATTATTGACTTCTTCAGAAAAAAGAAAAATATGAAAGCAGAAATAGAGAGAATTGAATACGATCCTAATAGAACAGGTTATATTGCTTTAATCAAATACGAAGATAAAGAAAGAAATTACATCATATGTCCACAAGGATTGAAAATAGGAGATAAAATTGAGTCAGGAAAAAATGTAGAAATTAAAATTGGTAATTGTATGGAGTTAAGAGACATACCTCCTGGAACTTCAATTCATAACGTAGAATTAGTACCCGGAAATGGTGGTAAACTTGCAAGATCAGCTGGTTCATCAGTTACTCTCTCAGGCTACGATGGTGATTATGCTATAATTAAACTTGCGTCAGGCGAAACACGTAAAGTTAGAAGTGAGTGTTTAGCGACGATTGGTGTCGTCTCTAATCCAGATCAAAAAAATATTAAAATTGGTAAAGCTGGTCGAAACAGATGGAGAGGGAAAAGACCTCAGTCAAGAGGTGTTGCAATGAACCCTGTAGATCATCCTCACGGTGGTGGTGAAGGTAAAACTTCA
Organism: uncultured Pelagibacteraceae bacterium; assembly: GCA_902546795.1. Lineage (GTDB taxonomy): Bacteria > Pseudomonadota > Alphaproteobacteria > Pelagibacterales > Pelagibacteraceae > Pelagilacustribacter. Next base: position 44,791 of record CACCLK010000002.1, read on the forward strand.
GGCGGGAGAAGCCCAGTGTCGCCTTGGGGGCAATCAGCCAAAGGACTTAAAACAAGAAAACCTAAAAGAAGTGATAAATTCATTATAACAAGAAGGAAAAAAAGAAAATGACAAGATCAATTTGGAAAGGACCATTTGTTCATCCTAGCTTATTAAAAAAAATAGATAAGTTAAAAGATGGATCAAATAAAAAGCCAATTAAAACATGGTCAAGGAACTCGACCATTATACCAGATTTTGTCGGTCACAGTTTTATGATTCATAATGGAAAAACATTTATACCAATAACTATTTCTGAAGAAATGGTTGGTCACAAACTTGGTGAATTTGCACCTACAAGAACATTTAAAGGTCACACACCGGCTGATAAAAAAGCTGCTGCAGAAAAAGCTGCAGCTACAGATACAGCTAAACCAAAAACAACGGAAACTAAATCAGATGCAAAAAAGTGAAAATATAATTAAAGCAATAAATAAAAACGTTAGATCAAGCCCAAGAAAGGTTTCTCTAGTGCTTGACTATATAAGAGGTAAAAAAGCGGATATCGCTATAAGAGATCTTGAATTTACCAGAAAAAGAATTGCAAAAGATGTGAGTAAAACTGTTAAATCCGCTGTGGCAAATGCGGAAAATAATTATCAATTTGATATTGATCAACTATTTATTAAAGAGGCGTATGTTGGAAAGTCGCTGGTCATGAAAAGATTTAGACCTAGAGCTAAAGGTAGAGCAAGTCCAATAAAAAAACCTTTTAGCCGAATAACAATAGTATTAGAGGAAAGAAAGGAGAAAAAAGATGGGCCAAAAAATTAATCCAATAGGTTTAAGATTAGGAATTAATAGAGGTTGGGATTCAACTTGGTTTGCTAAGAAAAAAGATTTTGGTAAATATTTAATAGAGGATTTTAAAATTAGAAAATATATTAAAAAAAATATTGTAAATTCTGGTGTTTCAGAAGTTGTTATTGAGCGATCGTCAAAAAAATGTACAGTTTCAATTCACACCTCAAGACCTGGTTTTGTAATAGGAAAAAAGGGGGCAGATATCGAAAAAATTAAAAAAAATATAATGAAAATTACTGACAACGAGGTAACAGTAAACATTAAAGAGGTAAAAAAACCAGAGTTAAATGCAAATTTGGTTGCTGAGAATATTTCACAACAACTAGTAAAAAGGATTGCATACAGGAGGGCAATGAAAAGAGCCATGCAATCAGCAATGAGATTAAATGCCAAAGGCATTAAAGTAATGGTGAGCGGAAGATTAGCTGGAAATGAGATTGCAAGAACAGAGTGGTTAAGAGAAGGAAGTATACCCTCTCACACATTAAGAGCAAATATTGATTATGGGTTTTCAGAAGCTCTTACTACATATGGAATTATTGGTATAAAAGTTTGGATTTACAAAGGAGAGGTCTTTGATAAAGACGTCGAAAAACAAAAAATTGAAAAGGTAAAAAATGCTACAACCGGTAAGAACTAAATTTAGAAAAGCTTTTAAAGGCAGGATACATGGCAATGCCTCTAGAGCTGTAAAATTAAATTACGGTCAATATGGCTTGAAAGCTTTACAGCCAGATAGAGTCATCGGAAAACAAATTGAAGCTGCAAGAGTTGCTTTAACTAGGTATATGAAACGTTCAGGTAAAGTATGGACAAGAATTTTTCCTAACATTCCTGTATCAAAAAAACCAACAGAAGTGAGAATGGGAAAAGGTAAAGGCTCACCTGAATATTATGCTTGTAGAGTTAAACCTGGAAGGATCATATTTGAAGTAGACGGAGTTACAGAAGAAGTTGCTCGAGAAGCTTTATATAAAGCTGGTGCAAAATTACCAATTAAAACTAAATTTATAAAAAGATAATGGCAAAAAAAACTGAAAATAAAAAATTAACAAAAGACCAAGCTGAAAAAAAAATTGGCTTACTTAAAAAAGATTTATTTAATCTGAGATTTAAAAAAATAAATAATCAGATTGATAATCCAGCACAGTTTAGTTCGATAAAAAGAGATATAGCAAGATTATATACAATTATAAGGAATAAAAATGACTAGAAAAGTTCTTAAAGGAAAAATTATTAATTCAAAAAATGATAAAACAATTGTTGTGAAGGTCATTAGAAAATTTAGACATCCTTTTTATGGTAAAGTAATTACAAGATCAAAAAAATACCACGCACACGATGAAAAAAATAAATTTAAAGAAGGCCAAGAAGTTTCCATCGTTGAAACCAAACCTTTCTCTAAGAAAAAAACATGGCAGGTAATTGATAAATGATACAAATTCAGACAGAATTGATGGTAGCAGATAATACTGGCGCTAGAAGAGTAGAGTGTATTAAGGTTTTAGGGGGCTCTAAAAGAAGATACGCTGGGGTCGGAGATATTATTGTAATAAGTGTTAAAGACGCTATACCCAAAGGCAAAGTAAAAAAAGGATCTGTTCATAAAGCCGTTGTAGTTAGAACAAAAAAAGAAATTTTTAGAGACGATGGTTCAAAAATACAATTCGATACAAACGCTGTTGTATTGACAGATGAGAAAGGTGAGCCAATTGGAACGAGAATATTTGGACCAGTTACAAGAGAGCTTAGAGTAAAGGGGCATACTAAAATTATTTCACTTGCACCGGAGGTTATCTAATGAAGATTAAAAAAGGCATTCAAGTTAAAATTTTAGTTGGTAAAGACAAAGGCAAAACTGGAGAAGTTTTAGAAATTATAAGAAAAGAAAACTTGGTTAAGGTAAAATCAATTAATATGATTAAAAGACACACTAAACCCACAAAGGAAAACAAAGGTGGCATTATTCAAAAAGAAAATTTCATTCATTTATCGAACGTAAAAAATATTGATAATAAAAGTAAGAAAAAAGAGGCTAAGAAATGATACCTAGATTAAAAACTTATTATGAAAATGAAATTAGCAAGAAGCTAATGACAAAATTAAGCTATAAAAATAAACATGAGATACCAAAAATGTTAAAAGTAGTTTTAAATATGGGTCTCGGAGAAGACGCTTCAGATAGTAAGAAATTAAAAACATGTGTTGATGATATGAGTCTAATTACTGGTCAAAGAGCTGTTGTAACAAAGTTTAAAAAATCAATCTCAAACTTTAAAACACGAAAAGGCGCAAACGCCGGTGTTAAAGTTACGTTAAGATCAAAAAAAATGTATGAATTTTTAGATAGACTTGTAAATATAGCACTACCTAGAATTAAAGACTTTAGAGGATTGAGTCCAAAAGGTATAGATCGTTCAGGAAATTTTAGCTTTGGTATAAAAGAACATATCATTTTCCCAGAAGTGAATTTTGATAAAGTCGATAAGATACGTGGTTTAGATATCACAATAGTAACAACTGGTAAAAAAAGGGAAGATACTTTTGAATTATTAAAGGAGTTTAATTTTCCAATAACACAAATAAAAAAATAGAAAGGTTAAGATGGCTAAAAAAAGCGCAATACAAAAAAATTTAAAAAGAATAAAATTAGCTAAAAAATTTGAGAAGAAAAGGGCTCAATTAAAAAAAATTATTAATAATAAAAAACTCGAGTTGTCGGAGAGATTCGCTGCTCAGTTAAAATTAAATAAATTGCCGAAAAATTCTTCAAAAATAAGAATAAGAAATCGTTGTGAGATCACAGGTAGACCTCACGGTGTATACAGAAAACTAAAAATTTCACGGATAGCTCTAAGAGATATGGCTTCGGATGGAAAAATACCTGGTGTAATAAAATCTAGTTGGTAGGAGGAAAAATGAGTTTGATGGATCCGATAGGAGATATGTTTACAAGAATAAGAAACGGACAAATGCGTTCGCTCAATAATATAAAAGTGCCTGCTTCAAAATTTAGGCTTAAAATATTAGAAGTGCTTAAGTCAGAAGGTTATATTAATAATTTTTTAATTGAAAATAGCAAAAACAATAAAAAAGATTTAAAGGTAAATCTAAAGTATTTCGAGGGAAGCCCAGTAATTAAAGAAATTAAAAGAGTTTCAAAACCAGGCAGAAGAGTGTATTCAAGAGCCTCTAGTATACCAAAAATTCAAAACGGTCTAGGTTTAGCAATATTATCAACATCAAAAGGGATTATGTCTGATACTGAAGCAAGAAAAAAAAATATAGGTGGAGAAATAATTTGTAGGGTATTTTAATTATGTCAAAAATTGGAAAAAAAAATATAACTATACCAAAAGACTCATCAATATCTGTTGCGTCCGGACAGTTGACTATAAAAGGTCCCAAAGGTTCTAAGACGTTAACAATAAATGATAAAATTTTTTCTTCATCGATTAATAAAGATAATCAGTTTGAAATAAAACCTTTATCAAAAAAAGTTGATAAAAAAACATCTATTCTTTGGGGAACTTACAGAAGTCTAGTAAATAATGCTGTCGAAGGTGTATCCAAAGGCCATGAAAAAATACTTGAGCTTAACGGTGTTGGTTTCAGAGCAAGTTTAAAAGGTGAAAGTCTTAATTTGCAAATTGGGTTCAGTCATGATGTTAATTTTAAAATACCAAAAGAGATCAAGATACTAGTTGAGAAACAAACGGTGATTAAAATTAGTGGCGTAGACAAGGAATTAGTATCAAAAACTGCAGCAGATATTAAATCTTTAAAACCAGTAGAACCTTATAAAGCAAAAGGTATTAAAGAGAAAAATCAATTTGTACTAAGAAAAGAAGGAAAGAAAAAGTAAATGAAGAAGTTAAGTAAAGATATAAAAAGAAGATTGCGTAATAGGAAAAAGCTTAAAAAAGTAAGTGTGAACAGGTATCGATTAAGTATATTTAAATCACTAAAAAATATTTCTGCGCAAATAATAGATGATAAAGTTATGAAAACTTTGGTGTCAGCGTCATCTGGTGAAAAAGAAATTAAAAACAAAAAAGCGAAAAAAATTGAAGTATCTAATCTGTTGGGTGAATTATTAGCGAGACGCGCAAAAGAAAAAAAAATTGAAAATATTTACTTTGATAGAGGAGAACATAAATACCACGGCAGAATAAAGGTATTTGCTGACTCATTAAGAAAGAACGGATTAAAATTTTGATATGAATGAAACTGAATTTAAAGAAAAACTTGTTGCTATAAATCGTATCACAAAAGTTGTTAAGGGTGGTAGAAGGTTTGGTTTTGCGGCATTAGTCGTTGTTGGAAACCAAAAAGGATCGATTGGAATAGGTCAGGGTAAATCTAAGCAAGTGCCAGATGCTATTAAAAAAGCAACCGAAGTTGCAAAAAGAAATCAACAAAAAATTCCACTTAAAGATGGAAGAACCCTTCATCATGATGTTACTGGAAAAAATGGTTCAGGAAAAGTTTTTATGAGAGCAGCTCCTTCTGGAACAGGAATTATAGCTGGTGGTCCAATACGATCTGTCTGCGAGGTTTTGGGCATACAAGATGTTGTTGCTAAATCTTTGGGATCTTCAAACCCGTACAATGTTCTAAAAGCTTGTGTCAAAGGATTGAAGTCTCAAAGTTCTCCAAAGATCTTATCTGCAATAAGAGGGAAAAAAATTTCAGAAATAATTTTAAAAAGGGAGAGCGAATAATGAGTTTAAATCAATTAATTAAAACAAACAGTAAGAAAATTAGACCAGGTAGAGGAATTGGATCGGGAAAAGGAAAGACCTCAGGAAGAGGGCATAAGGGTCAAAAATCCAGAAGAGGAGTTGCGATTAAAAGCTTTGAAGGCGGACAAATGCCATTATACAGAAGGCTACCAAAAAGAGGTTTTAACTCACTTAAAAAAAATGTAACTGCTATTATAAACATTTCGTCTATTGAAAATTTAATTAATTCAAAAAAACTCACAAAAGGTCCAATAGATTTAAAACAGTTACAGGAAAAAAAAATTATTAATAAAAAATTTAAGAAACTTAAAGTTTTAGGTGGGGGCGAGTTGAAAACAAAATTTGATATATCAACTAATTATTTATCAAAACAAGCTAAATTAAAAATTGAAAAAATCGGCGGTAAAATTAACATTCTAAAAAAATAATTATGTCTAGTGAAAGTTTAGCTCCAGGAGCATTTAGTCAAGCGCATGATTTGAGAAAAAGAATTTTTTTTACAATATTAATATTAATAATTTATAGATTAGGAACTTATATACCATTGGCCGGGGTTGATCCTGCAGCCTTAAAAGAAATAATGTCATCAAGCCAACAGGGATTACTTGGTATGTTTAATATGTTTTCTGGTGGAGCAGTTACCAGAATGGCTATATTTGCCCTTGGTATCATGCCTTACATATCAGCATCAATCATAGTTCAACTATTAACTGGTGTTTCAGACTATTTTAAGAGCTTGAAAGAACAAGGTGAGCTTGGAAGAAAAAAAATAACTCAATTTACAAGATATGGAACTGTATTGATTGCAATTTTACAAGGTTATGGAGTAGCTGTAGGTTTAGAAAATGCAGGAGATATAGTTACAGAACCTGGAATGAATTTTAGAATAACAACTATGGTTTCCTTGGTTGCTGGAACAACATTTTTGATGTGGCTTGGAGAACAAATAACTTTAAGAGGTGTTGGAAATGGTATTTCTTTAATAATTTTTTCAGGAATAGTAGCTGAAATACCGCGAGCGCTTGCATCTACTTTTGAGCTAGGGAGAACTGGAGCTTTATCAGCAACAATGATAGTTGGTATTTTTATTTTAGTAATACTAACTGTATTATTTATTGTTTATTTTGAGAGAGCAATGAGAAAAATTTTAATAAATTATCCAAAGAGACAAGTCGGTAACAAAATTTATGGGGGTGAGTCATCACATTTGCCACTTAAAATAAATACAGCAGGAGTAATACCTGCAATTTTTGCATCCGCTTTACTTTTATTGCCAATAACTCTTTCAAACTTTGGTCTTTCAGATTCAAAAACTTTTTTAAACATTTCATCACTTTTTACCCAAGGACAACCCATGTATATGATCTTATATGCGTCTGGAATAATATTCTTTTCTTTTTTTTACACCTCAATAGTTTTCAATCCTAAAGAAACAGCAGAAAATTTGAGAAAGTATGGTGGATATATACCCGGTATAAGACCAGGTGAAAGATCAGCTGAATATATCGAAACAATTTTGATAAGACTTACAACGATAGGTTCTTTATATCTAACTATTGTTTGTTTGATGCCAGAATTTTTAATAGCAAAATATCCAATACCTTTTTATTTGGGTGGTACTTCAATTTTAATTGTTGTTGTTGTCGCAATGGATACAGTGACACAAGTGCAAACAAGACTAATGAGCTCTCAATATGAGTCATTAATAAAAAAAACAAAGTTTGGTAGATAGTTAAATGAATTTAATTATTTTTGGCCCTCCTGGAGCTGGAAAAGGGACACAATCGAAATATATATCAAAAAGATTTAAACTTTATCAGTTATCTACTGGTGATCTTTTACGCAATGAAATTAAAAATAACACAGAATTAGGATTAAAAATATCGTCTATCATAAACTCAGGTGGTTTAGTTTCAGATGAAATTGTAGGAAATTTAATAGAAAAATTTGTATCAAATGAAAATTATAAAAATAAGATTATCTTTGACGGCTACCCCAGAAATCTTAAACAAGCGGAGAGCCTGGATGGATTATTAAAAAAATATAGTCAAAAAATAGATATTGTTTTAAAATTGTCTGTGAGCTTAAAAACAATAAAAAAAAGAATATTAGAGAGACAAACGCAGGAAAAAAGAACAGATGATAATGAAGAAATAGCTATAAAAAGATACGAAACTTATGAAAAATCTACAAAACCAATACTTGAATATTATAAAAAACAAAATCCTATTAAAGAGGTAAATGGAGAGCAAAAAATAGAGCAAATAAATAAAGAAATAGGCGATATTATTGAACTTATAGAGGGTTGATTTTGAATAATAACGCTATATAAATACGCTTAAAAAAACTCAGTATATTATGGCTCGAATAGCAGGAATAAATATTCCACAAAATAAAGTAGTTAGTATTGCGCTTACCTACATTCATGGTATCGGACTTCACACATCAAAAAATATTTGTAAAAAACTTAATATTTCTAATAGCACAAGAGTAAATCAACTTTCAGAGGATCAAGTTTTAAAAATAAGAGAATTTATAGATGCGAATTATAAAGTCGAAGGAGATTTGAGAAGACAAACATCTGTCAATATTAAAAGATTGGTTGATTTAGCAACTTATAGAGGTAGTAGACATAAGAAGAAATTACCTGTTAGAGGACAAAGAACTCATTGTAACGCAAGAACAAGAAAAGGAAAAGCTATAGCGATCGCAGGTAAAAAACTTACTCCATTGAAGAAATAGGGATATATTTAATGAATAAAAAAACAAAAATAGCAAAAGATGAGAATTCAATAAAACAAGAGGCTAGTAAAAAGACACCGGAATTAAAAAAGAAGAAGAAGAAAATCAAAAAAAATATTTCTAGTGGTATTGCTTATGTTTATTCAACATTCAACAATACTATAGTTTCGATAGCAGACGAAAATGGTAATGTAATATCATGGTCATCTGCTGGAGCTAAAGGTTTTAAAGGTTCAAGAAAATCCACACCGTACGCTGCTCAAGTAGCGGCCGATGATGCTGGTTCAAAAGCTTATGAGCAAGGATTAAGAACTTTAACAGTGCAAGTTAAAGGCCCAGGGTCAGGAAGAGAAACAGCTTTAAGATCATTGCAATCTAGAGGTTTTAAAATTTTATCTATTAAAGACACAACGCCAATGCCGCATAATGGAGCGAGGCCACCTAAAAGAAGGAGAGTATAATGGAAAACACCTCAAATATAATTGATAAAAACTGGAAGTCATTAATAAAACCTAATAAATTAGAGATTACAAGTAACGAAGACAAGTCTGTGGCCAAAGTAATTGCAGAACCTTTAGAAAAAGGATTTGGTCAAACAATAGGAAATTCTCTAAGAAGAATATTGCTTTCTTCAATTCAAGGAGCAGCTGTAACTGCAATTCAAATAGACGGAGTATTACACGAATTTTCTTCAATAAAGGGTGTGAGAGAAGATGTAACCGATATAGTTCTTAATGTAAAAAATTTAGCGATTAAATCAAATGCTTCAGGATCAAAAAAAATTATTTTAGATATAAAAGGTCCCAAAGAAGTAAAAGCAAAAGATATTACTCTTGTTCCTGAGGTAGAAATCTTAAATCCCGAACTTACTATTTGTAATTTAGATGAAAAAACACATTTTCATATGGAACTTATTGTAAATAATGGAAAGGGTTACGTGCCTGCTCCAAAAAATAGGTCAGAGGAAAGTCCTTTAGGTTTAATATCAATTGACTCACTTTTTAGTCCAGTAAAAAAAGTATCTTTTGCTATAGAAAATACAAGAGCAGGAAGTGCGTTGGATTACGATAAGTTGGTTATGACCGTTGAAACAAATGGAACTGTAGCTGCAGAAGATGCCATTGCTTACTCAGCTAGAATTTTCCAGGATCAATTATCCATGTTTGTGAATTTTGAGGATCCTAAAGAAGTCGTTAAAGAGGTTAAATCAGCAGAACCTGAATTTAATAAAAATTTATTGAAAAGAGTAGAAGAGCTTGAGCTTTCAGTGAGATCAATGAATTGTCTTAAAAATGATAATATAATTTATATCGGAGATCTTGTTCAAAAAACTGAGCCAGAAATGTTAAGGACACCGAATTTTGGAAGAAAATCATTAAATGAAATTAAAGAAGTTCTGAGCACAATGTCTCTATACTTGGGAATGGAAATACCAAACTGGCCTCCAGACAACATAGCTGAAATGTCAAAAAAATTAGAGGAGAATAATTACTAAATGAGACATAACCTTGGATATAGAAAACTTAACAAGACCACTGAACACAGAAAAGCTTTGTTTAAAAATATGCTTAATTCATTAATTAAATATGAACAGATAATTACAACACTTCCAAAAGCAAAAGAACTAAAGCCTCAAATTGACAAAGTTATAACTTTAGGAAAAAAAAAACAGCTAAGCAATAAAAAGAAATTATTTTCAAAACTTCAAGATAAAAATTCAGTTATTAAAGTTTTTGATATTCTTTCAAAAAGATATGAAAATCGTAAAGGTGGTTATTCAAGGGTTCTTAAAGCAGGTTTCAGAACCGGTGACGATGCACCAATGGCTGTTATAGAATTGATCGATCGAAACAAAGAGGCAAAATTGATTGATAAGCCAAAAAAGAAGTCAGAGGTAAACAAAGATAAAGAAGTAGAGAATAAAACTGAAAAACCCGCAACAAGCAAGAAAAAATAATTCTTAATTAAAATAAATGCGTGAAAGTTACATTATAGATAAAAACTATAATAACTCTCGTTTCGATAAATGGTTTAAAACTACAATTCTTAATATTCCTCAATCTTTAATAGAAAAAATTCTAAGAAAAAAAAAAATCAAAGTTAATAAAAAAAAAGTTAAAACCTCTTATAGGCTGCAAACGGGTGATGTTGTTGATATATTTAATATAGAAGGTTTAAAACCAAAAAATATCAAAATAACAAGTAAATATAAATCTACTAAAAAAGAGAGAAAAATTTACGATGATTTTGTGATAGAAAACAACGAGAATTTTTTGGTTGTTAATAAGCCAAGTGGTATAGCAGTTCAGTCAGGTACAAAAACTCATAAAAATATAATCGACATTCTTTCTACGTCCAAATATTTTGAAGGAAAAAAACCATACATTGTGCATAGACTTGATAAAGAAACCTCTGGAGTTTTTATTATTGCTAAAAACAGGGAGTATGCTCAACTTTTCACCACATTATTTAGGATTAGAAAAATTCATAAAACCTACCATGCTGTTGCACATGGTGCTTTAAATAGTAAAATAAAAAAATTAGAAGATAATCTTGTCTATTATGATAACCAAAAAAAAATAATTCAAAAAGCGATTACCAATCTTAAAATAATAAAAAAAAATACTGATTTTTCATTTCTTGAATTAAATCCTATTACAGGAAGAAAACATCAAATAAGGAAACAATTATATGCTATTAATCATCCAATAGTATTTGATCAAAAATATTATTTAGAAAGGAACAAAAAAGAAAAAAATAACCTTTTACTTCATGCTTATAAAATTAAATTTATGATAAATGACATAAAATATAATTTTAAAGCAAATTATAGTAAAAACTTTTCACAATTTTTAAGAAATAATTTTTAATAATAACTAAAATCTTTTTTAAAAATCTTTATTAATTCTTTTTCAAAGTTTTTAGGAACAAATCCTATTTCTTTCTCTACTGTTGTGATATTTTTACTGTCGAGACCACAAGGATTAATTTTAGCATAAAGTTTTAAATTGTTATTAAGGTTTATAGAACACCCATGAAAAGCTATCCATCTGCTTACTCTAATACCAATAGCAGCAATTTTTTTTCCTTTTACCCAAACACCAATATTTTCTTTATCATTATTTCCTTTAATTCTATATTTGTTAAGTAATTTGATTATACAATTTTCAATCTTATTAACGAATTTTCTGATATCCTTTTTTTTGCTAATATTTATAGCGAAATAAACAATTTTTTGACCAGGACTATGTAACGTTATTTTTCCTCCTCGATTAGTTTTGATAATCTTTATTTTTTTATCTAAAATATCCTCCTTTTCACCTCTTACTCCTGACGTGTAGGATATCGGGTGCTCTAAAATCCAAATCAAGCTTCTTCCTTTTCCTTTCTTTAAAGAATCAACTCTTTTTTGAAGAAATTTAGAAGCTAAAGTGTAAGGAATTAGCCGTTTGCTTATCTTAATTTCTATGCTCATTTAAATTGAATTTTATCATTTTATCAATTAATAGTCTCACAAAACAAATAGAGGTTTTTATGACTTTTGTAAAATCTATAGGCAGTAAAAAAGTAAACTTTGATTTCAATAAAGAGTTTATTAACATATTTAGTGAAAAAATTAAGTTATCAGATATTAAATTTGTTAATCAAACTTTAAAAGATTTACACCCATCCGACGTTGCTGATTTAATTGAAAATTTATCTGCTGAAACAAGATCAAAGCTTATTGAAATTGAAGAGTTTAATATCGAACCTGATATTTTTGTAGAATTAAATGAATCTATTCAAACTGAAGTTTTACAACTTCTATCAATAGACTCGATATCAAAAATTATAAAAAGACTAGAATCTGATAACGCTATTTCAATACTTGAGAATTTGGAAACGAATAAAAAAGAGTCAGTTTTAAATAAACTTCCGCCCAAAGATAGGTTTTTATTAGAAGAGGGTCTAAGTTATCCAGAGGACTCAGCTGCAAGAATCATGCAACGTGAATTTACTGCTGTTCCAGTTGATTGGTCAGTAGGTCAAACTATAGATTATTTGAGAGAGAGCAAAGAACTACCTGAAGAATTTTTAGATATTTTTATAGTAGATAATGAATTTAAACCAGTAGGAACTGTGCCATCTTCAAGAGTTTTAAGGACGCCTCGAGAAAAAAAAATGAATTCAATAATGAGAGAAATGCCAGTTTTAATCTCTGTTAATATGGATAAAGAAGAAGTAGGTCATACTTTCGAAACATATAATTTAGTTTCTGCTGGCGTAATTAACAAAAACAACAAATTAGTTGGAATGATTACAGCCGATGACGTTGTTACAGTAGTTCAAGAAGAAGCAGAAGAAGATGTTCTAAGATTAGCAGGTGTTGGCGATGAGGAAATCACTGACAGCGTTATCGTTAAAACAAAAAGAAGATTTAATTGGTTATTATTAAATTTATTCACTGCATTATTAGCCACTTGGGTAATTAGTTTATTCGGTGCTTCTATTGAACAAATGGTAGCATTAGCATTTCTTATGCCTATCGTAGCTTCTATGGGTGGTAATGCTGGCATGCAAACTTTAGCAGTTACTATTAGAGCTATAGCAACCAAAGAATTATCATCAGGAAATTTTAATAGAGTTGTCGGTAAAGAATTTTTAATAGGTATTCTTAATGGAATTATCTTTGCGATAATAACCTCAATAATTGTTCAGTTTTGGTTTAAAGATTTCTATTTATCAATTTTAATTGGCGTTTCAATGATACTAAACATGATAGTTGCAGGTCTTTTTGGTATCTTAGTTCCAGTTTCTTTAAAAAAACTAAATATTGATCCAGCACTTGCATCAAGTGTTTTTGTTACAACTATAACTGATGTAATTGGGTTTTTATCTTTTTTAGGAATAGGTTCATATTTTTTTTTAAACTAAAAATTATCAATTAATCTAATTTTATTAACAGAAAAAGCAATAAAGATATTGCAGTTTTTTTTTACTTTATTTTCATATTTCAATTTTTTGATATCCATGATTTTGATATAGTCAATTTTTGTTACACCAAAATTTAATAATCTATTTGTAATTGAATTTATATCTTTTAAGACTATCTTTTTTTTTCTATTTTTTAAGAAATTAATAGTTTTAATTGCAATTTTTTTTTCATTTGTTTTTAATAGTTTGTTTCTAGAAGAGATTGCTAAACCATTTTTTTCTCTTATTGTTTTACAACTTATCACCTTAGTTTTTAATCTTCTTTTTTTAATATGCTCACTAATTAAGACAAGTTGTTGAAAATCTTTTACACCCAAATAAATATATTTAGGTTTAATAATTTCTAAAAATCTACTTACTACTTCCAAAACTCCCTTAAAATGACCAGTTCTAAATTTACCACATAATTTATTACTAAAATTACTCAAAAAAACTTTATTTTGACACTTGAATGAAAATATATCTTTGAATTTTGGTATAAATAAATAATCAATTTTCTCTTTTTTTAATATTTGAATATCTTTTCTAAGATTTTTTGGGTATCTTTTGAAATCTTGTTTTCGCTCAAATTGTTTTGGATTTATAAAAACACTTACTAACGTTTTAAACCTTTTTTTTTTCGCTTTTTTAATTAAACTTAAATGGCCTTTGTGAAGCGCGCCCATTGTGGGTATAAAGGATAAATTTTGATCCCCGTTCAGTTTTTTTATTAATGTTTTTTTGTTTTTAAATATTTTCATTTATAATTAATTGTGTGATATTTATATGAAAAGAATCATATGATAAAACAGGCAATAATTCCACTAGCTGGTTTAGGCACAAGATTACTACCTTTAACCAATGTGATACCAAAGGAATTGATGCCAATAAATGGGAAACCTAATCTCGAGTATATTATCGAGGAATGTATTTCTGTAGGGATTAAAGAGTTTATATTTATAATTTCAAAAAAAAAAATTAATATTAAGAATTATTTCACAAATGATAATTTGTTTAAAAAATATTTAAAAAAAAAGAAAGATAGTAGAATTTTATCAGAATTTAAGAAAATTAAAAAATATAAAAAAATGATAAAATTTGTATATCAAGATAAACCAAAAGGCACAGGAGATGCAGTTTTAAAATGTGAAAGACTTATAAAAGACAAATATTTTTTAATGTTATTACCGGATGACTTAATAATAAAAGAAAATTGCTCTAAGGAAATGATTAAATTATTTAAACTCAAAAAATCATCTATTATAGCTTCAAAGAGAGTTCCTAGAAGCACCGTTTCAAGATGGGGTATTCTATCAATAAAAAATAAGAAAAAAAACCACTTTCAAATTAAGGATGTAATTGAAAAACCAAAAATTAAAAATAGCCCTTCAAATTTTGCCATAATTGGTAGATATATTTTATCAAAGAAAATTTTTAAAGAGATTAAAAAAATTAAACCTGGTCAAGGTGGTGAGATACACATAACAGACGCAATTAAAAGTATGATCTATAGTGGTGAAAAATTTTATGGAAATATATTTAAAGGCATGTACTTAGATTGTGGTACATTTAAAGGATATACAGAGTCTTGTAGGCTAATAGGGAAATATATTAAATGAAGCTTTGCATGATAGGCACTGGTTATGTCGGTCTTGTGAGCGGAACTTGTTTCGCTGATTTTGGAAATACTGTTTATTGCGTTGATAGAGATACTTATAAAATTAAAAAACTTAATTCTGGTGGGTCGGTAATATTTGAGCCTGGGTTAGATGAAATAATAAAAAAAAATTTTAAAGCAAAAAGACTTTTATTTACAACAAACTTAAAAAAGGCCGTTCAAAAATCTGACATAATATTTATTTGTGTTGGAACACCAAATAAGAAAAAATCTGATCAGGTTGATTTAAAATATGTTTTCTCTGCTGTTAAGGAAATTATTAAAGCTTCAAAATCAAAAAAAATCTTGATAACAAAATCAACTGTTCCTGTTGGTACAGGAGATAAAATTGAAAAAATCATAAAAAAATTTAGAAAAAAAAATATAGAAGTTATTTCAAATCCGGAATTTCTAAGAGAGGGAGAGGCCATTAGAGACTTTAGATTTCCTGATAGAATTGTAGTTGGATCAAATAATTCAAAATATTTCAAAGTATTAAAAAAACTTTACCAACCACTAATAAACAAAGGGGCTAAATTTTTCACAACCTCGCGAAGAAGTGCTGAACTTATTAAATATGCCTCTAACGCTTTTCTAGCCACAAAGATTACATTTATAAATGAATTAGCTAACCTTTGCGAAAAATCTAACATCAATATTGAAGATATATCTTTGGGAATGGGTAGCGACAGTAGAATAGGTAGTAGATTTTTGAGAGCCGGCCCTGCTTATGGTGGTTCGTGTTTTCCAAAAGATACAAAAGGACTTGCATTTACAGGAAAAAATTTTGGAGTAAATCTCTCTATAGTCAAATCTGTAATCAGATCAAATAACGATAGAAAAATGCTCCACACTCAAAATATAAAAAAAATTTTAAGAACGATCAAAAACAAAAAAATAGCATTTTTAGGCGTTACGTTTAAACCCAACACAGATGACATGAGGGACTCAGTTAGCTTAAATATGATACCATATTTAGCCAGAAGGGGTGCTAAAGTTACTTACTATGATCCAACCGGATCGAAAGAAAATTTTGCAAAAATCAAAAACTGTGAATTTGTAGATAGTATAAATGATAATTGTATGAATGCTGATCTTGTTATTTTACACACAGAATGGGATGAGTTCAAATCACTTGAATTTAAAAAGATAATTAAAAAAAAGAAATTTTCAATTTATGATTTGAGAAATTTATATAATTTGGAAGAAATGAAAAGAAAAAATATTCGCTATTTTTCAGTTGGCAGACCTAACCATTTCTAGTTAATTTCAAAAATTGCATCAATTTCAACTGCAGATCCCAAAGGTAGAGAATTTGCACTAATAGCTGCTCTAGTGTGCATCTCATTTTTGCCAAATAAATTAGAAATTAATTTTGAAGCTTTATTAATTACTTTAGGCTGATCAGTAAAATTATCCGAAGAATTGATATATCCTGTTAGTTTAATACATTTATTAACTTTATCAATATCACCTTTGCATGCCTTTTTTACTTGAGCGATTATGTTTAATGCACAAAGATATGCAGCTTCTTGACCTTGCTCTAAATTGAGTTCTTTTCCTATCTTACCAGTCGTCATTTTTCCATCTGCATCAATGGATAATTGACCAGAAATAAATAGAAGATTATTTGAAAAAATATAAGCGGAGTAAGATCCTACAGGATCAGGAGGGTTTGGTATTTTTAATTTCAAATCACTAATTTTTTGACTTGGTTTTTTCATTAATTTCTCGGTTTTTTTCTAGAGCCTTTTTAATATATTTATTTTCAGAAATTTTATTTTTTGTATCTTTAAATGACTTAAAAATCTTTTTTTCAGTTTCGGTAGTTTTATTACTTATTTTTTTATGAGTCTCTTTAAATTTTTTATCAATTGGACTAATTTTTTGTTTTGCACCTTGTCCTATTGATTTAGCTTTTAATTTAGCAAGGCAGCTTAATTTTTCGGCTTTATTCTCAAGACTCTTACAATTGTCCTCCACTGCGCTAGTCTGAAAAATTAAATTAAAAAATATAATTATTAAAAATAAAATCTTCATCTTTTTTTCTTTTTTTTATTTTTATCATACTCTTTTCTTTTTTCTATTAAAATTAGAGCTTCCTCCATTGATAATTCATTTGGATCTTTATCTTCAGGTATTGTTGCATTTACTGATTTATATTTTATGTAGGGTCCATATTGACCCTTCATTACTCTGACTGGTTTTTTATCCTCT
This sequence comes from uncultured Pelagibacteraceae bacterium, assembly GCA_902546795.1. Taxonomy (GTDB): domain Bacteria; phylum Pseudomonadota; class Alphaproteobacteria; order Pelagibacterales; family Pelagibacteraceae; genus Pelagilacustribacter. The sequence continues at coordinate 61,948 of CACCLK010000002.1, forward strand.
GGATGATTACCAAGATTTTTGATCTCGGAAGATGAAATTCTTCCAGGTTTAGCTTCGGTAATAAGAGTTATTGCCCTATTTAATCCAATTGTAAATAAATCTTCCACGCTTTCTAATCTTGCAGACTTGTTTGAGCACTTCAAATATGGACCAAATCTTCCAATGTTAACAGTTATATCCTCGTTTAAGTCAGGGTGTTTACCCAAAATTTTAGGCAATGAGCATAAGTATTTAGCTTTATCGATATCAACATCTTCGATGTTTAGTCCTTTAGGTATAGAGACATTTTTAAAATTCTCGTTTTCTTTTTTCTTTTTTGACTTTCTTTTTGTTTTTACTTCTTGTGCCTGAGGTTCTTGTTCAAATTGTAAATAGGGACCAAATCTCCCGTTTTTTAAAAAGATATCTTTACCATTTATATTTTGACCTATTAACTTTGGTTCAGACAAGTTTAACATCTGAGATGCTTTAGCTTTTGATAATGGTCTGGTAAATTTACAGTCAGGGTAATTTGAACAGCCAATAAAAGCTCCTCCTCTGAAACTATTTTTTAAACTTAAAGTCCCATTTTTGCAGGCTTTACATACTCTATCAATATTATCATTTTTATCTTTATCAAAAACAAGATCACCAAGACTTTCATTTAACATATCAAGAACTTCACGAGTTCTAATTTCTTTGACAGTACCTACATTAGAGTAGAAATCTTTCCAAAAATTCTCTAAAACTTTTTTATAGTCAGTTTTACCACTAGTAATGTCATCTAGTTGATCTTCTAAGTCGGCAGTAAAGTTATAGTCCACATACTTTGCAAAAAGCTTTTCTAAAAAAGCTGATAAAAGTTTCCCTCTATCAGTAGGATAAAACCTTTTGTTCAAAAGCTCTACGTAGTTTCTCGTCGACAAAACTGATATTATGCTTGCATAAGTAGAAGGTCTTCCTATCCCTAGTTCTTCAAGCTTTTTAACCAAGCTTGCTTCCGAATATCTTGGCGGAGGATTAGTAAAATGTTGTTCGTCAATTATTTCTTCAATATTTACTTCATCACCAATTTTAACTACTGGTAAAATATTTTTTGTATCATCATCATCAGAAGCTGAGTATATTTTGAGAAATCCATCAAATTTCATTACCGAACCGTTTGCATTTAAAGCAATCGTCTCATCATTCGATGTAATAACAATAGAACTTCTATCAAATTCAGCTGGTTTCATTTGTGAAGAAAGCGCACGAGACCAAATTAAATCATATAATTTAAATTGATCTGTACTAAGATATTTTTTTAAATCATTTGGTTTTTTTTGAATATCTGTTGGACGTATTGCTTCATGTGCCTCTTGAGCATTTTTAGCTTTTTTTCCAGTGTATGTATTAGCGTTATCAGGCAAATATTTTTTTCCACAATCATTTTCTATAAATTTTCTAAAATCTAAAATAGCTTCTTTAGAAATATTAGTTCCATCTGTTCGCATGTATGTAATTAGTCCAACTGTTTCTCCCTCGATATCTATTCCTTGATAAAGTCTTTGAGCAATTTGCATTGTCCTAGAAGCTCCAAAACCATATCTTCCTGATGCAGTCTGTTGTAACGTTGAAGTAGTAAAGGGAGCTAAAGGATTTCTTTTAAAGATTTTATTTGTAACATCTTTAATTTTATATTTTTTACTTTTTAATATTTCTGAAGCTTTATTTATAGCCTCTTTATTTTTAAAAGTGAATCTTTCAACTTTGTTCCCCTCGTAAATATTTATTTTTGAGTTAATCGAACTGGATTTGGGATCTTTAAAATTTATATTAAGGCTCCAGTATTCTTCTGGCTTGAAAGATTCAATTTCATGCTCTCGCTCAGTTATTAATTTTAAAGCTACTGATTGAACTCGACCAGCAGATTTTGAACCAGGCAGCTTCGTCCATAAAATAGGTGAGATATTAAATCCAACTAGGTAGTCCAAAGCTCTTCTTGCTAAATAAGCATTAACTAATGTGTCTTCTATTTGTCTTGGGTTATTAATACCATTTATAACTGCATTTTTCGTTATTTCATTAAAGACCACTCTTTCTAATTTTCTTCCCTTCAGTAATTTTTTATCTTCCAGAACTTTTTTAACATGCCATGCAATTGCTTCGCCCTCTCGATCCGGATCAGTTGCTAAAATAATTTTATTACTCTCTTTCGCAGCATCAGTAATTTCTTTCAAATATTTTTTTGAGAAAGCGTCTAATTCCCATTGCATTTCAAAATTTTTTTCAGGATCAACGGACCCATTTTTTGAAGGCAGGTCTCTTATGTGGCCATAACTTGCTAATACTATATAATCTTTACCTAAATACTTATTGATAGTTTTTGCTTTTGCCGGACTTTCAACTACTACGAGGTTCATGATGTCTATCTTTATTTGAACTAACTGAGTTTTGTCAAATATATTTAATTTAATGTATTAAAATCGTTGAATTTAAAGATTTATTTTATTTTCAGTACCGGCTTTCAAGCGCTGAATATTGCTTTTGTGACTATACAAAATTAGAAGAAAAAATAAAATTAAGATGAATGATTGATACATCCCATTAAAAATAAAGTTTACTATTAGTACTATAAACGTAGACACCAAGGATGCGAGTGAAGGATACTTTGAAATTAAAATAATAATTATCCAAGTTAAAATAAATACAATTGCTAGTATAAAATTTATGGCAAATAATATACCTAAATATGTAGCAACACCTTTCCCTCCTTTGAATTTTAACCAAATAGGAAATAAGTGTCCCATAAAAGTTAAAGATGCTGACAAAATAAGGTAATCTTGAAAATTATTTAAGGTAATTAAAATTGCAAAGTACCCTTTAGCACCATCTAACAGTAAAGTTAACAGACCCAAAAATTTCCCTCCTGATCTTAAAACGTTAGATGCACCAATATTCCCAGACCCCGATTTTCTTATATCTTTCTTAATAAATATTTTAGTTAAAATAAATCCAAAAGGGATTGAACCTAGCAAGTAAGCATATGATATGACAATGAAAGTTTCCATCAATTCTCGAATACGAGTTCGCCTTTTAAAAAAGTCATTTGTACTTTTCCTTGAAGAGTTTTGTTTTCAATTGCAGCATTTTTTGATTTAGATTTAAGAGTATTTACATCAACTTTCCAAGGTTCATCAAGATCGAATAAACAAATATCAGCATCACGTCCTGTTTTTAAAGTCCCTTTATTGATTTTAAGTATTTTTGCGGGATTTACCGTGATTAACTCAATTAATTTTTGAAGTTTAATAGATTTATTATGATAAAGCTCTAACACTAAAGGCAACAGAGTCTCTACACCAATTGATCCAGTCGCTGCTTGAGCAAAAGGAAGCCTTTTGCTTTCCTCATCTTCAGGTTTATGTGCTGAGGTAATAACATCAATCAACCCTGTGTTAATAGCATCAATTAATGATTTTCGATCATTTTCAGATCTTAGAGGAGGAGAAAATTTTAAAAAGGTTTTAAAATCTCCTACATCGTTATCGTTTAAACATAAATGATTAATTGATACACCAGTCGTAAAATTTTTACTATTTTTTTTATTTTTCCTAATTACTTCTACTGACTTTTGTGAAGAAATTTGATTTATGTGGTACCTACATGGGTACTCTTCTAGTAAAGAGAGATCTCTTTCAATGATAATTTTTTCAGCAATCGATGGAATGCTTTGTAAGCCTAGTCGTGTGGCAATTTCTCCTTCATTTACACACCCGTTTTTTGAAAGCTCGTAATCCTCAACATGTTGCATAATTAAAGCACCCATGTCTGAAGCATAGTCCATTATTCTAGACATTATCTCTGTGTTTTGAACTACTTGATAAGGGTCAGTGAAGCCAATTATGCCTTTAGCAGTGAGCAAGCCGAACTCTACCATCTCTTTACCCTTCATCTCACGTGTTAAACACGCAGCAGGAAAAATATTTAAATTCGATTTATCTCTTCCTCTTCTTATAATAAAATCTACCATCGACACATTGTCAATTAATGGTTTTGTATTAGGCATTGTGACGACTGAAGTAACGCCTCCTGCGAATGCAGCTTGAGTTAGTGTTCTAAAATTTTCTTTGTATTCAAAACCAGGTTCACCAACAAAAACGTTCATATCTACTATACCCGGTATAGCAATCCGTTTCTCACAATCAAATTCTTCGATATCAGAGGATTTTTTGGGAATTTTAACTTTATTCCCAATTTCCTTTATTTTACCATTTGAATCAATAATAATATTACCAATTTCATCTATATTTTGTGACGGATCTATAATCCTACAATTTTTTAAAATTTTTTCTTTCATTTACAATATAATTTCAAGCATGCCATTCTCACGGCAACTCCTAACTCAACTTGTTCTTTAACCAAACTGACATTTATATCATCAGCTAATTTAGTATCGATCTCAACCCCTCTATTCATTGGCCCAGGATGCATTACAAGAGCATCTTTACTTGCAAATCTTAATTTATCTGGCGTAAGCCCGTAGTATTCGTAGTATTCTCTTTTAGATGGTAAGAAAGAGCCTTGCATTCTCTCGTTCTGAAGCCTAAGCATCATAACGATATCACAAGAGTCTAAACCTTTTTTCATGCTTGTGAATGATTTTACTCCCAGTTGTTCTATAGAGTCTGGCATTAAAGTTTTTGGAGCAATAACATTTACCTCAGCCCCTAACATATTCATCAAGTAAATATTTGATCTGGCCACTCTAGAGTGTTTTATGTCACCACAAATTGCAATTTTAAGTCCTTCAATTTTTCCTTTTCGATTTATAATTGTTAGAGCGTCAAGTAATGCTTGAGTAGGATGCTCTCTTCTTCCATCTCCTGCGTTTATCACAGCACAATTTACTTTTTGTGATAATAAATTAGGCGCACCAGAGTCCTGGTGTCTAACAACAATTAAATCTGGATGCATAGCATTAAGTGTCATTGCAGTATCAATAAGTGTTTCACCCTTTTTTAACGCAGAGTTACTCATATTCATGGTCATAACATCGGCACCTAATCTTTTGCCGGCTAAGTCAAAAGAACTTTGTGTTCTTGTTGATGGTTCAAAAAATAAATTGATTTGAGTTTTTCCTCTTAAAGTATCCAATTTCTTTGTATTACTCCTATTTAATTTAATAAAAGCTTTTGCCTCATTCAGAATTTTTTGTGCTTCTAAAATTGATAAATTTTGGATACCTAAAAGATGTTTGGGTGAGTTTTTAATAGCTGAAGTCTTTTTTATAACTGCCATTAAAATCAACTCTATAGGCCTTTTGCAAGATCATATCAAGTATTATTTTTAGATAAATAGTCCAAAGCACCTTGCAGAATGAATTGAGCTGCATTTTCGTCCAATTTTTCCACCTTTTTACTTACATTTATATCTAAATTGCTAGATAAATTAAAAGCACCCTCGCTTGAAAGTCTTTCATCCCACATAGTGATATTTTGTGTAACATCTTTTGATAAGTTTAAAGCTAGATCTTTTGCTGATTGAGACGAGGGACCTGCGGATCCATCCATATTTATTGGATTGCCAACTATGATACCTTTAATGTTGTTTTCCAGGACTATTTGCTTTATTTCAGACAAAAAATTGGAATAATCTTTTTTAATAACAGTTTTGTATGGTGTGGCAACTATTTTATTTTCATCCGAAATAGCTATTCCTATACGCCTTTTTCCAGGATCAATGCCTATTAGCCTTGATTTTTTATCTAGTTTTTTCTTAAATTCCTCTATATCCAACATCTATTTTTTATATTTTATGATATTAATTTCCTATATAAATAACATAATTCACAGATGTCCATAGATAAAGATAAAATTAAACATATAAGTAGGTTAGCTAGAATATCTATAGATTCAAAAAAATCTGACTCTTTAGCCAAAGATTTAACGTCTATATTTAAGTTTATAGAGCAATTAAATGAATTAAATACAGACAAGGTAGAGCCATTATCTTCAATTCTAAACTCACCGCTCAGGTCAAGAGAAGATAAAATAGACGATGGTAAAATAAGAGATAAAATTCTTGAAAATTCACCAAAAAAAAATGAAGAATTTTTTGTTGTGCCAAAGGTAATTGAATAATGTCAGAAGTAATTGATAAAAATTTATCTGAAATAATAGATTTAATAAAAAAAAAAGAAATTAAATCTGAGGAACTTGCTAATCTTTATATAGATAGAGCAAATAAAAGCAAAAAGCTTAATTCTTATATAACAACCTGTTTTGAATATACCGCTCAAAAAGCAAAAGAATTTGACAAAAGACCGAATTTTAACTCTTTGCTGCCAGGAATTCCGTTAGCTGTAAAAGATCTTTTTTGTACCAATGGATTTAAAACTACCGCTGGAAGCAAAATGCTTGAAAATTTTGTGCCTAAATATGAGTCGACTGTGACAGAAAATTTATGGAAAGAGGGAGCAATCTTACTTGGTAAATTAAATTGTGATGAATATGCTATGGGATCATCAAATGAAACAAGTTATTTTGGAAATGTTATAAATCCAGTCGATAGGGACACTGTCCCCGGTGGATCATCTGGAGGATCTGCATCTGCACTTGCAGCTGATTTAACTCCCGCAACGATCGGAACAGATACAGGTGGGTCAATAAGACAACCCGCCTCTTTCACTGGTACTGTCGGTTTAAAACCGACTTATGGACTATGCTCTCGCTGGGGAATTGTTGCGTTTGCTTCATCACTTGATCAAGCTGGTCCGATGACTAAATCTGTTAAAGATTGCTCAATTATGTTAGAGGCTATGGCTGGATTTGATAAAAAAGACTCTACATCTATAGATAAAAAAAAAGAAAACTACTCAAAAAATTTAAAAACTAATATTAAAGGAGTCAAAATTGGGATTCCAAAAGAATATAGAGTTGAAAAAATGCCAAAAGAAATTGAGGAATTATGGAACAAGGGAAAAAGCGTTCTTAAAGACTTAGGTGCTGATATTGTTGATATTTCTCTTCCACATACAAAGTATGCACTTCCAACATATTATATAGTTGCACCAGCTGAAGCATCTTCAAATTTGGCTAGATATGATGGAGTAAAGTATGGTTATAGATCATCAAAAGGAAATGATTTAATCGAAATGTATGAGAATACAAGATCTGAAGGATTTGGAGATGAGGTTAAGAGAAGAATCTTAATTGGTACTTACGTTTTGTCATCAGGATACTATGACGCTTATTATCTTAAAGCTCAAAAAGTTAGGCAGCTTATTAAAAAAGATTTTGATGAAAGTTTTGGTAAGGTAGATGCTATTTTGACACCTTCAACACCAAGTTCTGCATTTAAAATTGGTGAAAAGACTAATGACCCTATTTCTATGTATCTCAACGATATATTTACAGTACCAGTAAATTTAGCTGGTTTACCTGCAATATCGGTACCCGCAGGATTGGACAAAAAGGGTTATCCATTAGGTTTGCAGTTAATTGGAAAGACTTTAGATGAGCAAAATATATTGA
>CACCLK010000003.1 GCA_902546795.1 uncultured Pelagibacteraceae bacterium
ACCATTACATTTTGGCGATATTGAAGTTGTAAATAGAGCCATACATGTAAGCTCAGATAATAAAAAGTATATTGTTGTTCATGGTGATGCCTGGGATGGAGTGATGAAATATGCTCCATGGTTATCAAAAGTAGGAGCTATTGCTTATAGTTTTTTACTTGAGTTTAATGTTGTTATCAATTTTTTTAGAAGATTATTTAAAAAGGGTAATTGGTCTTTAGCAAAATATTTAAAACACAAAGTAAAGAACGCTGTAAAATATATAGGCGATTATGAAAAAACTTTAGCAACTTATGCTAAAAGAAAAAATGTTGATGGTATAATTTGTGGTCATATTCATCATTCTGCCGATCAAGTCTTAGATGGTGTGAGATATTTAAATTGTGGTGATTGGGTAGAAGGTGCAACTTTCTTGGTAGAACATTTCGATGGTCGCATGGAAGTTATTGACTGGGACAAAATCAGAGGTGATGTTGTTGATTACGAACCGTATCTAAAAGTAGTAAATAAATGAAAATTTTAATCGTTACCGATGCTTGGTATCCGCAAGTGAACGGTGTTTGTAGAACTTTAAAAAATCTTGGCGATGAATTAAAAAAAATTGGCCACCAAGTTGAATATATTGAGCCTAATCAATTTTTTACCGTACCAATGCCAAAATATAATGAAATAAAACTTTCTCTTAATGTTTGGCCTAGAGTGGGTAAATTAATTTCTAAAGCCGATGCTGACATAATTCACATAGCTACAGAAGGCCCGATAGGAATATTTGCAAAAAGATATTGTGTAAAAAATAAGCTTAAGTTTACCACGTCTTACCATACTCAATTTGATAAATATTTGAAGCTATACTACCCTTATTTGCCAATTAAACTTGCTCAAATGTTCCTTAAAGGATTTCACTCAAAGGCTGAAAAAATTTTAGTAACAACTCAGTCAATGAAAAATGAACTTCAAGATATTGGTTTTGACAAGGATAAGATGGTTGTTTGGACTAGAGGAGCAAATCACGGTGCATTCCAAAAACCAAAAAAGATTAATTTAGAGTATAAAAGACCAATTTATCTTTATGTGGGCAGGGTATCTATTGAGAAGAACATCAGAGCATTTCTGGATTTAGATTTAGAAGGTACGAAATTAGTTGTCGGTAAAGGACCTGATTTAGATAAACTTAAAAAAGAATATCCTGAAGCGATATTTAAAGGAGAGAGAACAAATGGTGAGCTTGCAAGTTACTTTGCTTCTTCTGATGTTTTTGTTTTCCCGAGCAAAACAGATACTTTTGGAATTGTAATTATAGAAGCTTTAAAATGTGGATTGCCAGTAGCTGCTTACCCAGTAGCAGGACCAAAAGATATTTTTAACGGCACAAACATTGGCTCGTTAAACAACGATCTTAAAAAAGCAGCACTTGCAGCTCTTAAGTCAGATAGAAGCGCTTGCATTGAGCATGCAAAAAAATATACCTGGGAAAATTGCGCAAAAATCTTTTTAAATAGTGCGGTATCAAACCGCTAAAAAATATTTCTTTAGTCTATATCTTTAAAGTATAATCAAATCATGGAATTATTATTTTACTCTCTTGCTGGAATAATTGTGATCGTAGTAATTGCAGTATCCAGAAAATCAATTGTAGCAGGTATGGAGGCAAGATCCGATATTAAGAGAGAGAACAAACCAAGTAATAATGAAGAGGGAATAGAAGACATCACCAATGAAAATATTGAAAAAACTAATGAGCAAGTAAAGATTATAAATCAAATCGATGATCTAATTTTAATTGTAGATAAATTTAAAAATATCAAATTTTTTAATAATAGTGCAAAAAAAAAATTTGGAGAAAATAATTTAAATAAGCACGTGGCTACTTTATTGAGAGTTCCTGATTTACTCCAAAATATTGATTTAGTGCTTTTAAAAAAAGAGACAATTACTATGGATTTAGAATTATCCTCTCCCTCATTTCAGTTCTTTAAAGTTTATCTATTCTCTGGACCGACCTCATATGTCGATGATCCTGACTCAGTTGTTTTATTTCTAAAAGATTTAACTGATATTATAAAAGCGCAAAGGTTCAAATCTGATTTTGTAGCCAATGTAAGCCATGAACTTAAAACGCCTTTAGTTTCTATTAAAGGATTTCTAGAAACTATAAGCGGACATGCGAAAGATGATTTAGAAGCGCAAAAAAAATTCATACCGATAATGCTTGAGCAAGCTGATAGGATGGAAAGCTTAATTAAAGATTTACTTTCACTAAGTAAAATTGAGTTAGAGGAACATATACAGCCTCAAGATAAAGTAAATTTAAAAGAAATTTTAAATAACGTTGAAGATATCCATCAAAAAAATTTAAAACCTTTTGAATTTAAAAATAATATAAAAGATGATTTCTTTATTAAAGGCGATCATGAAAAATTAATTGAAGTTTTTTCAAATATTATTGATAATAGTATAAAATATTCAGATAAAAATAAAAAGATTGAAATTAATTGTGGGCAAGGTAACGGAAAAGTTATAGGAGACTCTTATACCGTGTCCATTAAAGATAATGGTATTGGAATTCCAACTGAACAAATTCCTAGAATAACAGAAAGATTTTTTAGAGTTGATGCTGCTAAAAGTAAAAAAGTTGGTGGTACTGGACTTGGAATGGCGATCGTGAAGCACATTGTTAATCAGCATAGAGGTGAGTTAGAAATAAAAAGTGAAGCTCAAAGTGGCACTGAAATAAAGGTTCATTTTTCTAAATTTTAGCAAATATCACAATTTTGTTAAATTATGTCTTGAGATAGACAGCAAAATAGTTAAAATTTTAGTATGACTAGAATAACAAATTATATGATTCTGGTTTTATTAACTTTAACTTTTACAACTGTTAAGGCAGATGTAAACTTAATTGAGAAAACTTTACGTTCTCAACCTCTTACAGTTTTTGATCTTGGACTTTTAAGACTTAAAAACGATCTTAGGCAAGCTAAAAACGATTTAGTTCTTGAAGTAGATAATAAAAATGTATCTACAATTTATACTGAAGCTTTATTTTCTAGAAGAGACGATGGAATTCAATTAATTGTGTCAGCACCGATGAGCACTCATTTAAATGCTAACTCGTACATGGTGGACTCAATTAAATGTAGAAAAATTTTTGAAAAAGTTAAAAATAATCTTTTAAAAGGACAAAACGAGAGCAATATGATTCACTCAAAAGCTGCATCTTATTTAAGTGAAGTATTCACCGCTCCAACACAATGGAATGCTTGGAGATATGATAAAGGTTTTACTCAAAAATTAGTTAACTTTGTACAACTAGAAGTTACATTAAAGCCAACTCAATCCTACGCAGTTAAAAATAAAGTAAGACCTTTTAGTTGCGGAGGGTCTTTAGCCTCTGATTATCAACAAATCGAGATAACTAGAAAGTTCAACTAAAAAGTTATCATTTTAATAAATTTGTAACATATCTGTAATAATTGAGAGTCATCTAAATTCTATGAATCCAATGTTTGTTAATTAATTAATAAATGAAAGGATAAACAATGAGAAAACTATCAATCGCTTTGGCTTCATTAGTTGCAATGTTAGTTGTAACTTCTGCTCAAGCTAGAGATCAGATTAAAATCGTAGGTTCTTCAACTGTATTCCCGTACGCAACAATCGTTGCTGAAAGGTTTGGTTCGTCTGGTAAATTTAAAACACCAGTAATCGAGTCAACAGGAACAGGTGGTGGAGCTAAATTATTCTGTGCCGGTGTTGGTACAGAGCACCCAGACGTAACAAATGCATCTAGAGCCATGAAGGCTAAAGAGTACGCGCTATGTCAAAAAAATGGTGTTGAAGAAATCGTAGAGATTACAGTTGGTAATGATGGAATAACGTTAGCTTATTCTAAAGATGCTAAACCAGTAAACTTTACAAAAAAACAATTATGGGCAGCATTAGCAAAAGAAGTTGCTAAAGATGGTAAGTTAGTACCGAATCCATATAAAAAATGGAGCGATATTGACTCTTCATTACCAAACTACCCAATTAAAGTGATGGTACCTCCAGGAACATCAGGAACAAGAGATGCCTGGAATTCATTAGTAATGAAAAAAGGTATCGATAAAGCTTCAAAAGATGCTGGTGCTAAATATAAAGCACTAAGAGAAGACGGTGCGGTAATTGAAGTTGGTGAAAACGACTCACTAATTATTCAAAAACTAGCTGCTGATAAAGAAATGTTTGGTTTCTTTGGTTTCAGTTATTTCTTAGCTGCAAAAGACAAATTGCAAGCAGCGAGCATTGAAGGTGGTCAACCAAGCTTAAAATCTATTCAAGATTATAGCTATGCAGTTGCTAGACCTTTATTCTTCTATGTGAAAAAAGCACACGTAGGCGTTGTCCCTGGCTTACATGAATTTGTAAAAGAATTCACAAGTAATAAAGCTATGGGTAAAAAAGGTTACTTAACTGATATCGGGTTAGTACCTCTAGATAACAAGTTATACAAAACATCTAGAACGAACGCTACGAAGTTAGTTAACATGCCTGCTAAGAAGTAGTAGTATCAATTAAACAAAAAGGGGGTATTTTACCCCCTTTTTTACTTTTATTTCGAAAGCTCATTATGAATTTAATACTTGTAACTTTTATTGTTCTCTTAGCTTTCACAAGTTATTATTTCGGTAGAAAAAAAGCCTTAGTTATTCAATCATCACAAAGACTTACAGCATTACCAAAATTTTATGGATATTATTTAGCCGCGTGGTGTGCTGCACCAGCACTAATAATTTTCATTCTATGGTCAGTTTTTGAACCATCAATCGTTAAAACATTTATTTTACAAGATTACACCGATCAAAATTTAACAAAAAATGAGCTTCAGCTTATTTACACAAAAGTTAAAGCATTAGCCTTAGGAAATTACTCGGGAAATATTACTAATTTTTTAGATGCGTCTGCTGATAAGTATATTCAACTAAAAGGAATAGCCAACAGTGCTAAAGTAGCAATTATTTTAGCAATTTTAATTTTCTCTCTGAGTTACGCATATAGATCTGTTCAGAAAAATGATCGAATGAGGGAACCAGTAGAAATTTTTCTTAAATGGGTATTATTTGTTGCATCATTAGGCGCAGTTTTAGTTACAATCGGAATAATTTTTTCACTTTTATTTGAAGCGATTAGATTTTTTCAAGCAGTAAAATTCTTTGACTTTATATTCGGAACTCATTGGTACCCTGCTAAAACTTTTGTAAGAGACGGCCAGCCAGATCCTGAATTAATGAAGGATGCTTTCGGAGCTGTGCCTTTATTTGCCGGAACTTTTTTTATTGCTTTTATTGCAATGTGTGTTGCCATTCCCATAGGTTTATTAAGCGGGATTTATCTATCTGAGTATGCTGGAAGAGGTGTGAGAAAATATGCGAAACCTATTATTGAGATTTTAGCTGGTATTCCAACAGTGGTATACGGTTTTTTTGCAGCTTTAACCGTCGGTCCTTTTGTTAAAGAAATAGGTAACGCTATGGGTTTAGAAGTTTCAGCGGAGAGCGCTTTAGCTGCAGGAGCAGTTATGGGAGTAATGATCATTCCTTTTATTTCAAGTCTAAGCGATGACGTTATAACAGCAGTACCGCAAAATTTAAGAGATGGAAGTTACGCAATGGGTGCAACAAAATCTGAAACTGTAAAAAAAGTAATTTTTCCAGCAGCCTTACCTGGTATCGTAGGTTCGATACTTTTAGCAGTATCAAGAGCGGTGGGAGAAACAATGATTGTTGTAATGGCCTCAGGACTAGCGGCTAATCTTACAATGAATCCCCTTGAGTCAACTTCAACTATTACAGCGCAAATTGTAGTAATTTTAATTGGAGACCAACAATTCGGAGATCCAAAAACTCAATCAGCTTTTGCCTTAGGAATATCTTTATTTATAGTAACTTTATTCTTAAATGTAATCGCTCTTTCAGTTGTTAAAAGATATAGGGAAAAATATGAATAATTTTAAGCAAAATTTATTAAAAAAAAGATACAACGCTGAAAGAAGATTTCAATGGTATGGCAAGATAGCTATAGGATTAGCTTTAAGCTTTTTAGCAGTTTTTATGTTTCAGATATTTTCAAAAGGTTACTCAGCTTTCCAAAAAACTTGGATAGTAACAGAAGTTCATTATGATAAAGAATTACTTTTAATCGATGCAGAAAATCCATCAAAAGATGATTTAGAAAATGCAGACTATTATGATGTTGCTTACAAAGCTATGACCTCATTAGATCCTGGACTTCCTGAAGAAGAGGATCGTCAATTGATTCAAATGGTTTCATATAAATATGAGACAGAAGTTAAAGATCTACTTTTAAAAAATCCAGACTTTCTTGGTAAAATAGTTCCCATAAAATTAACAGCTTCTGATGATGTTGATCAAGTTCATAAGGGAAATTATCCAAGAGATATCCCTGAAAAGAATAGAAGAGTAAATGATTATCAGCTGCAGATTTACGATATGCTTAATGAAAGAGGGGATATTTTATCAGAGTTTAATATTAGTTTTTTTACAAGCCCTGATTCAAGAGAGGCAGAACTAGCAGGTATAGCTAGCTCGTTTATGGGAACAGTTTTTAGTATACTAGTATGTTTAGCGTTTTCATTTCCCGTTGCAGTGTTAGCTGCAATTTATCTCGAGGAATTCGCACCAAAAAATAAATTTACAGATTTTATAGAAGTAAACATTAATAATTTAGCAGCTGTTCCATCGATAGTATTTGGTTTGCTAGGTCTTGGTGTTTTATTAGCAGTTTTTAATTTACCAAGATCGACACCACTTGTTGGAGGAATTACTTTGTCTCTTATGACATTACCAACAATAATTATTGCTGCAAGAGCTTCTTTAAAAGCTGTTCCCCCAAGTATAAGAGAAGCTGCTTTAGCGATGGGTGCAAGTAATATGCAAACAACCATGCATCATACTGTGCCACTATCAATGCCTGGAACTTTATCTGGAACGATAATTGGCTTGGCTCAAGCTTTAGGGGAAACAGCCCCTTTAATTTTAATAGGAATGGTTGCTTTTGTGAATACAATACCTGGTACGCCAGTTGATCCTGCTGCAAGTTTACCAGTTCAGATATATATATGGTCAGAAAGTGCTGAGAGGGGTTTCGTTGAAAAAGTATCTGCATGTATTATGGTGCTTCTAGCTTTTTTAATTTTAATGAACTTGGCAGCTCAAATCGTTAGACACAAATTTGAAAAGAAATGGAGTTAAATGAGTAAAATAAAAGCGGAAAATGTAAATGTTTATTACGGATCCAAACAGGCATTATTTGACGTCTCTATAGATATAGCAGAAAAAGAAGTTACAGCTTTAATTGGACCATCTGGGTGTGGAAAGTCTACTTTCTTAAGATGCTTGAACAGGATGAACGACGTCATAGAAATTTGTAGAGTTGAAGGCAGTATTAAAATGGACAACCTAGAACTGAATTCAAGAAAGTTAGATGTTGTGAGACTTAGGGAGAACGTTGGTATGGTTTTTCAAAAACCCAATCCATTCCCTAAAACAATTTATGAAAATGTAGCTTATGGTCCTACTATTCACGGTATTGCACAGAGCAAAGAAGAAATGGATCAAATAGTTGAAACAAGTTTGAAAAAAGCTGCCTTGTGGAACGAAGTTAAAGATAGACTTGATGAAATCGGAACTGGTTTATCAGGAGGTCAACAGCAACGACTATGTATTGCTAGAGCTATATCTGTAAGTCCAGAAGTGATTCTTATGGACGAACCATGTTCAGCGCTTGACCCAATAGCAACAGCTCAAATTGAAGAACTTATTGATGATCTTAAAAAAGAGGTCACAATTGTGATAGTTACCCACTCAATGTCACAAGCAGCTAGGGTATCTCAAAAAACAGGTTTCTTTCATTTGGGAAAACTTATAGAATTCGGACCAACAGATAAAATATTTAAAAATCCTGATAATCAGCAAACTCAGGATTATATTACAGGAAGGTTTGGTTAATGAGTGAAAAACTGCACATTGTAAAATCTTACGAAGAGCAACTTCAGTTATTAAAAAATACAATAGTGAAAATGGGAACTGGAGTTGAGAAACAGCTTGAAAACACTATTCAATCTTTAGTTAAAAAAGACATTAGTTTAGCAGAAAAATCTATCAAAGATGACGAATTGACTGATAAGTATGAAATAAATATAGAAGAGCAAGTTGTAAATTTGATTGCCTTAAGGCAACCTATGGCAATAGATTTAAGAGAAACAGTTGTTGCCTTAAAAGTTTCTTCAGACTTAGAGAGAATTGGTGATTTAGCAAAAAACATCTCAAAACGATTAACTAAAATTGGAACTGATTTACCTAATGATATTACTAAAAATTTCGAAATAGCTGGTTTAAAAGCATCAAAACAAGTCAATGCAGTTTTAAATTCGTATTTACATAGAGCTAAAGACACAGCAGAAAATGTTTGGAATTCTGATGAAGAAATAGATCAAATGACTAATTCTAATATGGAAGCTGCAGTAAAGCATTTAGAAAAAAATAAAAACGATATACAAAAAGTAACCCAACTACTTTTCATGCTTAAAAATATTGAGAGGATTGGAGATCATGCAACCAATATTGCAGAGCAAGTTTATTTTCTGATTACAGGAGATTATTTAGAGGGAGACCGACCAAAAGGATAATGAGGGCAAATTTATTCATTGTTGAAGATGAAATGCCCATCGTAACTTTACTTAAATACAATTTAGAAAAAGAGGGTCACAAAGTTGATTATGCAGTCAATGGAGAAGACGCTATTAGAAATATAAAGGAAAAAAATCCTGATTTAATTTTATTAGATTGGATGTTGCCAGATATTTCAGGTGTTGAAGTCTGTAAAAATTTGAAAAGAAGCAATCTTCACAAAAATATCCCAATCATTATGTTAACAGCCAAAGGTGAGGAAGAAGACAAACTTAAAGGATTTGAAACAGGAGCTGATGACTACGTAACTAAGCCATTCAGCCAAAAAGAACTTATTGCAAGAGTTAACGCTTTATTAAAGAGATCTAAACCAAGTGTTGCCGCTGATGTTGTAGTATTTGAGGATCTTAAAGTAGATAGAGTTCAACGAAGAGTTTATAGAGCAGATAAACAAGTTATAGTCGGCCCAACCGAATTTAAACTAATTGATTTTTTAATAAAGAATCCAAAAAGAGTATATTCGCGTGAGCAACTTCTAAATTCTGTATGGGGAGATGATATTTATGTTGAGTCCAGAACTATAGATGTTCATATAAGAAGACTAAGAAAAGCAATAAATATTGATGGCAAGAAAGATCTTATCAGAACAGTAAGATCTGCTGGCTATTCCTTAGATGTTTGAAGATCTTTTGGCTTTATAAATGATATTAATTTTCCTTTAACTTTTGATAACTTTTCCCAATCATTGAAATTAAAACTTACTTCAGCAACGGCTGCAGTAGGAAATTTTCTTTTTAAATTTTCAAATTGTTCGGAGTTTTCTTTAAGACAGATTCGATTTATGAGTTCACTAATTGAAGGTTCATGATTGATTAGAAGTAAAGTTTTATAATTATCAACTGTTTGTTTTAAGATATGAATAATTTCATCCTCACTAGCATGATAAAGCGCTTTTTTTTTAATAATTTTCTTAAAACTGATTTTTTCTGACAATATATTTAATGTTTGTATTGTCCTTTTAGAGGATGAGCAATAAACTAAATCAAATTTTAATTTCTTTTTAATAAAAAATTCACAAATTAATTTTGCTGAATTTACCCCTCTTTTATTCAATGGCCTGTCATAATCATCTAAATCTGGAAAATCCCAACTAGATTTAGCATGTCTCATCGCATATAATTTAAACATAATTTTAATTTAACATTTAAATATGTCGAAAGCATCATTTTCAGAAAACGCTAATATTAGCAATCATCTCATAAACAGAGAATTATCTTGGCTTCAGTTTAATGATCGTGTTTTAGAAGAGTCAAAAGATAAAACAAATCCTCTATTTGAAAGAGTAAAATTTTTATCAATCGCAGGTACAAATTTAGATGAATTTTTTATGGTAAGAGTCGCTGGACTTTTTAATCAAATTAAAGATGGTTTTGACGAATTAAGCGCAGATGGATTAACTGCAGAGGATCAATTGAATAGGGTCGTATTAAAAACTAAAGATCTATTAAAGAAGCAAAACGAAGCATTCCTAGAGTTGAAAAAAGAGCTATCGAAAGAAAAAATTTTCATTCGAAAAATGTCAGAACTAAATAAGAAGGATCTTATGTATCTAAGAGAATATTTTCAGGAAACAATTTATCCTATAATAACACCTACTGCCATTGACCCATCACATCCCTTTCCTTTTATACCAAATAAAGGCCAAGCAATTTTACTAAGAATGACTAGAATAAAAAAAAAAAGAGAACTAAATGCAATTATAGTTATACCAAGAGCACTTCCAAAATTTGTATCTCTAAACAATTCTGAAACAATAAATGAATTTGTCACAATTGATGACGTAATTAGTAAATTTGCTAATGAAATATTTCCAGACCATAATATCGAGGCAAGTTTGCAGTTTAAAATAATTAGAGACAGCGAAATTGAAATAGATGATGAAGCTGCTGATCTTGTGAGATATTTTGAAAAAGCAATTAAGAAAAGAAGAAGGGGAAACGTAGTTAAACTCGAAGTACTCACTAATTCAAACAAAAAACTTTTAAATTTTATTTCAAAAAAATTTAAAATGGATGAAGATCATATTTATGAGGTTGAAGGATTGGTTGGAATACAAGATATAGATGAAATTTGTAAAAAGAAAGATCCAAAGCTGAGATTTAAAAAGTTTAATCCTAGAGAAGTTGAAAGATTGAAGGAATTTGATGATAAATTTTTTTCAGCTATAAGAAGTAAAGATTTTGTTGTACACCACCCTTTTGAAACTTTTGATGTAGTAATTCAATTTTTAGAAGCTGCAGCAAAAGATCCCAAAGTTATCGGTATCAAACAAACTTTGTATCGAACCACACCTGACTCTCCTATCGTAAAAGCACTAAGTAGAGCAGCAGAAAACGGAAAAGTTGTTACAGCCGTAATAGAAATAAAAGCTCGATTTGATGAGGAAGCTAATATTGAATTATCTAGGAAACTAGAGAAAGCTGGTGTTCAAATTGTTTACGGATTCGCAAAATACAAAACGCATGCAAAGGCAAGTTTAGTTTTAAGAAAAGAAGGAGCTAAAACGCGAAGCTATGTTCACTTAGGTACAGGAAACTATCATCCTATTAACGCAAAAATTTATACTGACTTATCACTGTTTAGCTCTAATCAAGACTTGGCCAAAGATGTCGAAAAATTTTTTAATTATGTAACTGGTTATGCAAAACCAAAAAAATTGAATAAAATTTTTATGTCTCCATTAAATAGTAGGAATTTTTTTGAAGAAAAAATTGAAAATGAAATAGTAAATGCAAATAAAGGAAAACCTGCAGAAATATGGGCAAAAATGAATTCTCTTGTAGACCCTGGAATTATTAAGAAATTTTACGAAGCTTCAAACGCAGGAGTAAAAATAAATTTATCGGTAAGAGGAGTATGTTGCTTAAGACCTGGAATTAAAGGTCAATCTGAAAATATAAAAGTAAAAAGCCTTATTGGCAGATTTTTAGAACACTCAAGAATTTATTGTTTTGCAAATGGTAGTTCTATGCCCTCTCGAGAGAATCAGGTATATATTTCATCTGCAGATTTAATGCCTAGAAATTTAGATAGAAGAATTGAAATTATAATTCCGATAGAAAACAATACTGTACATGAGCAAATTTTAGATCAAATTATGTTAGCCAACTTTAAAGATAAATCGGAAACATGGTATTTAGATAGCATAGGAAACTATCATAAAGAACAAGAAAAAGGCTTTTCCGCACATTCCTATTTCATGAAGAATCCAAGTTTATCAGGTCGCGGTAAGTCAATTTTAAGAGCTAAACCTCAAAATTTGAGATTAGTAAAATGAAACCAGAATTAAAAAATCTTTTTAAATTTCAGTCTAATAAAAAGTCTAAGCAAGCCATAATAGATCTTGGATCAAATTCAGTAAGAATGCTCATATACGATAATTTTAAAATTTCTCCAATCCCAGTCTTTAATGAAAAAGCGGTTTGCAAACTTGGAAAAAATTTAGATAAATCTAAAAAACTAAATCCCGATGGAATTAAACGTTCTTTAAAAGTTCTAAGTAGGTTTAAAGAAATTTTAGATATTTCAGACGTTCAAGATTTAGAAATTATTGCAACAGCAGCTTTTAGAGAGGCCACTGATGCAAGTGAATTTTTAAGAGAAATTGAAAAAATATTTAATAAAAAACCACTAGTATTATCTGGCGAGGAAGAAGCAAGAACATCAGCAAATGGTGTAATGGTAGGATTTGATGAAGTAGATGGATTAGTTGCAGATTTAGGAGGTGGAAGTTTAGAACTTGCCAGAGTTTCTAAAAATCAAATTTTTGAAACAACCTCTTTACCTCTTGGAGTATTAAGACTTGAAAATAATCCTATTATAAAAAAAAGAAATTTGGGAAAATATGTTAGAAAACTTTTAAGAGATGAAAAATGGCTTTCTAAAAAGAAATTTAAAAATATTTATTTGGTAGGAGGGACTTGGAGATCATTATTTAAATATCATCTCTTTAAAGAAAAACACCCATTACATATTTTGCATCAATATAAACTCTCAAAAGATGTAGCAGTTAAATACTTAAACAGAATTTCAAAATTTAATAAATCATCTTTGAAATCAATGGAATATATTACTAAATCTAGAACTCCCTATTTACCTTTTAGCTCTATAATACTTAACGAAATAATTGAAGCAGCAAGCCCCTCAAAAGTTATTTGCTCAATCAGTGGACTTAGAGAGGGGCATATGGATACAATTATAAACCAAGGAATGAGCGAGGATGAAATTTTCAAATTAAAAACTTATGGTATATCTTTTAAAAAAGGGGACTATGGAAAGAGTTTTGAGAAATATTTTAATTTTATTTCACCATTATTTGAAGACAACGAATATTTTAATCGAAGATTACTAACCTTGGCTTGCATCTTAAGTAAAATGGATTGGGGCCTAGGAGCTTTTCAAAAAGCAGAATTAGTTTTTATGGAAGTGTTAAATACTCCATTACTAAAACTAGAACATAGAGATAGAGTAAAAGTTGCATCAGCAAGTTTTTGGAGACATTGTGGCTTAAAATATAATCCGAATTATCAGTTTTTATCCTTATTAAATAACAACGAAATTTTATCCTCAAAGCAAGTGGGATCTGCTTTAAGATTAGCAGAGTCACTCACTAGCATGTCTTCTTTGTTGTTAGATGAATTTAAAATTTATAAAAGAAATAAGACTATTTTTTTGAAAATACCTAACAATCATAGCGATATTATCTCAAAACAAGTAACTAAAAGACTTAAAAACCTGGCAAGAGAGATGAATGTCGACTCCAATATCATTTATTCTTGAAAATTAATAAATCTTTAACTTAATTTAAATATTTTTTTAGCATTTATATATTATTAACTGATTATCAGTCTCTCAACTGTGTTGTTAATTAATTAGCCCAAGGTATCAATATTTCCTTGGGCTGCCCTCCAATTACAAAATAATTTTTCTGATTAAATAGACAGCCAATATTCCACCAAGCATCTCAGCAATGATATAGCTAGGAGTATTTAAGTAATTAATTCCAGTAAATGTGTCTGTAAAAGTTCTTGCGATTGCTACCGCTGGATTTGCAAAAGAAGTTGAAGAGGTAAACCAATACCCTGCTGTTATAAAAGTAGCTACTGATGAAGCGACCGCAAGTTTGCCGCTCTTTAAAGATCCAAATATCACAAAAATTAATCCAAAAGTTGCAATGATCTCAGCTGTAAAAATATTTATTCCAGGTCTAATCTTCTGTGAAAGCTGCAACAAAGGAAGATCAAACATAAAATTTGCTAACATTACCCCTAACATGCAACCTAAGATTTGAGCTGAGATATAAGTGATAATTAAATTTTTTTTAATCTTGTTGGTAAAATACATTGCTAAAGTAACGACAGGATTGAAATGTGCGCCGGAGATATCACCGATTGAAGTAATCAGAACAAATAATCCTGCACCTGTAGCTAAAGTATTCGCTATTAACATTACAGCGATATCATCAGTTAGATTTTGAGCCATAATACCTGAACCAACAATAATCATGACTAAAAAACAACTTCCTATAAATTCACCAATAAATATCTTTTTACTTTTCATTTTTTACCCAATGTTTAATTTTTTCATTAATTATATTATAAGTTTCTTCAGCTATTAAATTTATTTTATCTTTATTTTTAGTTTTTTTAATTTTTTCAACAGGGTCCGCGATGTCCCAGTGCGTAATGGTCTTTTTTTGGGGCCATACAGGACAAACTTCTTTATTGGCGTTATTACAAACTGTAATCACGTAATCAATATCAATATCATTTTTTAAAAATTCATCAAAATTTTTCGAATAATACGTGGCTAAATTAAATTTTTTTCCCTCAAGATACTCTTTAATGTAGGGATTGATTTTTCCTGAAGGATTACTTCCAGCGCTAAATGCGATGAATTGATTTCGGAAATTATTGTTTACAATACTTTCCGCTATTATGCTTCTCGCAGAGTTTCCAGTACAAACAAATAATATTGTTTTTATTTCCCTCATAAAAAATGTATTGAAGTGTCCCGAACTTACGGAACCAAAATTTGATAAAAACCAATAATAAATAATGGAATCTGTAACCCAAAATTGGTTAATATTGCTTTATCCTTAGAAATAAAACCTGCAATAGTCCAACCAACCACTCCCGCTCCATGAAACATTATATTTACTGGATACATATTCAAATTTGTTAATAAAATACCTGTAAGAACTAAAAAAGTACTTAACCATTTAAGGTATTTTTTAATAAACTTCATAGCAAATTATATGATTGTAATGTTAAAGTTTTGTTAACCAGACGAGGCTTTAACTTTTTTCTCTATAAACTCAGGAATCTCGTCTTCCTTATCAAGAACATCCTCTTTCTGACCTTTTGGCTGAAATGCATAAAGAATATGAAGTTTACAATAAGGAAAATCTTCTTCAGGTTTTCTTCCACAAAAATAGAAGCTCTCCTCATCAGGGTGTCCTATTGGCCATCTACAAGTTTCTTCCGAAAGCTCCTCTAGGCTTTTAGGATTTTCAGCCTCAAAGTTTTTGTCTAATAAAATTGATTGGAATTTTTGCTTCCTAGTCATTGGATTGTATGATTTTTTCTTAAATTTATTATTTTTTAAGTCTGGATTATTGTTAATACCTTTTTTTGAAGGCGCTCTAGCTTCTAAATTTAGTCTGTGCGCTTTTCCAATAACGGCGTTTCTAGTAGTGTCACCAAGCAATTGAGCTATTTGACTTGCGGTGTGACCTTTGCCCCACAATTCTCTCAATTTTTTAACTTTCTCGTCTGTCCAGCTCATATTTCAACTTATACTACATATAGTCGATAATCTATAATAATAACATTATGTAGTACTATTTCTGCTAATCAAACATAAAAAGCAATGGTATTGAGGGTAACTTTAGTTTTGCACAGTTTTTTCACAATTAAAGGTTATAAGACTATTAATGGTTGAAATAACAAAGAAATATAAGATTGGAATAAGAAGATTTGGTTATGTTAACTGGATCGGATTTTGGACCTTATTTAAAAAAGAGGTACTGAGATTTCTTATTGTTTGGATTCAAACAATAATTTCACCTCTCATATCATCTCTCTTATTTTTAATGGTTTTATCGCTTGCTTTAGGTAACGGAAGAGGGGAAATGTTAGGGGTTCAATTTATTACTTTTCTAGCACCAGGTTTAATAGCAATGCAAATAATTCAACAATCATTTTCTCATTCATCCTCATCTTTTATGATTGGTAAAATTCAAGGGAACATTGTTGATATTTTATATGCTCCCCTCTCAGCGGCAGAAGTTACTCTGGCAATTGCCTTTGCCTCAGTGATGAGAGCTGTGATGATTGCCATCATATCCATTATAATTTTTATGCTTATCATCGATTTAAAGATTTTTAATTACTTTTATCTAATCATCTTCACGCTTTTATCTGCATTTATTTTAGGTTGTATAGGAATAATCGCTGGATTGTGGGCAGAAAAATTTGATCATATGGCAACAGTCACAAATTTTCTAATTGTCCCGTTGTCTTTTTTATCTGGTACTTTTTACACTATAGACAGGCTTCCCTCTTTTCTCCAAATAATAAGTAAGGGAAACCCATTCTTTTATATGATTGATGGTTTTAGATATAGTTTTATAGGAGCTGCAGACGGCTCTATTTCTTTTGGCATCATCTATCTTTCAACTCTAAGTTTTCTAAGTTGGTATTTTTCATATTTTTTATATAAAAAGGGATATAAACTTAAATCGTAAAAATGAGTTCAATATTAAAAACATATAACAGAAAGAATATTTCTTTTAAAAAAGGAAAAGGCTCTTACTTATTTGCTCAAAATGGAAAAAAATACTTAGATTTTGTTCAAGGAATTGCTGTAAATTGTTTGGGACATTCTAATAAAACCTTAATCAAAGCAATTAATAAGCAATCTAAAAGAGTATGGCACGTTTCGAATGTATTTACTATCCCGGAGCAAGAAAAGTTAGCAAAGAGACTTACTAACAAAACATTTGCGGATTATGTTATTTTTCAAAATTCAGGGGCCGAAGCAACCGAAGTAGCTATTAAGATGGCAAGAAAATACTTTTATCAAAAGGGTATGCCAAAAAAAAACAGAATTTTGTGTTTAAATAATAGCTTCCATGGAAGAACTATTGCAACAATTTTTGCTAGTAATAGTAAAAAAATGATAGAGGGCTTTGGACCCAAAGCAGATGGTTTTGATCATTTTAACTTCGGTGATCATAAAGATTTAGAAAAAAAAATTACAAAAAAAACTGCCGCGATAATGGTCGAGACAATTATGGGTGAGGGAGGAATTAAAGTAATTCCAGATTTTTGTTTGACTGGATTAAGAAAGCTCTGCAACGAAAAAAAAATTCTACTGATTTTAGATGAGGTTCAATGTGGAATTGGTAGAACTGGAAAATTTTTTGCTTTTGAATACGCAAAGATTAAACCTGATATAGTCCCAATAGCAAAAGGAATAGGAGGTGGTTTTCCCATTGGAGCTTGTCTGGTTAATAAAAAAGTTGCTTCAGCAATGAAACCAGGTTCGCACGGATCAACATTTGGGGGTAATCCTTTGGCCATGAGCGTGGGCAACGCAGTTTTAGATATAATTTTAAAAAAAGGTTTTTTAAAAAGAGTTCAAAACAATGGTCTTTTTTTTAAAAGAGAATTAGAAGAATTAAAAAATCAATACCCTAAAGTAATTGATGAAGTGAGAGGTAAAGGTTTATTACTTGGTATAAAATTAAAAACTAATCAATTAAAATTTATAAAAAAACTTTTAGATAATAACTTGCTTGTTGTAAAAGCTGCAGATAATGTAGTAAGACTATTACCGCCACTGAATGTAAAAAGAGATGAAATAGAACTGGCTTTATCAATTATAAAAAAAGTCTGTAAAGGTTTTTCATGAAAAATTTTTTAAATATTTCCGACTTTTCATCAGCTGATCTAAGAGAAATTATAGATCAAGCTATGCAAAGAAAAAAAAATAGAGATGGTTTTAATAAATCTTCTCCCGATAAAGATGAACCTCTTAAAGGGAAGACCATGATCATGATCTTTGAGAAACCATCAACAAGAACAAGATTGTCTTTTGATATAGCTGTTAAACAATTAGGGGGATCAACTATTACCCTAGATCCAAATAATACTCACTATGGAAAAGGTGATGAAACTTTAAGAGACACAGCAAAAGTAATGTCTGAATATGCGGATGTTATCATGTTAAGAACATCCTCGCACAAAAACCTGGACGAATTTGCTAGCCATCTTAGCATTCCTTTAATAAACGGGCTCTCGGATCTTAGCCATCCTTGTCAAATTATGTCGGATATCTTTACTTTTGAGGAGGTAAAAGGAAGCATAGAAAATAAAAAAATATCATGGCTTGGAGATGGAAATAATAACATGTCTAATTCTTTAATTGAAGCGTCTGCAAAATTCAATTTCAAACTTACTTTAGGATGTCCAAAAAAATATAGTCCGGGAAAAAAGATATTAACTTGGGCAAAAAAAAACAATGCAGACCTAGAAATTTTTACAGATCCAAAAAAAGCTGCTGCAGGTGCTGATTGTATCATGACAGACAAATGGATATCTATGAATGATAAAGTAAATCAAAAACAAAAAAAGAAAATTTTAAAAAGCTATCAAGTCAATAGCAAAATAATGAAACTTGCCAAACCAGATGCTATATTTATGCATTGTCTTCCCGTTGGAAGAAATGAAGAAGTTACAGATGAAGTTATTGATGGAAAAAGGTCTGTTGTGTGGTTACAATCGCTGAATAGAGTTCACGCCCAAAAAAGTATTATTAATTGGTGTATTGGCTAGGGTAAAGGTTTGGGAGCGCTACTTTTGGAATTCATGTAAAGAATAACAGACGCCCTATCTTTTTCTTTTCTAAGACCAGCGAAAGCCATTTTAGTTCCTTTAATGTAAGCTTGTGGCTTAATAAGATAAGAGTTCATTTCTTCAAAGGTCCACTCTTTACCGTAAGCAATCATAGCTTTAGAGTATTTATAATCACTTATCGCACCTGCTTTTCTACCAATAACACTCCATAAATTCGGTCCGATCATATTTTTTCCTCCACTGGCAATCATGTGACAGGCACTGCACTTTTTAAAAACTTTTTCTCCATGCTCTACTGTTCCCATAGCTAAAAGTGCTTTGATATCGACCACTTCAGTTTTTTTTGCATCATTATCACTTTTGGCACTCGAACTTTCAGCAACTTCCAGGCCTTCAATTTTGTATGCTGTTTTCTCTGGCTTTTCGACATAGAATATAACGTCTGCAAATTTACCAATACCAATTATTATAAGCGCTGTAAGTAAAATTGCTGCTATTATTTTATTTATTTCAAAACTATCCATTTTGATAAATCTCTAAAAAGAGATATAACACGAGTTTATTTAAAAAACTCAAAATTACGCACTTTTTTTTGCGTCAATGAGCCACATAACTATGGAAGATATATCAATAATAATACCCTCTAGGCTAGCTTCAGTAAGATTACCAAACAAACCACTTAAAAAGATAAAAGATTTAGAGATGGTCTTACATGTTAACGAACTAGCTACGAAAGCAAATATTGGTAAAGTTATTGTTGCCACTCCAGACGAAAAAATTGCAGAGCTAGTCAGGGGTTATGGTGGTAATGCTGTCAAAACTGAGAAAAATCATGAAACTGGAACAGACAGAGTTTATGAAGTTTTCGAGAAAGTTTTGAATAGACAAAGTAAAATTATCATAAATTTACAGGGAGATATGCCTAATTTAGAAATATCGAGTCTTAAGTTTTTGGCTAATCATATGAAAAAAAATTTTTGCGATATTGGAACTTTAGCTAGTGAATTAGATGATGAAGAAAAAATAAATGAGAATGTCGTAAAAGTCCAAACCGAAAAGAAAATATTCGAAAATAGTTTTTCAAAGGCTTCTGATTTTTTTAGACAAGACCCAAAAGATAAAAAAAATATCTACCATCATATCGGAATTTATGCTTTTACAAGCGAGTCACTTACTAAGTTTGTTGAGTTTGATAGATCAAAATTAGAGATAGAAAGAAGGCTTGAACAATTAAGAGCATTAGAAAACAATATGAAAATTGATGTGGGTTTTATAAAATCTCCACCTTTAAGCGTTGATACTGAAGAAGATTTAAGTAAAGTAAAAAATATTATGGAGAATAAATGAAAAAAGAAATAGTGGCCATTCAGGGTGAGTTAGGTGCATATTCACATCTTGCTGCAATTAATTTCTTTAAAAACCCAGAAATCAGAACATGCACAACTTTTGAAGAGGCTTTTCAAACTGCATTTCAAAATGAAAACTATAAAATAATTATACCTATTGAAAATTCGCTAGCAGGGAGGGTTGCAGATATTCATTATCTTCTCCCAAAATATAAGTTACAAATACATGCTGAACATTTTCAAAATGTCGAACATAATTTACTTGTTAAAAAGGATGCTAATCTAAGTGATATAAAATTTGTTAGAAGCCATTCTCAGGCAATAGGTCAATGTCAAAAAATTATAAATGAAAAAAAATTTAAAACTATAGTTTCCGCTGACACTGCTGGTTCCGCAAAAGAGTTATCTGAAAGTAAAGACAAATCAATTGCAGCTATTGCATCAAAACTATCTGCGGAAATTTATGATTTAAAAATTTTAAAAGAAAATATCGAGGATGTACAAGGCAATGTAACAAGGTTCTTGATAATGGGGAAAAATGTCAATCAACCAGAGTTCCAAAAAGAAAAAAAATATATAACAACTTGTATTTTTAGATTAAAAAGCGAGCCATCTGCGCTTTACAAATCTTTAGGAGGTTTTGCAACCAATCAAATAAATTTAACTAAATTAGAAAGTTTTTCAGTAAAAAATACTTTTGATCAAGTAAACTTCTATCTCGATTTTGAGGGTCATTTGGATGACAAACCAGTTCAGAGAGCGATGGAAGAGTTAGGCTTTCACACTGAAATGCTTGATATTCTGGGTGTTTATGAATGCTCTAAATTTAGGCAAAATTAGTCCACATGAATTAAATGAACCCTTGTGGAATTTAATTCTATGTTGTTATAATCATATCGAGGTTGGCATCAGGTGGATGTTTCATAAACCCGGTCAGGTCTGAAAAGAAGCAGCCGTAGTGAAAACTATTCAGGTTGTTGCCTGCCTCTGATGATGAAAGAAAACAAAATACTAGCATTAAAATACAGACCTCAAAATTTTAAAGATTTAATCGGTCAAGAAATAGTTGCAGAGACTATTTCTAATGCAGTCAAGTTAAACAAAACTCCCAATGCTTATCTACTTACAGGCATTAGAGGTGTCGGTAAAACTACAACAGCAAGATTAATTGCAAAGTTACTCAATTGTGAAAATTATTTAAAAAATAAAATCGAGTGCAACTCCAATAATACCTGTCAAACTTGTAAAGAAATTTCGCAATCAAATCACATAGATGTTTTAGAAATGGATGCCGCCTCAAAAACCGGAATAGACGATGTTAGAGAATTAATTGAGAATTCAAAATATAGACCTACAAGTTCAAAGTTCAAAATATTCATAATTGACGAGGTTCATATGCTTTCAAAGCAAGCTTTTAATGGTTTGCTTAAAACTCTTGAGGAGCCACCACCTAGTCTTAAATTTATTCTTGCCACTACAGAAGTGAGAAAAATACCGGTTACAATTCTTTCTAGGTGTCAAAGATTTGATCTGAAAAGAATAGATTTTGAAATATTATTTAGTCATATAAAAAATATCGCAAAAAAAGAAAATGGAAAAATTTCAGATGATGCGCTTAAAATTATAACTCGAGCTTCGGAAGGATCAGCAAGAGATGCGATTTCTTTGCTAGATAGAGCATTAATAGGTAGCGGAACAAAGAACGATAAAGAAATCACAGAACTAGATATAAGAGAAATTCTTGGGATTGCCGATAAAGGTAAGCTTTTAGATTTAATTAAAGAGGTTCTAAATGGTAATGAAAAGGATGCTATTAATCAATTAAGAGATCTCATTAAAGCTGGGTTGGACGCGAAAATATTTTTAAACGATATTTTAGAAATTTTTTATCTATTAGGTAGATCAATAAATTTAGGAAAATTAGAAAAAGACCTTTCTATTTCGGAGGTAGAGGCTAATGCAATTAATGAATATTCGAAAAATTTAAAAATGAATGATATTGCAATATTTTGGCAATTGACACTAAAAACTATAGATGATTTAAAAATTGTTTCTAATGAAAATTTAACATTAGAAATGTATTTAATGCAATTAATTCATTTAAAAAAAATAGATGAAAACTATTCATCTGATGTGACAGTACCACAAGAAACAGAGGTAAAAAAAACTGTGAATATAAATAACGATGTTATTTTAAAAGATAAAAAATTTTATCCAAAAACGACAAATCAAATAAAAAATACGGAACAGATTAAAACAAAAATTTTGAAAGAACCAGAAAATAAAAGTGAAATTAAAGTTCAAATAAAAAATTTTGAACAACTCTTACAAATTGTTAATGAAAAAAAAGAAGTTGAGTTAAAATATGATCTCGAGAGAAATTTGAAATTAGTAAGTTTCAATAATGGTAAAATTGAAATCGGTTTTAACGAAAAATTAAATAAAAATTTTATAAAAACTTTAACCGAAAAACTACATTTATGGACTGGTGATAGATGGATTATATCACTTAGCAAAAAACAAGGCGACAAAACCTTAATGGAAAAAAATAAAGAAAATAAGGAAAGTATGATTAAAAATTTTAATCAAAGTAATCTTGCAAAAGATTTTTTCTCTTTTTTTCCTGATGCGAAACTAACTGAAATTGATGAGGATGATAATGACTAATTTTTCTGAAATGTTGTCAAAAGCAAAAGAAATGCAAGAAAAAATGAAACAAGTTCAAGATAACTTAAAAAAAATTGAAGTAGAAGGTGTTTCTGGCGGAAATCTTGTTAAAGTTATTTTAACTGGTGACTACGAAATAAAATCAATAGAAATAAGTGAAGAGGCAAAAAAAGAAAAACATGAAATTGTCAATGACTTAATAATTGCAGCATACTCAAACGCTAAAGAGAATTTGAAAAAAAAATCATCCGAGGAATTATCTAAAGTGACAGGAGGTTTAAATTTTCCTCCAGACTTTAAACTTCCGTTTTAAATGAGTAATAATATTCCTGAAATTGAAGAGTTAATCAAACAGTTTTCCAAGTTACCAGGTTTGGGGCCTAAGTCGGCAAAAAGAATTATTCTAAAATTAATTCAGAATAAAGAAAATATGGTCAAGCCATTAGCGAAATCATTAGCAACTGTTTATAAAAATGTTGTTAGATGTAATAATTGTGGAAATTTAAAGATTTCTACGAATAAATGTATATGCGAAGAAGTTGGAAAGTTTGATAAAATTTGCATTGTAGAAAGCCTAGCTGATATGTGGGTTATAGAGTCTGCGAATATATTTAAAGGATATTATCATATTTTAGGGGGAAACATTAATTCTTCAGAAAAAAATGATAATAAAAATTTATTAATAGACTCTTTGATAAGAAGAATAAAAAGCAATAATCTTAAAGAAGTAATTATAGCTACCAGTGCAACTATTGAGGGCCAAACAACTGCCCATTATATAGAGGATGTGATCCAAAACGATAAACTTAAAATAACTAAACTTGCACAGGGACTTCCCGTTGGTGGAGAAATAGAACAGCTAGATGATGGCACATTATTCTCAGCATTCAAAAACAGAGTTCCGGTTACTGGGGATTAGTTTGTTTTTTTTCAAGTCTTCTCTTGTGTAACAACGGTTCGGTATAACCAGAAGGTTGTGATATACCTTTGAAAACTAAATCACAAGCCGCTTTAAAAGCAATGGAAGTGTCAAAGTTTGCTGACATTGGTTGATAATTATTGTCAGCTTTATTTTGATCGTCAACGATAGTAGCCATTTTTTTCATTATACCCAAAACTTTTTTTTCATCACAAACCTTATGATGAAGCCAATTTGCAATGTGTTGAGAAGAAATCCTGAGAGTTGCTCTGTCTTCCATAAGCCCAATATTATTAATATCTGGAACCTTGGAGCAGCCAACACCTTGATCAATCCATCTAACAACGTATCCTAAAATACTTTGTGCATTATTTTCTATTTCTTTTTCAATATCTTTTAAATTCCAATTAGGTCTATCTGCTGTAGGTATCATTAATAAGTTATCAAGCGATGCTTTTTCCCTTGATGCCAAATCTTTTTGTTTATTAAAAACATTTATTTTGTGGTAATGCGTTGAGTGAAGAGTTGCTGCAGTTGGAGAAGGCACCCATGCACAATTTGCTCCAGATTTTGGATGCACGATTTTTTGTTTTATCATCTCTGACATTTTATCTGGAATAGCCCACATTCCTTTTCCAATCTGCGCTTTTCCTGAGAAACCACATTCGAGACCCACGTCAACATTCCAATTTTCGTAGGTATTCAACCACGTGGAACTTTTCATATCACCTTTAAAAATCATGGGGCCAGCTTGAAACGAAGTATGCATTTCATCTCCAGTTCTATCCAGAAAACCAGTGTTAATAAAAACTATTCTACTTTTAACTTGTTTAATACATTCTTTTAAATTTACCGTTGTCCTTCTTTCTTCATCCATAATTCCAACTTTTATAGTATTTTTTTCTAATTTAAGCACCTCTTCAACTTTTTCAAAAATTTTATCCGTAAATTTAACCTCGTCAGGACCATGCATTTTGGGCTTAACAATATAAACAGATCCTGTTCTGGAATTTTTTTTATTTTTAAAATCATGCATTGCACATAAAGTTGATACAAATGCATCCATGATACCCTCTGGAATTTCAGAGTTGTCTTTTAAAATAATTGCAGGATTTGTCATTAAATGACCAACGTTTCTATTTAAAAGTAAAGCTCGACCATGCAATTTGATATCTTTTCCCTCTGGTGAAATATAATTTCTATCTTTATTCAATTTTCTAATAAATTTCTTTCCATTTTTGACCATTTCGATTTCCAAATCACCTTTCATCAGTCCTAACCAATTCTTATAACATTTGATTTTGTCCGTAGAGTCAACTGCAGCTACCGAGTCCTCATTGTCTACAATAGTCGAAATTGCAGACTCTAAAATTACATCAGATATGTTTGCTTTATCCAATTTTCCAATTTTGGTATTTGGATCTATAACGATGTCAACATGCAGATTATTATTTAGAAGAAGAATAGAGGCTGGTAAATCTTTTTTGCCAGTATAGCCAATAAACTGCTTTTTATTTTTTAGTAAGAAACTATTACCTTTAGAATAAAAAACTAAATTATTTTCTTTTATTTCGATTTTTTCAATTTCTTTCCAACTAGTATTTTCAATAGGAGATATTTCATCCAAAAAATCTCTTACGTAATTTATAACTTCGTTTCCTCTAGCGGCATTATATTCTGTTCCTCTCTCACCTGGTATTGCATCAGTTCCATAAAGAGCGTTGTAAAAACTTCCCCATCTAGCGTTCGCTGCATTAATTGCGTATCTTGCATTATCTACTGGAACTACTAGTTGTGGACCAGCAATTTTAGCAATTTCATTATCTACATTTGATGTATCGATTTGAAAATCACCAGTTTCTTTTTTTATATAACCTATTTCATGAAGAAATTTTTTGTATTCTTTAAAGTCAAATTTTTTAGTTTTATTCTTAATGTGCCAGTTATCGATATTCTTTTGAATCTTATCCCTTTCAGCTAATAATTTTTTATTTTCTACCGCAAGTTCATGGACAGAACTATCAAATCCATTCCAGAACTTCTTTTCGTCCAGTTGAAGCTCTTTTAAGACGCCTGATAAAAACTCAAATAAGTCGGCACTTAT
The DNA here is from genome assembly GCA_902546795.1 of uncultured Pelagibacteraceae bacterium. Classification (GTDB taxonomy): domain Bacteria; phylum Pseudomonadota; class Alphaproteobacteria; order Pelagibacterales; family Pelagibacteraceae; genus Pelagilacustribacter. The sequence continues at coordinate 25,644 of CACCLK010000003.1, forward strand.
TTTTAAATTTCCCTGACTAATTTTACTCATATTTCACAGGTTTTATCATAATTAAATTCTAATAAAAGTGGAATTGTGTTAATTATCGCATATGAAAAACTACTTGGAATTTGAAAAAGAAATAAAAACCCTTGAGGACGAGATTGATAATTTGAAAAGCCCTTTTGGTAACGAGGGTATTTCAGAGGTAGACACTAATAAAATTAAAAAGACCCAAGAAGAAATTAATGACAAACTTAAGAATATCTATTCCAATCTTAACAGTTGGCAAAAAACTTTAGTTGCGCGACATGAAGACAGACCAAGAGCAAATTTTTATATTAAGAAAATTTTTTCAAACTTTACCGCCCTATCTGGCGACAGATATTTTGGTGATGACAAATCTGTCACTGCTGGCTTTGGATTAATCGATAATAAATCTGTTTTGGTCATTGGTCAGGAAAAAGGTGAAGACTTAAATAGCAGAATTGAAAAGAACTTTGGAATGATGAGACCGGAAGGTTATAGAAAGTGTATAAGATTAATGCAGCTTGCTAATAGATTTCAAATTCCAGTGATTACTTTTGTAGATACTCCAGGTGCTTATCCAGGAATAGGCGCTGAACAAAGAGGACAAGCCTCTGCTATAGCCAATTCCATTGAGTGCTGCATGTCTCTAACTGTTCCAAACATTTCAATAATTATAGGAGAGGGTGGATCAGGAGGGGCTATCGCTTTAGCATCATCTAATAAAGTTATAATGTTAGAAAATTCAATTTACTCTGTAATATCTCCTGAGGGATGCGCTTCAATTTTATGGAGAGATCAAAGCAAATCATTAGAAGCAGCAGAAGCCATGAAACTTACAGCAAAAGATTTATTAAAATTTGGTGTGATAGATGAAATTATAAATGAACCACTTGGAGGAGCACACAGAGACACAGATATAACTGCTCAAGAAGTCAAACATTCAATAATTAAAAACTTAAAGTTTTTTGAAAATATGTCTAAAAATGAAATTTATGATCATAGAAAATCAAAATTTTTAAAAATAGGAAGAGATGGTGGATTTATTAAACCTTCAGAATTTGATCAGTCAAAACTAGGATACTCGGAGCCATCAATTCAAATATTAACCAGACATATCAAAAAAAATAAATATATTTATTATGGGATTGGACTAACCGTTCTATCTGCGTTGGTATACTTTGTTTATTGATATCTGTGGCAAAAAAGCAATTATAAATTTTTATTTAAAATACAAAAAATCACTTCTTGACATTTACTTAACAAATCAATAAATGATTGCTGGTTAACGAAAGTTAACTAAAGTTAATAACTAATAAGGAAAAGTAAAAATATGAGTACACTAAAAGGTAAAGTAAAGTGGTTCAATGGTACTAAAGGTTATGGTTTCATTGAAAGAGAAGACAAAGAAAAAGACGTGTTCGTTCACTCTTCAGCTGTTAGAGAAGCTGGTTTAAAATATTTAAACGAAGGTGATGAATTAACGTTTGAAGTGGAGAGCACGGAAAAAGGTCCTGCTGCAGTTAAATTGCAGAAAACATCTTAATTCTAAATTTTCCAAATCAATCATTAGCGGGACTAGGCTTAACTGACTTACGTCCCGTTAATTATTCCTTGAAAAAGACACAATTTTTTCTTAAATATTACCTAATGGTAAGAAAAGGAAAAATTCAAAATAATTCACATTCTCACAGAATGCATGCTAGGCTATTGCTTAGCTAAATCATTACATATTTTAAAATATAAATTTAATAATAATTAATATAAAAAGGAGTTATGCAGCAGTAGCTCAGTTGGTTAGAGCACTAGTTTGTGGAACTAGGGGTCGGTGGTTCGAATCCACCCTGCTGTACCAAAAAATGACGAAAGACAAAAAAATAAAACCTTCAAAGGAACTTCCTTTAGGTTTTGTTGATAGACAAGAAAAAGAATTATTAATCCGTGACTTTGTGATTTCTAATATAAAAGAAGTCATGATTAAATACGGATTCCAATATCTCGAAACCCCAAGTTTTGAGTATTCGGATAGTATTGGTAAATTTTTACCTGATAAAGATAGACCGGATCAAGGAGTATTTTCTTTTAAAGATGAAAAAAGTTGGCTGTCACTTCGATACGATCTCACCGCCCCACTTGCAAGATATGTAGCAAAAAATTACCTTGAACTTCCAAAACCCTTTAAGAGATATCAATTGGGTAAAGTTTGGAGGAATGAAAAGCCAGGTCCAGGAAGATTTAGAGAGTTTTTACAGTTCGATGCAGATTTTGTTGGAACAAAAAATTTAATGGCGGATGCAGAATTATGCGTAATGATATCTGAGATACTTGAAAAATGCGGACTGAATGAAAAAGATTATACAATTAAATGGTCTACAAGAAAACTAACCGACGCGTTGTTTGCGGAATTAAAAATAAACTCATCAAATAAAAGACTGAAAATTTTAAGATCATTAGATAAATTAGACAGGTTAGGTTGGGACGAAGTTAAAAAACTATTAGGCAAAGGTAGAAAAGACAAATCAGGAGATTTCACCGAAGGGGCTGAATTACCTTCTAATCAAATTCAGAAAATATATGAAGTTTTTGTTCAAAAAAAATTGATGCCAAAAAATGAAAATTATGAGGAAGGCGCTAGTAAAGATATTACTAATATGAAAAATTTTTTTGAAATTTTTGATTTTAAAAATTGTAATTTTGACCCTTCAATTATAAGAGGGTTGGAATATTATACAGGACCTGTATTCGAAGTTAATTTAAACTTTGAGGTAAAAAATTCAAAAGGCCAACCAATCCAGTTCGGTTCCATAGGGGGTGGAGGAAGATACGACAATCTAGTAAGCAATTTTGGAAACTTTGAGTGTCCAGCAACTGGAATATCCATTGGACTTGATAGACTTGTATTTGCTTTAATGCAGAAAAAGGATTTTAAAATTAAAGTTACTCGACCAGTAGTTATATGTGTTTTTGATAAAAATAATTTTAAAGATTATATAAATATATTAAATAAAATAAGGTCTTCAGGAATAAGTGCTGAAATTTATTCTGGAGAAAATAAACTAAAAAAACAAATGGAGTATGCAAATAAAATTGGCTCACCAGCTGTTATTTTATACGGAGAGGATGAGATAAAGTCAGGCAAAGCAACTTTAAGAAATCTTGAAACAGGAAAAGAGATTTCCGTTAAAACTGAGGAAATTATAAGTGAGATCAAAAAAATTATCTGAAAAAATTATAAAAACTTTTAAAAGTAATGGTTTTGTCTTATCGGAGCCAGATGTATTGCTTGACTCTGATTTTATTATTGAAAGATCAGGAGAAAAATTTAGAAATTCTATGCTTACATTTGAGAGAGAAGACGGAAAAACTATGTGTTTAAGGCCAGATTTAACAGTAGCATCATGTATAAATTTTTTGCAAAAGAAATCTTCCCCAAAAATTTATTACTCAGGTCAAGCTTATAGAAGATCTAGCAATAAAGGCTCTAACTTTATTACTAACCAACTAGGTATAGAAATTTTAGGATCAAAAAATCAAATTCAAGATGATTTAAAGGTAATCAGCACAATTTTGAGTTCAACCAAAAAAATTAAGAGTAAAAATATTCAAGTTAAAGTTGGAGATATCAGTTTATTTAAAAGTTTAGTTAATGCTCTGGATATGCCAGAGAGATGGAAATTAAGATTAATAAGACACTTTTGGAGACCAAGTTATTTTGAAGAACTTTTGAAAAGGTTAGAAAAAAATACAGATATAGACTCAGTTAATTTTGATGCTGATAAAAAGAGATTTTACGAAATGAAAAAAATGGACCAGAGCAAATTAGTTGCGGGAAGATCGATATCAGAAATTTTAACAAGGTTCGATAAAAAGATAAAGGACCCAAGATCTTTCAGTGATGGAAAAAAAATTGTTAAAATTATAAGATCTTTTTTGAAAATTAATTGTAAATTGACAAAACTTGATGCAAAACTATTGGATTTTGCAAATAAAAATAATCTTAAAAAAAATATTTTTAAAGATTTTAAATCTATTCAAAATCTAAAAAAATTAAAAGAAGATGTAAATTTTATTACTAATTTTGGAAGAGATGTAGAGTATTATACTGGAATAGTGTTTGAGGTATTTTCAGGAAATAGGGAAATTGCTAGGGGCGGACGTTACGATGACTTACTCAAAAGTTTAGGAGCAAAAAAAAATATCCCAGCTGTAGGAGCGGCAATAAACTTAAAAAACATATGAAAGATTTAATTACCATAGGCTTACCAAGTAAAGGAAGATTAAAAGATAAAGCAGTGTCATTTTTTAGTAAAAGGGGATTAAAGATTTTACAGGGCGAAAAAGAGAGAAATTATTTTGGAACTATTGAAGAAAATCCAAATATTAAGATTATTTTTCTTCATGCTAAAGAAATCATTCAGAGACTTGGAGATGGAACTCTAGACCTAGGTGTTTCTGGTTTAGACCTTCTTAATGAGTCTGATAAAAACTTACGCAATAAGATTAATATAAAACGTAGACTTGACTTTGGAAATGCTGATCTAGTTGTTGCTGTACCAAATGATTGGATAGACGTACAAACCATTGCAGATCTAGAAGAAGTGTCTTTTGACATTAGATCTAAAAGAAATACAAGATTAAGAGTAGCTACTAAATACCCAAATTTAACTAATGATTTCTTAATTTCAAAAGGAGTTACTCAATATAAGATCATACCAAGTCTCGGGGCGACCGAAACCTATCCCTTCATAGGCTCTTCAGAGATTATTACCGATATTACTTCCTCAGGCAAAACATTGGCAGATAATAACTTAAGGGTGTTAAAAGATGGAAAAATTTTAACGTCGACAGCTTGTTTATTTATTGCAAAAAAAAAGGCCGCAAAAATGCAGCCCTTTTTAAATAAATTAGATTAAGAGAAATTACATTCCCATACCACCCATACCACCCATACCACCCATACCACCAGGAGGCATTGCTGGGCCAGAATCTTTTTCCTCAGGTTTATCAGCGATCATAGCTTCAGTTGTTATTAAAAGACCTGCAATTGATGCAGCATCTTGTAAGGCGGATCTAACTACTTTTGTTGGGTCGATAATACCTTTAGAGAACATATCAACATATTCTTCATTTTGTGCATCATATCCTTGAGAAGGTTTTTTTCCCTCTAACAACTTTCCAACAACAACTGATCCATCCACACCAGCGTTTGAAGTAATTTGTCTTATTGGAGCCTGTAAAGCTTTTTTTACAATATCCACCCCTGATTTTTGATCATCACCTTTTACTTTAAAACTTTCTAAATCCTGTGCTGCATAAAGCAAAGCGCAACCACCACCAATTACAACTCCTTCTTCAACAGCTGCTCTTGTAGCATTAAGTGCGTCTTCGACCCTATCTTTTCTCTCTTTTACTTCAACCTCTGTAGCTCCACCAACTTTTATTACTGCCACACCACCAGCTAATTTAGCTAATCTTTCTTGCAGTTTTTCTTTATCATAGTCAGAAGTTGTCTCACTTATTTCAGCCCTGATTTGATTACATCTAGCTTCGATGTCAGATTTTTTTCCTTCACCGGCTACTATTGTGCTATTTTCTTTATCGATTTTTACTTTTTTACAAGAACCTAAATTACCAATTTTTACTCCCTCTAATTTAATTCCTAAGTCCTCTGATATAACTTGTCCTCCTGTTAAAATTGCTATGTCTTCAAGCATTGCTTTTCTTCTATCTCCAAAACCCGGAGCTTTGACTGCAACAACTTTTAAACCACCTCTTAATTTGTTTACAACAAGAGTTGCAAGGGCTTCACCTTCAACATCTTCAGAAATGATCATCAAAGGTCTATTAGCTTGCACAACTGACTCAAGCAATGGAACCATTGGCTGTAAATTTGTTAATTTTTTTTCAACAAGCAAAACTAAAGGATTATCAAGCTCAGTAGTCATTTTTTCTGCATTTGTAACAAAGTAAGGTGATAGATAACCTCTGTCAAATTGCATACCTTCAACTACGTCTAACTCGGTTTCAACACCCTTTGCTTCCTCAACAGTTATGACACCCTCGTTACCAACTTTTTGCATAGCCTTAGAAATCATATCGCCTATTGATTTTTCACCGTTAGCAGAAATAGTTCCTACCTGAGCTACTTCTTCATTTGATTTAACTTTTTTTGAAGAAGACTTAATTTTATTAATTACATGTTCAACAGCTTTATCGATTCCTCTTTTGATATCCATCGGATTCATTCCAGCTGTAACATATTTTAAACCCTCATTTACAATTGCTTGAGCTAAAATCGTTGCAGTAGTAGTTCCATCACCGGCGTTATCATTAGTTTTACTAGCAACCTCTTTAACCATTTGTGCGCCCATATTTTCAAACTTATCCTCTAAGTCTATTTCTTTAGCTACTGAAACACCATCTTTAGTTGTTCTTGGGGCACCGTAAGATTTGTCCATTACAACGTTTCGACCTTTTGGTCCTAAAGTTACTTTCACAGCATTTGCTAAAGTATTTACGCCTTTAAGCATTTTTGTTCTTGCTTCAGTATCAAATTTTATAATTTTTGCCATTTTTTTGCTCCTAAATTTTTATTTTTTTCCCTTAGTAACACCCATAATGTCTGACTCTTTCATTATGCTGTATTCTTTACCATCAATTTTTACTTCTGTGCCAGACCATTTTCCAAATAAAACCCTATCTCCTATTTTTACATCTAATGGTGATATTTTTCCCTCATTATTTTTTGCTCCTGGACCCACAGCAACAACTTCACCCTCTTGAGGTTTTTCTTTTGCTGTATCCGGTATAATTATTCCGCCTGCAGTCTTCTCTTCACTGTCTAGTACCTTTATGAGAACACGGTCGTGCAATGGTCTAAATTTCATAAAATTCTCCTTTAATTTTTTAAAGTTACTTAGATATGGTAAGTAATGGTACAATTTCAAGTACTTTAATCATAAAATGCGAAAAAAGCCGTATATTGCTATATTTTATTAACTTTTTTATAAGGTATTTAAAGGACAATTATAAATTGAAAAAATTAAATCATCTATCAGAAATAAGTAATTTTTATGATGCTTACATCATAGATTTATGGGGTGTAATGCATAATGGCATAGAATTAAATCAATCAGCAATTAAAGTTACTGAAAATTTATTAAAAAAAAATAAAAAAATTTCATTTCTGTCTAATGCGCCAAGACCAAAAAAAAATGTTGCAAATTTTTTAAAAAAAATGGGCATGAGTGACAAATATTTAAATTTTATATTTACCTCAGGAGATGCTTCGATGAAGGCAATTTCGAACGAAACATATGGTAAAAAATTTTATCATTTAGGACCCGAGCGAGATTGTTCGCTGTTTATTGATTTAAAAAAAAATAGAACAGCAATTATGAATTGTGATTATATATTATGCACTGGTTTATTTGATGAAAAAGAAAAAGATTTGGAGTATTACTCAAATTTATTAAAAAAACACACTTCAAAAAAAATGATTTGCACAAACCCCGATTTGATAGTTCATAGAGGAAATGAGCTTGAATATTGTGCTGGAAAAATTGCCTCAATTTTTGAAAACCTAGGCGGTGAGGTAATTTATTTTGGTAAACCTCATAAAGAAATTTATAAACCACTAATAAATAAAAATGAAAAAACTTTAATAATTGGTGATAATCTGAGAACTGATATTAAAGGTGCAAATAACATTGGCTTAGACTCAATATTTATAATTAATGGAGTGCACCGCAAAGAAGTATCGGACTTAAAGAATATCAATTTTTTAGAAAAAAAATACAATATAAAATTAACTTATATTCAATTAGAATTAGAATGGTAATATGAATTTATTTAAATCATTTAGTTTAAACAGAAAATTTAATAACTCAGTAATAGCTATAGGAAATTTTGATGGAGTACATAAAGGACATCAAAAAGTTTTAATGGCCGCTAAAGATAAAGCTAAAAAAGAGAAAAAGAAATTTGGTATTTTAACATTTGATCCAATGCCCATGATGTTTTTCCAAAAAAGACTTTTAAATCATAAAATACAGAACAAAAATCAAAAATTAAAAATTTTAAAAAGTCAAAAAATAGACTTTTTAATAGAAAAAAAATTTAACAAAGCTTTTTCAAAAACATCTTATTATGATTTTATACAAAATATAATTTTTAAAAAATTAAATTGTAAATTCTTATTTGTTAGTCAAAATTTTAGATTTGGTAAAAATAGAGAGGGTGATGTAAAAAAACTAAAACACTTTGAAAAAAAATATAGTTATAAAACTATAGTAACACCTGCTTTAAAAATTAATAATAAAATAGTTTCGTCAACTTTAATAAGGTCTTTAATTGAAAAAGGAAAAGTTCATGAAGTTAAAAAATTCTTAGGAAGAAATTGGTGCATTGAAGGAAAAGTTCAGAGAGGTTTTCAAAGAGGAAGAAAAATAGGTTTTCCAACTTGCAACTTATCTTTAGGAAATTATAAATTGCCTAAATTTGGGGTATATGATGTAAAAATTAAGTTCAAAAAATTTATAAAAAGAGGAATAGCAAATATAGGAATTAGACCAACATTTAATGGAAAGAGACCAACATTAGAGGTAAATATATTTGGATTTAATAGAAATATATATAAAAAAGAAATTGAAATTGAATTTTTAAAATTTATAAGAAAAGAGAGAAAGTTTAAAGGAATTGAGGATTTAAAAAAACAAATTAAAAAAGATATTAGAAAAATAAAGAAATAAAATAAGATGTCAAAAGAAACTATACAACTTCCAAAAACCGCTTTTTCAATGAAAGCGAATCTGCCCACGAAAGAGCCAAAAATTTTGGATGAATGGGAAAAAGAAAAAATATTTGAAAAATTAAGAAAGAGCTCCAAAGGAAAAAAAAAATTTGTTTTACATGACGGGCCACCTTACGCAAATGGCCACATTCACATGGGAACTGCGTTAAATAAAATTTTAAAAGATATAATCACAAGATATCATCAGATGGATGGAAAGGACTCTATATATGTACCAGGTTGGGATTGTCATGGTCTTCCGATCGAGTGGAAAATAGAGGAACAGTATAAAAAAAATAAAAAAAATAAAGATGAAGTTCCTATAAAAGATTTTAGAAATGAGTGCAGGGAATTTGCAAAAAAATGGATAAATATACAAACTAAAGAGTTTAAGAGACTAGGTGTTCTTGGCGATTTTAGCAACTATTACTCCACAATGAGTTTTGAAGGTGAAGCACAAATTGTTAGAGAGCTCGGAAAATTTTTAATTGATAAAAGTCTTTACCAAGGATTTAAACCTGTTTTATGGTCAACAGTTGAAAAGACAGCTCTTGCAGATGCTGAGGTTGAGTATAAGGATCATACTTCAAGCACTATCTACACATCCTTTAAAATTAAAAAGTCGAAAGATTTTTTGAAAAACTCAAGCGTAGTTATTTGGACCACAACCCCTTGGACTATCCCTGCAAACAAGGCATTAGCTTATAATTCAGATCTTGATTATTCTTTATTAGAAATATCAGATCTAGAAAATTTTAAAGAGAACAAAATCGTTGTAGCTAAAAAACTTATTGATGACGTTGTTAAGAAAATTGGAATTAAAAAATTTAAAATACTTAAAGATTTTAAAGGATCAGAATTAAAAGGATCAATTTGTAGCCACCCTTTATTAAATTTGGGATTTGATAATGATGTTCCAATGCTAGATGCAAAATTTGTTAATTTAGAGCAAGGCACTGGAATTGTTCATTGTGCACCGAGCCATGGACCTGATGATTTTAATCTTTGTCTCAAAAATAAGATAAGTTCAAAATATACCGTAGATGACTCAGGCTATTATACTGATGAAATAAAATATTTTAAAAAAATTCATATTTTCAAAGCAGATCCTATAGTTATTGAAAAACTTAAAGACGCAGGCACTTTGTTAAGTAGTGATAAACTTTTTCATAGTTATCCTCATTCTTGGAGATCTAAAGCACCTCTCATTTACAGGGCTACACCACAATGGTTCATATCTATGGAAACTAATTCACTAAGAAAAAAAGCAATTAAAGCTATTAATGAAACAAATTTTTTCCCATCAAAAGGAAGAGAGAGATTGATGTCTATGATCGAAGGCAGACCCGATTGGTGTGTATCTAGACAAAGAGTTTGGGGCGTTCCATTACCAATTTTTCTAAATAAAAAAACAAATGAGCCTTTAAGAGATGCGAAAGTAATCGAACGTATTGCAAAAATTTATGAAAAAGAAGGGTCTGACTGTTGGTTTACAGATGATCCGAAAAGATTTCTAGGCACAGACTATAATGCAAATGATTATATAAAATTGAATGATATTGTAGAAGTTTGGTTTGACAGTGGCTCAACTCATAGTTTTGTGCTTGAAAAAAGAGAAGACTTGAAATGGCCAGCAGATATGTACCTGGAAGGTTCTGATCAACATAGGGGTTGGTTTCATTCCTCTTTATTAGAGTCATGCGGAACAAGAGGGAAGGCACCGTTTCAGAGCATACTATCTCATGGGTTTGTTGTAGACGGCAAAGGTTTAAAAATGTCTAAATCTTCAGGTAACGTAATAATGCCTGAGGAGATCTTAAAAAATTATGGAGCCGATATTTTAAGAGCTTGGGTAACAGCTTCAGATTATTCTGAGGATTTACGTATTGACAAAACAATATTGACCCAACATGCCGAGTCTTACAGAAAGATAAGAAATACATTTAGATTTATTTTAGGTAATATTAAAGATAATTTTGAACCGCCAAAAATAGAAAGTTTAAATGTTGAAAATTTTCCTGAGCTTGAAAAATATGTATTAAACAAGATATTTTTTGTCGATAAAAGTATTAAAGAAAATTTGAAGATTTACAATTTTCATAAAATATATAAAGAACTTTTAAACTTCTGCACTTTAGATTTATCATCATTCTATTTTGATATTAGAAAAGATGTTTTGTACTGCGATAGTCTTAAATCTAAAAAACGAAAAGACTGCATTACAGTATTGAATATTATTTTAGACTGTTTATTGAGGTGGTTTGGTCCTATTTTCGTTTTCACAACCGAAGAAATTTACTCTCTAATTAAAAAAGACAAAGAAAGTATACATGAAAAAAAATTTTTAAAAATTCCAGAAAATTGGCAAAATCCAGAATTAGATAAAAAATGGACTAGCCTCTACAAAATCAAACAGAAAGCAAATATTGCAATTGAGGAAAAACGAATTTCAAAAGAAATTGGTTCGAGTTTAGAAGCAAGCATAGACTTAGCAGTAAACAAAGGTGACTTCGACTTGATGGAAGGCTTAGATTTGGCTGAGTATTTTATTACCTCTTATGCCACAAAAACGCTAAACAAAGATGCTAAGAATGGCGATATTTCAGTTACTGTAAAAAAATCAGCTGGAAATAAATGTCCGAGATGTTGGAAAATTTTGGAAGAAAAGTGTTTACGGTGTGAAGAGGCCACAAGTAATAAATAAGATTCAATGGAAATAAAAAAGTCATTTAAAGAGTATTCATTATCGTTCCTAATGATAATTTTAATTTTTACTTTTGACCAGGTTAGCAAAAAAATAATAATAAATAATCAAGTTGAAAATAATGTAATTTTTATAAATGATTTTATTAATTTTAACCTAACTTGGAATACAGGAATTGGTTTTGGTCTTTTAAGCTTTAGCAGCGGACTAATTTATAATATGATATCTCTAATTATATTCTTGGTAGTTTGTTACCTATTATATCTTCTTATTTTATCAACAAAATTTGAAAGAATTTTTTATTCATTTATAATTGGAGGTGCCTTGGGTAATTTTTATGACAGAGTAAGCAATTTTGCTGTACCAGATTTTATTGACTTACATTATAAACAATTTCACTGGTTTACTTTTAATATTGCGGATATATTTATTAGCATTGGTATTTTTATGATTATTTTTAACGAATTAATAAAAAAAAATGAAACATAAAACTTTAGTTTTAAAAATTTTATTATTATTGATTTTAAATTCATGTACAACATTTCAAGATGCTGGCAAAGTATTAAGAAATGAAAAAACTAAAACAACGGATGAATTTTTAATTGAAAAAAAAGAGCCTTTAACCACACCACCAGATTTATTCGAGCTACCTGAACCCAAAAAAACACAAAAAAAAATGCAAGATAAGAAAAAATTAGAAAAAATTTTAAAAACTGAGGATAAAGTCATCAGCTCAAGTGAAAATTCTGGTTCAACCGAACAGTCAATTCTAAGAAATATAAAAAAATAAGAATGATTATAAAGAATTCTATTGGAAGAAAAATTTTTTTTAATAAGAAAATAAAAAAAAATTTATTTAAAACTTTTATAAATGAAATAATACTCAATAAAAACAAAAATATATTTAAATATTACAATAAAGAGTATACCTATTTATTAAAAAAATATAATTTAAATAATTATAAAAAATTTAAAAAAGTAGTCTTAATTGGAATGGGTGGATCTATACTTGGAAGTAAATCAATATATAACTTTTTACACCATAAAATTAAAAAAGAATTCTTTTTCTTTGATAATTTAGATAATAAAAAACTTAGTAATTTTTTACGACAAAAAAAATTGGAGAAGTTTTTATTTATTATCATATCAAAATCAGGCGATACTCTTGAAACTTTATCTATGACAAATCTTCTTAAAAGGTGCTTATCCAAAAAGAACACAATTATTATAACAGAAAATAAAAACAACAATCTCAGTGATTTTGCAAAAAGAAATAACTTCTTGAGAATAAACCATGACAGAACAATAGGTGGCCGTTATTCCGTATTCTCTGAGGTGGGAATGGTGCCAGCTTATTTTATGGGTTTAAATTTAAACAATTTTAGAAAAAAAATTTATAAACACATCTCTCTACGTCCATCGAATCCTTTAAAAAAATATTTCCCAATAATAAATGGAATTTATTTTAAAAAGAAAATCAAATCCTTAATTTTTTTAAATTATTGCCCAGAATTAAATCAATTTTTATTTTGGTGTCAGCAACTTTTAGCTGAAAGCCTAGGAAAAAAAGGTTATGGTATATTACCAGTTGTCTCACCTGCGCCGCGTGATCACCATAGCTTATTACAATTGTATTTAGACGGACCTAAAGATAAAATTTTCTACATTTTTTCATCAAAAAATAGAAAAGAAAATGTTTTAAAAAACAACCTATTTAAAAAAGAGTTTGACTTTTTAAAAGGTAAAAGCTTGTCTCATATTATTAATTCTCAAAAAGAAGCAATGATAAGAGTGCTCAAAAATAAAGATCTTCCATTCAGAGAATTTCAAATTAATGAGTTCGACGAGGAGTCTTTGGGGGAACTATTTTCGTACTTTATCCTTGAAACATGGATGATAGGTAAAAGTTTAGAAATCAATCCTTTTAACCAACTTGAAGTTGAGGAAGTTAAAATTTTAACAAAAAAACTAATTTAATGTACCAAAAATAATTTTTGACCTTCCGTACTTTACAATTTTAATAATTTTTAAAAAATCTTGAATTTTTTCAGAATTTTTACCCTCTCTATGTATTATTATTAAATTATTTTTATTGAACGCTTTTGACAAATAAAATGATCTTAATTGTTGTAAGTAATTATTTTCTGAAAAAGGTGGGTCAAAAAAAACTATATTAAATTTTTCATTATTAATTTTTAAAAAATCATCAACCGATTTTTCATGAATAATTGATTTATTGTTCATTTTTAAATTTATTAGGTTATTTTTTAAAATTTTGAGCGTTTCATAATTTTTTTCAACAAAACTTATTTTTTCAGCTCCCCTTGAAAAACATTCGATACCAAAAGACCCGACACCTGAATATAAATCGAGAACTGAGGAATTTTCAATTTTTACATCTATTGAATTTGAATGGAGAATAATATTAAAAATATTTTCCCTCACCATATCACGAAGGGGTCGGGTAAATATAGATTTGATAAAGTTAATTTTTTTTCCTTTTAATTTTCCACCCACTATTCTCATAGCTAAAGTATTCGCCACCCTATATCTTTTCTAAAAAAACCATGTTTCCAGTTAAATGTTCGCATTTTTTTGAGAATCTTTGACCTAATATTTAAAAAGGAATTTCCTAACATAGTAAAATTTAAAACCCTACCTCCATTTGAGAAAATTTTTCCATTTAATTTTTTTGTACCGGCATGAAATATGTGCATTTTTTCAAAAATTTTTAAATGGTCTAATTGTTCTAATGATAAATTTTTTTTATATTCGCCTGGGTAGCCTTTGGCACATAATACTATGGTCATACATTTCTCTTTCTTCCATTTAATCTTAATTTTCTTTAAAGTGTTATTTTCAGATGCAAGCAATAAATTTAGTAAATCATTTTTTAATCTTGGTAAAATAACCTGGCATTCAGGATCTCCCATTCTTACGTTATATTCTATTAAATAAGGATTTTTATTTTTAATCATTAATCCTGTGTATAAAAAGCCCGAGTAAGGTTTTTTCTTTTTTTTTAAAAATTTAATTGTGGGTTTTATAATTTTATTTAAAATTTTTTTTTCTAATGGTTTGGTAAGTATAGGAGCAGGTGAGTATGCGCCCATGCCGCCAGTATTTAACCCAGTTTCATTTTCGCCTACACGTTTATGATCTTGGGCTGATCCTAAGAATGTGATTTTATTTTTATCAACAATTGAGAAATAGCTTAATTCCTCACCTTCAATAAATTCTTCAAGTATTAATTTCTTAGAACTCTTAAATCTTCCTTTAAATATTTGCTCACTAAAATTTAAAACTTCTTTTTGTTTTTTACAAATCATTACACCCTTACCAGCAGCAATACCATCGGCTTTTACAACAAGGGGCAATTTATTACTTTGTAGAAATTTTTTTACTTCCGAAATTTTTTTACAAATCTTAAAGCTAGCAGTTGGAATTTTATTTTTTTTACAAATTTTCTTTACAAAACTTTTCGACCCCTCAAGTTGAGCAGCATATTTTGATGGTCCAAATACCTTGACTCTTCTCTTTTTTAAAAAATCAACTATACCTTTAATCAAAGGTTGCTCAGGTCCAACAATAACAAAATCAATTTTGTTCTTAACGATTACTTTGTAAAGTTTATTAAAGTCTAGATAATCGATATCTATATTTTTTGAAATTTTTGAGGTCCCACCATTTCCTGGAATAGAATATACATTTTTTACTTTTGATGACTCTGCGATTTTCTGACAAATCGCGTGCTCTCTGCCTCCATTACCAATAATTGCAATATTCATAAAAAAAATAATATTATATAATCTAGTATAAAAGATGAACAAAATTAAAGCTAAAATAAAATTCTTGCCTAACTCTTTTGAGGTTATTGAAAAGGGAGATTACGTTATTTGTGCTGTGAGTAAAAAAATTATTTCCTTAGAAAATTTGAACTATTGGAACGTAGATTTGCAAGAGGCGTATTATTCACCGGTAGAGGCAAAGCAAAGATTTGATCAACTTAAGAAAGACTAATTATTTCCATCTATTGTGCGTCCAAATCCATTGTGAAGGATTCCTAATTATCATTTGCTCTAGAGACCTATTAATTTCAGCACTCATCTCACTCTTGGACTTAGACATAAAATTAATCGGGTTCTTTATTTCCATCAAAAAACTATCCTCACCTTTCCTCTCTAAGTAAATTGGAACTATCTCTAGATCAAATCGCGAAGCTAATTGAGCTGGAAGTGTTGTTGTTAAAGCTGGTTTACCAAAAAAATTAATCATTTCTCCCTCACTCAATCTCTGGTCTACCATCATTGCAATTGAATGCCCGTCCGATAAATAACTCAATGCATCTTTTACACCCGATATACCCTTTTTGATTTGATTTTTGCAAATATATTTTCTTCTTAAATACTCCATAAAAGGATTTAAAAAAAAATTATTTAAAGGTCGATAAATTGTTGCGAGACTAACATTTCTTTTTGTTAACTCCATAGACATAAGTTCAAAATTGGCAAAATGACCAGAAATAAATATTACTTTTTTATTTTCTTTATTTATATTTTCAATTATATCAAGTCCAGAAATTTCTATATGTGAGTTTGAATTTCTTAAATCTTTTAAAAAAATATACTCAACAAACGTCATTCCGTAATTAGACCACATTTCTCTCTCTATAGAAGTAGGATCCTTTTTAATAACATTTTGGGCAATTTCAAAGTTTTTATTTAAAATTTTTTTTGATTTAAAAATAGGACCAAAAGTTATAAAAATTTTAGAAAAAACTTTGCGACTAAGTTTTAAACCAATAATTTTTATTATTAAAAAAAATAAATAAATTATGACAGCCTGAGTAAAATATTTTAAGATTTTGATCATATATATTCTTTTAATAATTTATCAAATTTTGTTTTATTTTCTATTTCTAATTTTAATTTTAAAAATTTAAATGAACCAAAGCCCATTTTTTCAATTCTATGAAAATCCTTTTCTGTTGTAATAATTTCTAAATTATCCTTTTTTGCCATTTCAATAACCTCTTCTAATTCCTCTTTTTTATATGGGTAATGATCTGGAAAAAAAATTTTTCGTACAACATTGCATCCATTTTTCTCCAGTAATGTAAAAAAATTTTCTGGATTTCCAATGCCAGCAAAAGCCAAAAGGTTTTTTTTCACGAAATTATTTAAATTAATAGGGATATATTTTGAATAAAAAATTTCGATTTTGCTTGAAATTTTTTTAATTAATAATTCAAAATCTTCATTTTTACTTCCATTTATCACTATTATTTTTGATCTATTTAAAGAACTTAACGGTTCTCTTAATGGTCCAGACGGTATACTTAAACCATTGCCGATAAGCTGATCTGAGTTAAAGCACAATATATTCAGGTTTTTAAATATTGAATGGTCCTGATAACCATCATCCAATACAAATGAGTCTCGTCCACCTTCTATAGCTTCATCAATAATATCTTTTCTTTTTTTTCCAGTAAAAATTTGACACTGATAAGATTTTATTAAGCTTATTTCATCAAAATGATCTGAGTATTCTTTTTTAATAATTGCAGGCTTATAATTTAAACTTTCTAGGAGTTTATAAATTTCAATAGAAAGAGGTGTTTTACCTGTTCCCCCAATATATATATTCCCAACACATATAACTGGGTATCGGAATTTTTTTTCTTGAGTTAATAAACTTTTTAATTTTAAAAGAATTTGTATTATTCCTGAAAGTGGTAATAAAAGAAGCCCAAAAAAACTATTTTTTTTCCTCCAAAATCTTGGTTTAACTATTTTCATATATTTAAAAATCGATTCAATTCTTTAAAATTTTTTTCCAAGATTTCATCTCCAAGCTGAGTTATTAATTTTGTATTTTTTTCTTTTAAGTTTTGTTTAAAACTAAAGTTTTTAATAAGTTTTTCTGAAAGTTCAATATCGCTAGAAATTTCTTCTGAAATACCTAAAGAATTTAAATGATTATAAACTTCTTTGAAGTTTCCAAAATAAGGGCCGTGGAAAATTTTACAACCACATTTAGCCGCCTCTATTGGGTTTTGTCCACCATTATTTTTAAATTTTTTTGAAATTGATTTTCCAATAAATACATTATCGCAACAATTGAAATATTTTTCTAATTCACCAAATGCATTTACAATAATCACATCAGTGTCTTCTTCAAAATTTTCATTTTTATTTACTTTTTGAACTGACAAACCTAACTTCTCTGTGAGAGCCCGAATAGACTCTGACCTATTTATATGTCTAGGGATTATTATAGTTAAGATATCTTTGTGTAATTTTTTTACTTTTTTATGTGTTTCTAAACAAAATTCTTCTTCATTTTGATGAGTACTTGCAGCACACCAAACTTTTTTCTTTTTTAGAATGCTAAGATTATGTTCGTTAAGTTTTTCAGATTTAATTTCAACACTATATTTTAAGTTGCCAAAATATTTTACATTATTTGCTTTTAATCCAACTAAATAATTTAAAGACTCTTCACTACACGGCAAACACAAATCGAAAAGTTTGAATATTCTTTTTGAAAAAAAATTAACCATTTTCCATTTCTTGTACGTTTTTGGCGTTATTCTACCATTAACCAAAATCAAAGGGATATTTCTTTTTTTTATATTGGATAAAAAATTTGGCCAAATTTCTGAGTCAACAAAGACCGCTAAAGATGGTGACCAATTATTAAGAAATGAATTAACCAAAAAGGAGATATCTAAAGGAAGATATTTATGATTAGCACGGTCAAGATCTTTAATTTTTTTTTTCACAATTTTTCCTGAACTGATTGTACTTGTGGTTATTAAGAAATTTAAATCGTTATAGCTTGAGTAAAATTTATTCATTAAAGGAATTATACTTTGCACCTCACCAATACTTGCTGCATGAAACCAAATTAATTTTTTTCTTTTTTTATTTTCCAAAGCTCTTGATAAAGTCAGTTTATCGATTAAACTTTCACTAGATTCCTTTTTCAAAAATTTTCTAACAAAAAAAAGAAATATTAAAAAGGGATATAAAAAGACTGTTATTAAATTATAAAAAAAAAACATCACTTTAATTGTTTCTGGTATAAAGATTTATACTCTACACAATTTTCAATCAAATACTCGTGTTTACCTGAGTCAACTATTTGACCATTTTTTAAAACAAATATTTTATCTGCATTGTGTATTGTTGATAGTCGATGAGCTATTACTAAAGTTGTTTTATTTTTAGTAAGATTTCTTATTGCATTTTGAACTATTTGTTCTGAATCCGCGTCTAATGATGAAGTGGCCTCATCCATTAAAATTATGGGTGATTTTTTCAAAATTGCTCGAGCAATAGAAATTCTTTGTTTTTGACCTCCTGATAACTTAACACCATTTTCACCTATTATAGTGTCATATCCATTAGGGAGTTTAGATATGAATTCGTCAGCAGCAGCAAATTTACATGCATTCTTAAGCTCCTCCAAAGAACTTTCTTTTTGCGCATAAAGAATATTTTCTTTTATTGTGTCATCGAATAAAATTACATCCTGACTTACTAAAGATATATTTTTTCTTAGTGAGGTAAGTTTTACTTTTTGAACATTTTGATTATCTATTGATATTTCCCCTTTTTGAGGATCGTAAAATCTTGGTAAAAGATTTATTATTGTGCTCTTGCCGGCTCCACTATGTCCAACAAAAGCAGTCATCTCACCACCCTTTATATCTAAATTTATATTATTTATCGCAGCTTTTGAAGTTGATAGGTATTTAAAATCAACGTTATTAAACATTATATTACATTTATTTACATTAAGATCGGGAAGACTTTCGTCATTTTTAATTTCTATAGGTTTATCAATTACTGCAAAAATTCTTTTCGCAGCAGCACAACCTTGGTAAGCTATCATGTTTATTGTGGCCAATGATCTTATGGGCTGGTAAGCTAACATCATCGCAGCTAGGAAAGAAAAAAAGTTATTAATACCTAACTCACCAGATGAAATAAGTTTTCCGGAGAAAAAAATAAAACCCGCAATCATAAAACCTGTCAAAATCTCCATTATTGGAGTAGCTCTTATCATCACCGTTCCAATTTTTATTCCCTTGTTCAATAATTCATCAATTATTGAGTTTGCTCTTTTACTTTCCTCAAATTCTTTTTGATAAATTCTTATAATTTTTGATCCTTTAAAAACTTCTGATAAAAAACTCGTTAAGTTTCCAGACAAGACACTTGCTTCACCAGTTGCTTTTCCTATTCTCTTACCTAAACTTTTTGCTAAAAAAGCTGCTAATGGCATCATTAAAAGCGCATAAATAGCTAGTGACCAGTTTTGATAAAACATTAATCCAATAAGTGCAATTGCAGTTAAAGTATCTTTCATAATATTAAGAACCCCGGCACTTACAAGCTGCTGAACTTGTGCTGCATCAAATGTTATGTTTGAAATATATTTTCCAGAGTGTCTATTATCCAACGTTTGAATATCTGACAACAATATATTGTTAGCGATTTGCTTTTGTAATTCTCCTGAAATCTTATAACCAATTTTTAAAATAATACTTCTTGCAAAATACAGCGACATCCCTTTTGTTGAAAAAGCAACGATTATTCCCAAAGGAATTAACCAAGCTAATGTGGTATTTTGTTCTAAAAATATTTTTTTAACTGCAGGGTCAAGCAGCCAAGCTGTTGCTGAGGTGCTTCCCGCAACAAAGACTGATAGAATAAGAGCTAATATTATTTTATTGAGAAATTTACGAACATATTCTCTGTAAAGCCTTTTGAGTATTTCTATAAGTTCATTTATTTTCATTGAATTTAGCTCCCTATTGATAAAAATCCAAAAAATAGAATTAATCCTGAAAGATTGTTTATTTTAAATGCTTTTAAACATGTTATTGGTTTTTTTTTATCAAAAATTTTGATTTGATACACTAAAGACAAAACAAATAAAAATATGAAAAAAGTTAATAAATTTAATCCTAAAAAACTTTTTAAAAAGTAAATCAAGAAAATGGTGCTTATTATATAATTCAAACTCACAAATTTTTTTATGTTTTTTTTAAATTTTATTGATGTAGACTTTACTCCAATTATCTCGTCGTCTCTAATATCTTGAGCACCATAAATCGTGTCATAACCAAGTGTCCAAAATATGGCCGCAACATAAAGAAGGATAATTTCAAAGTTGATGCTATTAGTTATTGACGACCATCCCATTATTATTCCCCAGTTAAATGTTAGGCCAAGAAAAAGCTGAGGCCAGTATGTAAATCTTTTCATATAAGGATATGAAAATGCTAGAGTCATGGATGCCATACCTAACAGGATAGTTTTAAAGTTAAATTGTATCAAAATTAAAAAAGCTATAGAGCAAAGGGTTAAAGCATAAACCAAAGCTCTTAAACTGGTTATTTTTTTTGATGCAATAGGTCGGTTTTTTGTTCTACTTACTTTTTTGTCAAAATCTTTATCAACTAAGTCATTGACAATACACCCAGCGCTTCTCATTAAAATAGATCCAAAAAAAAATAATAATAGATGATAATAAAATTTATTTATGTCCTGGTCAAAAAAATATGCGTATGAGATACCCCAAGCACACGGCCAAAAAAGCAACATAAAACCGATAGGCTTTTTAAATCTTATTAAATCAATAAATAAATTAAGTTGAGCCATAAAAGATAATTCTTGTAAATATCAAACACAAAGATCATAATCAATTTGATTCGATTATGAATATAGATTTCACTGTTACCGCTTTAATGTTTCCTGCTATTCCATTAATTATGGCAGTATATAGCAACCGATTTCACACTCTAAGCGCCTTGGTAAGAAAACTTCATGACGAGCAAGTATTTCAAAAACAGATACCACCTGAGTGGAATAAACAACTAGAAAACCTGAACGGCAGAATAACACTTCTTAAATACACATTGGCTTTGGGTGGTTTTGGATTTTTATTTAATATGCTCACAGTCTTCGCTTTATATTTTGACAATACTCTTTTTGCGAGACTGATATTTGGAACATGTTGCTTGAGTATGATTTTTTCAATCATATTATTCATAAGAGAAATTTTTCTTTCAACTTATGCTTTAAGATTACACTTGTCCGATATGAATTTCAAAAAATAACTATTTGTTATGTTTTTTATAGATTGAAATTCCTTCTCTGATCTTGTTTTCGTACGAGTCTTTAAATGTGTCTAGTTGCCACCCAGACATCCTATTTTGAATTTCTAATAAATTTTTATTCTTCCATTCGTTTGATGTTTCTGAAATTTTCCAAATTTTTTTTTCCTCATCAGTTCTAGCACAACCATAGCAAAAACCACTTCTAGGATCTGTCTTACAAATACTTATACAAGGTGAGATAATTTTTTTGTTCATTATGGAATTAAAATTGACGGACCAAGTAATTTTCTTCCTTCGAGATCTAAATGAGCTTGATTTGCCTCCTCTAATTTATATTCCTTGAAAATTTTGATTTTTATTTTACCAAACTTTACATTTTTAAAAATTTCATCAGCTCCAGCCTGTAACTCTTGCTGATTAGTAAAGTAATGTCCAATCGTTGGTCTCGTTAAGAATAGGCTTTTTGCTTGAATATCCTTGGCAACATTTACGGGGTCAAGTGGACCAGAAGCATTTCCAAAGCTCACAAGAATTCCTTTTGGTTTCAAACAAGCTATCGAGCCTTTGAAAGTATTTTTTCCAACTCCATCGAAAACAGCCGGCACGCCCTCATTATTTGTAATTTTTAATACTTCTTTTGCAAAATCGTCTTTGTTGTAATTTATTACATACTGGTAACCATTTTGTTCTGCAATTTTAATTTTTTCATCTGATCCCACGGTTCCTATTACTTTTGCTCCGATGCTATTCGCCCATTGAGCAAATATTTGACCCACCCCTCCTGCAGCAGCATGAAATAAAATTGTTTCACCTGCTTTTAACTTATATGTTTTACAGATTAAATAGTTTGTAGTTAGGCCTTTTGTCATTAATGTTGCAGCAATTTTAGGAGAAATATAATCCGGGAGTTTAACCGCAATTTTTGATGGTATAATCCTTTCTTTTGAATAAGCACCTATTGGCATTGAAGCATAAGCTATTTTATCACCTATGTTAAAATTTTTAACATCAGAACCAATTTCATCAATTCTTGCAGCAGCCTCTAGACCAATACCTGTTGGCAGAGGTAACTTATAAAGACCTGATCTATGATATGTATCGATATAATTTAATCCAATCGCTAAATTAGTGATTTTAATTTCTTTTGGCCCTGGTGACCCTACTTTAACATCCTCTAACTTTAGAACTTCTGGCCCTCCATTTTTTTTAATTATAATGGATTTTGACATCAGTATTTAGCAAAGGTACCGTTATGGTAATCCTGAATAGCTTGAAGGATTTCTTGTTTTGTATTCATAACAAAAGGACCTCCCCGAGCTATTGGTTCATTAATAGGTTTTCCAGCAATAACTAAAAATTCACTATTTCTAATTGCTTCTATTTTTAAGCTGTTACCTTTATCTAACAATATTAGATTAGAATTTTTTGTTTTATTATGTTTTTGGCTACCTATTTTTAATTCGCCTTCGAGCAAGTAAATAAAAGAATTGTGCCCTAAAGGAACATCAGTGCTAAAATTTTTGTCTTTGTTTAATTTTATATGAAAATACAACGGCTCTACATTGTGTCCTTTTTCAGGTCCTTCAACATTTTTATATTTTCCTGCTATTATCTTTACTATTTTTTCTTTATCTTGATAAGTTCCTATTTGATCAGGATTTAAGAAACTATAGGAGGGCTTATTTTTTTTTAATTTTGCGGGCATATTTATCCAAAGCTGGAAACCTAAAAGCTTGCCACCTTTCATTGCTGGCATTTCAGAGTGAATAATACCTCTTCCAGTTTTCATCCATTGAACTGCACCAGCTGACATTTTGCCTTTAGCTCCAGTGCTATCTTCATGTTCAAACTCTCCATTAAGCATGTAAGTAACTGTCTCGATCCCTCTATGTGGGTGTGGAGGAAAACCAGCAATATAATCATCTTTATTTTCAGAACCAAATTCATCTAACATTAAAAACGGATCAATATAATCCGCCTCCGGAGTTCCAATGCTTCTTTTCAACTTTACACCTGCACCATCAGAGGTTTCTACTGCGGTTATAATTTTTTTAACTTCAATTGATTTCATAAGAATAGCATATAGTATTTTAGTTAGTTATTTCAAGTAATTTACTTAAGTCTTTTATTTCTGCTTTAGGCACATAGTCTAATTTATCAAAAATATTTTCAGCTCTATTTACCCAAATTGCATTATAACCATAATTTCCACCGCCAGAAACATCCCAAGTATTTGCGCTTAAAAAAGTGATTTCTTTTGAACTTAAATTATATTTTTTACAAGGAAGATCATAAACTTTTTTGTTAGGTTTATAAATTTTTACCTCTTCGATTGAAAAAATATCATCGAAGTAATCATCTAACCCATTACTGTTTACAAGTTGATTCAAAAGAGCTGGAGTACCATTAGAAAGGATAGCAAGTTTTAAATCCCTTTTTTTTAAATGTTGTAAAACTTTTTTAACTTCAGGATACGGAGATAACACTTTATAAAGATTTAATAATTCATTTCTCATTTCTGATTTTATTTTAAAAACTTTCATTGATTTATCCAGGCTATCCTCAGTGATTTTCCAGAAATCTTTATGCCTTTCCATTAAACTTCTAAGCCATGTATACTCTAGTTGAGTTGTTCGCCAAAAGTTTGCAAATGCCTCCCAGTTATTTCCAATCTTATTTTTGCATCTTTCAGCAGCAGAATTTACGTCAAAAAGAGTACCGTATGCATCAAATACAACAGCTTTTGTATTCATAATCTATACAATATTATGAGAGCCATCACATAATGGCTGGTCTTTTGTTTGTTTACATGTGCAGAAAAAAACTTTTTTTGATTGATCTGCTTTATAAACAACTGATTTGAATTCAGTTCCTTTATGCGATCCATCACAGAAAGGTTGTTTTGAACTTTTACCACATGAACACCAATAATATGATTTACCCTCCACAACATCTATCCCGATTGGAGAATCTCCTGCTCTCTTACCTTTTGTCATGATAAGCTCCTTTAATTAGTTAAATAATTTTATATTATACAATTATGAATATTAGATTATATCACCCAAACAGTATAGTTGAAAATACTACTGGTTTGCTTTCAAAAGAACATACTCATTATATTGTTAATGTTATGAGACTAAAAAGAGGCTCTAAAGTAAATTTTTTTAACAAAAACGGGGAGTGGAATAGTGAAATTATTTTTCTAAACAAAGACAGAGTTGAGGTAAAATTTTTAAAAAAAGTCAAGCTGCCTTATTCAATCTCTAAAATTGAACTCGCCATTTGTTTGATTAAAAAAAATCCAATGGAAATTATTTTACAAAAAGCAACTGAGCTAGGTGTATCTAGAATAATACCTATAATTTCAGAGAGAACAGAGGTAAAAGAGTTAAATTATGAAAGAGCAAAAAAAATAATAATTGAGGCAACAGAACAATCAAATCAACTTTATCCTCCTGAAATCTCAGAGATTATTAAATTAAAAAAATTTATCGAACAAAAAGAGAAGACATCTCAACTTTTATTTGCTGACGTTAACGCTAAAAATAAAATTAAATCTAAAGATTTAAATACTGAAAAACCAATTGTGATTTTAATAGGCCCTGAGGGAGATTTCTCTCCAAATGAGAGAGAATTAATTGTCTCAAAAAGCAACACAATCTCTTTTTCACTATCGAAAAATATTTTGAGATCTGATACAGCTGTAATAAGTGCGATTTCATTGGTTAATTTTATTCTTAAGGAACATTAATTGTCGCATTAATTGAAATTGTGAAATTGTCAAAATGGTATATATAAATTGTATGCGTTTAATAGCCTACATACTATTGATTACATCTTTACCAGCATTAGTAAATGCTGAACAACCTAGAGATTGGCAGCTCGGTTTTCAAAAATCTGCTTCTCAATCAATGACTGATATTGTGTGGTTTCATGATTATATGTTATTGCCAATTATTACTGCTATAACTGCTTTTGTTCTTTTTTTAGTGATTTATGCTTGTATAAAGTTTAGAGCTTCAAATAATAAAATTGCGTCGCAAACAAGTCACAATACAATAATCGAGGTAATCTGGACACTGGTTCCATGTTTTATTCTAATCGTTATGGCTGTGCCATCATTCAAAGTTTTATACTCCCAAGATAAGATACCACCTGCTGATGTAACAGTAAAAGCCATCGGTTACCAATGGTATTGGGGTTACGAGTATCCAGATGAAAATATTATTTTTGATTCTTATATGATAGAAGATAAAGATTTAAAAGCTAACCAACCAAGATTACTAAGTGTAGACAATGAAGTTGTCGTTCCTGTGAACAAAAATATAAAAGTTTTGATAACAGCTAATGATGTTTTACATGCTTGGGCTCTACCCTCATTTGGAGTTAAAAGAGATGCTGTTCCAGGTAGAATAAACGAGACTTGGTTTCGAGCAGATAGAACTGGAACGTTCTACGGACAGTGCTCAGAACTTTGCGGCATCAAACATGCATTCATGCCTATAACTGTAAAAGTTGTAACTGAGGAAGAGTATAAAAAATGGTTAATTGAAGCCAAACAAAAGTTTGCAAAAGAAATTATTGAAAAAGATTTCAAAATTGCTAAAAAAATTGCTAAAGTAAAGGATCTAAAATAATGTCAACAATTACAGCAGACACTCATCATCATACACCAACAGGTTGGAAAAGATGGGCCTATTCAACAAATCACAAAGATATTGGTACTATGTATTTAATATTTGCAATTATTGCAGGATTAATTGGCTCCGCTTTTTCAGTTTTAATGAGAATGGAATTAATGCATCCCGGTGATGGAATCCTTGGGGGGAACTATCACTTATATAATGTTTTAGTTACTGGCCACGGTTTAATTATGATTTTTTTCATGGTTATGCCAGCCATGATTGGAGGATTTGGAAATTGGTTTGTGCCGATTATGATTGGTGCTCCTGACATGGCATTTCCAAGAATGAATAACATTTCTTTTTGGTTGCTACCTGTAGCTTTTATTTTACTCCTTACCTCAATTTTTGTTGATGGCCCTCCAGGCCAAACAGGAGTCGGAGGAGGGTGGACAATTTACCCGCCACTCTCTTCAAAAACAGGCCAACCTGGTCCAGCAATGGATTTAGCAATATTAAGTTTGCACATAGCTGGCGCTTCATCAATTTTAGGAGCGATCAATTTTATTACTACAATTTTAAATATGAGAACTCCTGGTATGAATTTGCATAAGATGCCACTATTCGCTTGGTCAATACTTGTAACTGCTTTTCTATTACTACTATCACTTCCAGTATTAGCTGGAGCAATCACTATGCTTTTGACAGATAGAAACTTTGGTACTGCTTTTTTTGAAGCCCAAACAGGTGGTGACCCAGTTTTATTTCAGCATCTATTTTGGTTTTTTGGTCATCCTGAAGTTTACATTCTGATCCTTCCAGGATTTGGTATGATTAGCCATATAGTTTCTACATTTTCAAAAAAACCGATTTTTGGATATTTAGGGATGGCGTATGCAATGGTAGCGATAGGAGTAGTTGGTTTCGTGGTTTGGGCTCACCATATGTATACTGTAGGATTAGATACAGATACAAAAGCTTATTTCTTAGCTGCCACTATGATCATTGCTGTGCCAACTGGAATAAAAGTTTTTTCATGGATTGCCACTATGTGGGGAGGTTCAATTAGTTTTCAAACTCCAATGCTGTGGGCCATAGGATTTATAGTTTTGTTTACTCTAGGTGGAGTCACAGGAGTTGTGCTTGCTAATGCAGGAGTTGATACAGCTCTTCATGATACATATTATGTTGTTGCTCATTTTCACTACGTTTTATCGCTTGGAGCCGTTTTTGCTATTTTTGCAGGTTTCTATTATTGGTTCAGTAAGATGTCCGGATATGAGTATTCAGAATTTTTAGGGAAAATACATTTTTGGTTAACTTTTATTGGTGTAAATTTAATTTTCTTTCCACAGCATTTCCTTGGGCTAGCCGGAATGCCTAGAAGATACGCAGACTACCCAGATGCTTTTGCTGGTTGGAACTATATTTCATCTATTGGTTCATATATTTCTATAATTGGTGTTGGGGTATTTTTAATTAATTTGCTTTATGCATTTATGAAAAAAAAGACAGCAGCACAAAACCCTTGGGGAGAGGGAGCTACAACTTTAGAATGGACTGTTGCGTCGCCACCACCATTTCATACTTTTGAAGAGCTTCCTAAAATAAAATAAATTGAGCAGCATTTTAGCAAAAGAAAAAAATTTAACATCAGAATTCGCAACTATAATAAAATCGTTTCTGAAACTAATGAAACCAAGAGTGATGTCTCTTGTGATGTTTACATGCATGGTTGGAATGATGATTTCTCCAGAGAACATAAGCTTTGTTAATTCATCTATTTCTTTGATAGCAGTCGCAATAGGAGCAGGAGCAGCAGGCACTCTTAACATGTGGTATGAGGCAGATCTAGACGCGGTTATGTCAAGAACTTGTCTAAGACCTATCCCTTCAGGAAAAGTTAAAAAAAAACAAGCTTTAATTTTCGGAATTGTTTTGAGCATATTGTCAATTTTAATTCTATATTATTTCTCAAATTTGATCTCATCAGTGTTATTAGCATTTACAATAAGTTTTTATTTTTTTGTTTATACAATTTGGCTAAAAAGAAAAACTTCTCAAAATATCGTTATCGGTGGTGCTGCAGGCGCTTTGCCTCCTGTGATTGGCTGGACTATTTCAACGGGTAATATCTCAATTGAGCCTTTACTTCTATTCTTAATAATTTTTATTTGGACACCTTCTCATTTTTGGGCTTTAAGTTTATATAAATCTCAAGATTACAAAAAAGCAAACATCCCAATGCTTCCGCTAACGTCAGGCTCAGAAATTACAAAGATTAATATTTTTATTTATTCTTTATTAATGATCCCAGCCATTTTCTCACTTTATATTTTTAATTTGAGCTCAATTTTATCTACATCTATAAATTTGATATTAACACTTTATTATGTTTATTTATGTTTTTTTCTTCTGAAATCAAGTTCAGTTATAAAAAGAAATTTATTGGCAAAAAAAGTTTTTGTTTATTCAATATTTTACTTATTTTTTATTTTTCTAATTATTCTAATAGACAAACTTCGATATAATTTATATGGATAAGAAAAAGAAAAATATTATTACCGCAGTTTTATTGGTAATTTTTATAGTTTTATTGTTTTTGTTAACTTTTTTTAACATAGGCATTTATAATAGAGAATTATGATAAGATTAGATAAAAAAAAATTAACACCATTTGCATTAGTTACAATATTTTTTTTAATGCTTGGTTTATCATTTGCTGCAGTTCCATTGTATGATTTATTTTGTAGAGTCACAGGATTTGGCGGAACGACTCAAAATGCTTCCAATAAAGAAATACCAAAAATAATAGTTAACCAAGATTACAAAATAAGATTTGATACAAATTCCAATGGAAATTTGCCTTGGAAATTTTATCCTCAAAAAAATACCTTAAAATTAAGACCTGGAGAGGTCCACTCTGTAAAGTTTTTCGTAGAAAATCAAACTACTGAGACCACTGCGGGTTCGGCAACATTTAATGTTTCACCAAGCTCATTTGGAATTTATTTAAATAAGATTGGATGTTTTTGTTTTGAAAAACAAACACTTAAACCGAATGAAACAAAGGAATTTTTATTAACATTCTTTTTAGATCCAGAGGTTGTAGATGATAAGAAAACAAACGATATTTCTGATGTGACATTATCTTTTACTTTTTTCTCATCAGATTATTATAAAACAAGTTAAAATTTATTATGGCATCAGAAAAAAAACATGATTTTCATTTAGTTGATCCAAGTCCTTGGCCAATTTTTGCGTCATTTGCTTGTTTAGTTTTGGCATTTGGAGCTGTCTATTATTTTCATACAAAAACTTTATGGCTATTACTAATTGGAACCGCTCTACTAATCTATGGTTCGTTTATGTGGTTTAGAGACGTAATAGATGAAGCAGAAAAACAAGGCCATCATACTTTAGTGGTTCAAATAGGTCATCGATACGGTATGACACTTTTTATTGCTTCCGAAGTAATGTTTTTTGTTGCGTGGTTCTGGGCATTTTTTAATGCCAGCTTATTTCCTACAGAGGCTGTCGGAAAGATCTGGCCTCCTGCTGATATAAAAACATTTGATCCTTGGGATATTCCTCTAATCAACACTTTGATACTTCTTTTGTCTGGAACAACTGTAACATGGGCACATCATGCCATGCTTGAAAATGAGAGAAAAGGTTTGGTTAATGGATTAATCGCGACTGTTTTTTTAGGTTTTGTTTTCTCATGTTTTCAAGCTTATGAATACCATCACGCATCATTTACTATTTCACAAAATATTTACGGATCCACATTTTATATGGCCACAGGTTTCCACGGATTTCATGTGATAATTGGAACAATATTTCTTGCAGTTTGTCTTTACAGATCTACAAAAGGGCATTTTAAACCTGATCATCACTTTGGATTTGAAGCTGCAGCATGGTATTGGCACTTTGTTGATGTCGTCTGGCTGTTTTTATTTGCTGCAATTTATATCTGGGGTAGTTAAAAATAATTGAAAAAAACACTTTTTAATTTATTTGTAATTTTTTTTATTTCAGTTTTCTGTTCTTTAGGAACTTGGCAACTTTATAGGCTTCAATGGAAACTTGATTTAATTGAACAGATTAATTTTGGTTTAAAGACAGATCCTGTTCAGTATTCGAAAAAAATAAATAATAATTATCAGAGAGTAATGGTTGAGGGCAAATTCAAATTTGAAAAACAGATTTATTTGTACAGTTTAAATGAAAATGGCAAGCCAGGTTTTGATGTTATCACACCGTTTCTCTCTTCTAAAAATGAGTATCTTTTAGTGAATAGAGGATGGATAGACAAACAAGACAAAAATAAAAAAAATATAGACTCCTTCGAGGAAAAAAAAATTACTGGGATCATAAAAAAAATTCAAAAAGCTAATATTTTTAAACCTGAAAATGACCTCTCAGAAAACATATGGTTTTCAATTAATTTGGATGATTTAAAAAAATTTACTGGTATAAGCTTTGATGATTATGTTATTTTTTTGCAGGGTAAAGATTATAATTTGCCAAAAACGAAAATTATTAGTGCCGATTTGACAAATAATCACCTTAAATATGCTTTAACTTGGTATGCTGTTGCACTATCGATATTAATATATTTTTTATATTTTAAAAGAAGACAATGAAGTATTTTAGCACAAGAGACAAAAAATTAGACTACGATTTCAAAAGTATTTTTGTAAGAGGTTTATCTCCTGATGGAGGTCTT
The DNA here is from genome assembly GCA_902546795.1 of uncultured Pelagibacteraceae bacterium. Classification (GTDB taxonomy): domain Bacteria; phylum Pseudomonadota; class Alphaproteobacteria; order Pelagibacterales; family Pelagibacteraceae; genus Pelagilacustribacter. The sequence continues at coordinate 56,631 of CACCLK010000003.1, forward strand.
TTTGTGCCTAAAAATATTGTTAAATTTAGCAATGAGAATTTACATCATTTGAGTAAGTTAAATTATTTTGATTTAGCCACAGAGATTATTTATTTTTTTTGTAAAGAAAATTTTTCAAAAGAAAAAGTAAATAAAATAGTAAAAAAATCTTACTCAAATTTTTTTTCAGAAAATGTAGTTAGTATTAAAAAATTTGAAGAAATAACTTTGCTAGAACTTTACCACGGACCTACCTTAGCATTTAAAGATATTGCAATGCAGGTAATAGGAAATCTTTATAGTGAAATTGAAATTGTTAAAAATAAAGTAATAAATATAGTTGTTGCAACGTCAGGTGATACTGGTTCGGCAGCGATTTCCGCCTTAAATAATAAAAAAAATATCAATGTTTTTGTATTACATCCACATAATAAAATCTCAAAAAATCAAAGAAAAATAATGACTACTATTGGTTCAGATAATATTTTTAATTTAGCCATCGAGGGTAACTTTGATGAATGTCAAAAAATTGTAAAAGAAATGTTTGCCGATGATAAGTTTAGAGAAAGAATAAATATGTCTGGTGTTAATTCAATAAATTGGGCAAGAATTATTTGCCAGGTAGTTTATTATTTCTATTGTTATTTCAAACTCTCAAAAAAAACAAATTTTTCGGTACCTACAGGTAATTTTGGTGATATTTATGCGGGCTATATTGCAAAACAAATGGGATTACCAATGGGAAAATTAATTGTTGCAACAAATAAAAATGATATTTTGTCTAGAGTGATAAATTCAGGCAGCTATAAACCAAATGAGGTTAAATCAACCCTAACTCCAAGTATGGATATTCAAATCGCAAGTAACTTTGAGAGGCTTCTTTTCGATATCTCAAATCAAAATGACGAAAGGGTAAACGTTTTAATGAAAGATCTAAAAGATAAAGGATCTTTTGATTTAAACTCCTCTGAAAGGAAAACAATATTGGAAAGTTTCACTGCTGTAGCAGTTGATGACACTGAAACAATTAGGGTAATAAGAGACTTTTTTAATAATTTTGGTTTTGTATTAGATCCACACACAGCGACTGCGGTTAGGGCTTCATACAATGTAAAAAATGATCTGCCAACAGTAGTTCTAGGTACAGCGCACCCGTACAAATTTGCTGATACGATTAAAATGGCAATCAATAAAGATGTTGTTGCTCCAGAGCAAATAGCATCTTTACCTGACAAAAAGGAGAAGTTTGATATAGTGGATAGAGACTTAAAAAAAGTAAAAAACTATATTTTGGAAAAGACTAAATGAGAATAAAAGTTGGTGA
>CACCLK010000004.1 GCA_902546795.1 uncultured Pelagibacteraceae bacterium
AAAAGGTCCTTACTGGGATGAAGGTATGAAGCTTGGTTATCAAGATGCTGGATCATGGACTTTATTTAAGTCTACTCCAGTTGACAGAAGAAAAGCTGCATGGTTATACGCTCAGTTCGTAGTATCAAAAACTGTTGATCTTAAGAAAAGTGATGTTGGTTTAACTATCATTAGAGATAGTACAATTAACCACAAGCACTTTACTCAAAGAGCTCCAAAACTTGGCGGACTTGTAGAATTCTACAGATCTAAAAACAGAGTATTGTGGTCACCAACAGGTATCAATGTTCCGGACTATCCGAAACTTGCACAAATCTGGTGGCAACAAATTGGAGATGTAAACTCAGGTGCGTTTACTCCACAACAAGCTATGGATCGTCTTGCAGAAGAGATGAACTTAGTTATGTCTCGTATGGAAGCTGCTGATAAAGCAAATAATACATACGGCGGATGTGGTCCAAGATTAGCTAAGCCGAAAGGCGCTGATTATTGGTTGAAACAACCAGGATCACCAAAAGCTAAGCGTAATGAGAAGCCTAAAGGTAAAACAGTTGCTTTCGAAAAAGCTTGGAGATAATTTAGGTTAATTCTAAATTTAAAGGGGGCTTAACAGCCCCCTTTTTTTAAAACGGAATTCAAAAAATATGAGCCTAGAATTAAAAAACGTAGAAAAAAAAATAGGATTAGATACTCATATTTATTCAACAAATCTAAAATTAGAAAAAAATACAATTAATATTCTTTTAGGTCCTACACTATCTGGCAAAACAACTCTTATGCAAATTATGGCTGGCCTAGATAAACCAACATCAGGTGAGATTTGGTTTAACAACGAGAATGTGACAGGTATGAAAGTTCAAAAAAGAAATGTCTCAATGGTTTACCAGCAATTTATCAATTACCCTAATTTCACAGTTTATGACAATATTGCATCTCCATTAAAAATTACTGGAGTAAGTTCAGATGAAACAAAACAAAGAGTTGGGAAAGTTGCAGAATTATTAAAACTCTCTGGAATGTTGAATAAAAAACCAAATGAGCTTTCTGGAGGACAACAACAAAGAACTGCTTTAGCAAGAGCACTAGTAAAAGACTCAGACTTAATTCTTTTAGATGAACCACTTGCTAACTTAGATTTTAAATTAAGAGAAGAATTAAGAGAAGAATTACCAAAATTATTTGAAAATAGAGACTGTATTGTAGTTTACGCAACCACAGAACCCTCAGAAGCTTTACTCTTAGGTGGTAATACTGCAACGTTACAGGAAGGTAAGATTATTCAATATGGAAAAACTTTAGATACTTATAATAAACCTAACTCTCTAGTTTCAGCTCAGGTCTTTAGTGATCCACCAATGAATATAGCTAAAATAAAAAAATTAGGAGACCAGTGTTCATTTTTACAGAATGACATTCAATGGAAGACTAAATTAAATATCAAAGATGGTGAATATAAAGTAGGTATTAGACCTCACAATATTACCACGTATAAAGAGGGCAACAATACACTTGAAATAAAAGGTAAAGTTTTAATCTCTGAAATCAGTGGCTCTGAGAGCTTAATCCACTTTACAAACGGAAATTTGAATTGGGTTTCTTTATCTAACGGAGTTTTTCAAAAAAATGTTGGCGATGTAATGAATTTATACATGAATACAGATGAGTTTATTTATTTTGATCAAAATGAAAGGTTAGTATCTAATGGCTAAAGTAACATTAAAAGGTTTAAGCCATAGTTATTTAAAAACTCAGTCCTCAGATGCTGACTGGGCAATCAGAGGAGTAGACATTGATTGGAATGATGGGGGTGCTTATGCTTTATTAGGCCCGTCAGGTTGCGGAAAGACAACATTGTTGAATATTATTTCTGGACTAATCACACCAACAAAAGGCGATATATTATTTGATGATAAAGTTATTTCAGGGTTGAGTCCTGTGGAAAGAAATATCGCACAGATTTTTCAATTCCCAGTTATTTATGACACGATGACAGTTTATGATAATTTAGCTTTTCCTTTAAGAAATAGAAAAATTCCAGAGGAAGAAATCAAAGTAAAAGTTCATGAGATAGCAGAGATGTTGGAATTATCTTCAACATTAAACAACAGAGCTTCTGGTCTAACAGCAGACGGTAAACAAAAAATTTCACTAGGGCGCGGATTGGTAAGATCAGATGTAAATGCTATTATGTTTGATGAACCATTAACAGTAATCGATCCACATTTGAAATGGATTTTAAGATCTAAACTTAAAGAACTTCATCAAAAGATTAATAGAACAATGATTTATGTAACACACGATCAAACAGAGGCTTTAACATTTGCTGATCAAGTAGTTGTAATGCATGAAGGTCAAATTGTTCAAACAGGAACGCCAGTAGATTTGTTTGAAAAACCAAAGCATACATTTGTAGGATATTTTATTGGTTCACCAGGTATGAATGTTTTGCCTTGTCAAATTAAAGGAAAGGATGTGATCGTTAATGGAAAAAAAGTAGAAACTCATCAACAAATCAAAAAAAGCAAATTTAACAAGACAGAAGTTGGTGTGAGACCTGAATTTATATCTTTTAGTAATGACGGAATTCCAGTTAAAGTTTTATCAGTAAGTAATACTGGAAGGCACAAAATTGTAGATACTGAAAGTGAAACGGGAAAAATTAAAATTATTGCAAAATCTAATGAAGATATTCCGTCAGGATCTGCATTTTTAAAATTTAAAAAAGAATATACTTATACATATGGAGATAGTTGGATAATTGAATGAATAAAACAGTAAATCAAAAAGCATGGTTTTTTGTAATACCAGTATTTGTGCTGGTAGCTTTCAATGCCATTATTCCATTAATGACAGTAGTAAACTATGCTTTCCAGGAAACTTTCGGAAATAATGTTTTTATGTGGGAAGGCACAAGATGGTTTAAACAAATCATGTTATCCGAAAGATTTCACGCATCACTTGGTAGACAATTTTTATTTACGTTTATAATTTTATTTATTCAAATTCCATTAGGAATAGCTATTGCACTTACTATGCCAAAAGAGGGAATAGGAGTACCTGTTTGTTTAGTTTTAATGTCCATGCCGCTTTTAATTCCATGGAACGTTGTTGGAGCTATGTGGAATATTTTTGCGTTACCAGATATTGGTTTCTTAGGTCATTCACTTAATGCTTTAGGATTTGATTATAACTTTACTCAACAAATTGGTGATGCTTGGTTCACAACTATACTTATGGATGTATGGCATTGGACATCGTTAGTAGTTTTATTGTCTTATGCAGGATTAAGATCTATTCAACCTGCTTACTATCAAGCAGCAGAAATTGATGGGGCTAGTCGTTGGGCAATTTTCACGAAAATTGAATTGCCTAAAATGAAAAAAGTATTAACGATTGCAATACTTTTGAGGTTTATGGACAGTTTCATGATTTATACAGAGCCATTTGTTTTAACTGGAGGCGGTCCAGGCAATGCTACTGCATTTTTATCTATAGACTTGGTTAAAATGGCATTAGGACAGTTTGATTTAGGACCAGCTGCAGCAATGTCATTAATATATTTCTTTATAGTACTTTTGGTCTGCTGGGTATTTTACACATTAATGATGAGAAATGAGGAGAAATCATGAAGAAAGCTAAGTGGTTAGTTCCTACAATTTATATTATTTTCTTGATGCTTCCAATTTATTGGTTGCTTAACATGTCTTTTAAAACAACAACTGAGATTATAAACACTTACACATTGTGGCCTCAAGAATTTACATTAGATAATTATAAGAAAATTTTTACCGACAGTACTTGGTATACTGGGTATCTTAATTCTATTTACTACGTAGTGATGAACACCGTGATTTCAGTGGCAGCTGCGCTACCTGCAGCTTACGCTTTTTCTAGATATAAATTTTTAGGGGATAAACATTTATTTTTCTGGCTATTAACTAACAGAATGGCCCCACCAGCAGTATTTGCCTTGCCATTTTTTCAATTTTATTCATCAGTAAACTTGTTTGATACTCATGTGGCTGTAGCTTTATCACATTGTTTGTTTAATATTCCTCTAGCAGTTTGGATTTTAGAGGGATTTATGTCTTCTGTGCCAAAAGAACTAGACGAAACAGCTTATGTTGATGGTTATTCGTTTTGGAGATTTTTCTTCAAGATATTTATTCCAACAATCACTGCAGGTATAGGTATTACAATGTTTTTCTGTTTCATGTTTTCTTGGGTTGAATTATTATTAGCAAAAACATTAACTGCAGTGGCAGCAAAACCGATCGCTGCGACAATGACAAGAACAGCCAGTACATCAGGATATGAATTAGGACTACTTGCTGCTGCAGGAAGTTTAACAATTATTCCTGGTGCTATCGTAATTTATTTCGTTAGAAACTATATAGCTAAAGGATTTGCATTAGGAAGAGTATGATGATGTTTAACGTTTTAAACGCTGCAACATGGGGTGACATGGCTAAAGAAAAAGAAAAAAGCTTTTTCGACTTCGAATTTATAACTTGGATGGCCTGGACATGGCAAACAGCCTCTTTCTTCATATTTATTGCTTTATGTTTAACTGCGATGGTTATTTGGGAAAAAAAATCACCAGGAGGCAGTCCAAGAAAGGGGATTTTAGGATTAGACACAACTAGAGGAGATAGATTATTTATTTCATTATTAGGCAGTGCGTTCATTCATTTATTTTGGTTAGCTCTAGTTGGAAGTGTATTGTGGATTGCAACAATAATTTGCATTGGCTATGCAGTTGTTGTATTTAGATATGTCTAAATATTACTCATTAAAGGAGATTAAATGGTTAAAGTTGGTATTAATGGTTTTGGTAGAATAGGTAGATTAATTTTAAGAGCTATTTTAGAAAATTATAAAAATAAAATTCAAGTTGCTGCAATTAATGATTTAGGATCAATAGAAACTAACGCGCACTTAATTAAGTACGATAGTACTCATGGTATCATTAATGAAGATATTCAGACTTCAAAAGTCGGTTTTAAAATCGGTGATCAAGAAATAAAAGTTTTTGCAGAGAAGGATCCGGCTAACATTCCCTGGGGGAAAGTAGGAGCTGATGTAGTTTTAGAATGTACTGGTATATTTTTAGATAAATCTTCAGCAGAAAAACATATTAAAAGTGGAGCTAAAAAAGTAATAATCTCAGCTCCAGGAAAAGAAGTAGATTTTACAATTGTTCAAGGTGTTAATAGCAAAGAGTTAAAAAAAGAACATAATATTATTTCAAATGGGTCTTGCACAACAAACTGTTTAGCTCCTGTTGCTATGGTTTTAGAAAAAAACTTCGGGATAAGTTATGGTTATATGACTACTATTCATAGCTACACTGGTGATCAAAAACTTCTAGATACATTGCACAAAGACTTAAGAAGAGCTAGATCTACTGAGGGCGCAATGATACCCACCTCAACAGGTGCAGCCAAAGCAATGAGTTTAGTTTTACCAAGTTTAAAAGGTAAATTAGATGGAACAGCAATTAGGGTTCCTACACCTAATGTTTCTCTTATTGATTTAACCTTAGTTACTGAAAAAGAAGTGACCGCAGAGAGCATTAATAATGCTATGTCAAAAGCTGCTGATGGTGAGCTTAAAGGTATATTAGGTGTTAATAATAAACCACTAGTCTCTAAAGATTTTAACCATAACGCACACAGCTCAATTTTTGATTTAACCCAAACACAAGTGATTAAAGGTAAATTTAGCCGAGTATTATCATGGTATGATAATGAATGGGGCTTTTCTAATAGAATGTGCGATACAACTATTCAAATAGCAAATCTGATTTAATTATTTTCGGCTTCCTCAATTAGTTTTAGAGTATTTGAAGGGATATCACTATTATCAATTTTAATTTTCTTTGGTTTCTCAAAAATTATGTTGTTTGCATTCTTTTCAAGTTTATCTAAATCATTCATTGCTGACAAAATTTCTTGAATAGAATATTTTTCACTCATTAAGTTCCAACTTTATACAGCCTTATCATATTAGTCATGCCAGCTTTACCAAAAGGTAGGCCTGCAGTTATCACAACAAAATCACTCTTTTTAATTGTGTTATCTTTTTTTATTATCTCCCTAGATATATTCATCATATCTTTCCAGCCATTTGCATCACGACTATTTAACGATTGAACTCCCCACAGTAATGACATTTGCCTACTAACGTTAATATTTGGTGATATGGTAATTATTTTTACTCTAGGTCGCATCGCTGAAACTATTTTGGCTGTTTTTCCAGAATTAGAAAAAGCTATGATCGCCTTCACTGAAGGATTGTAAGCTAAATCTTTTACAGAAAGTACGATGGATTTAACGGGATCTTTTTTTGCGTCAATTTTATTTTTAAAATCTTCAATGTGTTCTTTTTTATATTTTTCAGTAGATATGATTGTTTTAGTCATTGTTTTAACTGCTTGAAGTGGATATCTTCCAACGGCGCTTTCTGCAGATAGCATAACGGTATCCGCACCCTGAAAAATTGCAGTTGCTATATCATTTATCTCAGCTCTCGTTGCTGTGTAATTTTCAATCATACTTTCAAGCATCTGAGTAGCTACAATAACTGATTTTGATAATTGGTTACATTTTTTTATTAAACCAAGTTGTATTTTTGGAACTTCGCTATGCCCAACATCAATTGCTAAATCTCCTCGGGCTATCATAACAGCATCAGTGGCCTTTATAATTTCGTCAATATTTTTTAATGCCTGCTTATTTTCAATTTTTGAAATAATACCTACATCTTTAGAAATTAGTTTTCTAGTTTGATTTATCATTTTTGCATTTTGTAAATAAGATAAAGCTATCCAATTGCAGCCAATTTTTTTTGCAATTTTAATATCTTTTTTATCCTTAGAGGTTAAATTATTAACTGGTAAACTAATATTTGAAATATGAATGCTTTTATTACTTGATAAAGTGCAATTCTGACTAAGACATCTAGTAATTATTGATTTGTTGGATTTTTTAATTACTTTAAAAGCATACTTTCCATCATCAATTAAAATAATATTGTTCTTTTTTACTTTCCTCATTATAAATGAATAGGGAAGTCCCACCCTAGTCGAGTCACCCTCTTTTTTGCTTAAATCAAATTTAAATTTTTGATTTTTTTTAATATCGACTTGATTTTTTTTTATTTTTCCTATTCTTAATTTAATTCCTTGCAAATCTGCTATTAAAGATATTCTTTTTTTTGTTTTGTTTTCTAAGTATCTTATTTTTTTTACAATGCTTATTATATTCCTAGTATCATGGCTAAAATTTATCCTGAAAGCATCTACGCCTAGCTCAATAATTTTTTTTAGTTGGGACGTAGAAGATATCGCTGGACCTAAAGTTGCGATAATTTTAGCTTTTTTATCCATTATTTTTAAAAGATATGTTATACTAGCATGATTATAGGCTATGTAAAATAATCATGTTCCAGAAATTTCATAAAATAGAAGTAAGAACTGAAGGTCAAAATCTTTATAATTTTACATTAAATGTCCAAAATTGGGTTAAAAAAGAAAAGTTTAATACCGGCATTTTGAATATAAATATTTTGCATACAAGTGCATCACTAATGCTGCAAGAAAATGCTGATCCAGATGTGATGAAAGACATGAAGAATTTTTTTAATAAACTTGTTCCAATGGATGGAAGCTATATACACAGTACAGAGGGAAAGGATGATATGCCTGCCCATATTAAATCTGCACTTACAAACTCAAATTTGTCTATACCAATTCAAAATAAAAATTTAGTTCTTGGAATGTGGCAGGGTATATATTTATTCGAACACAGATTAGAAAATCATACAAGACTAATTAATCTTCATTATATTGGCGATTGAATAAAACTACTCCCAATCAAATTTTGGGAAAGTATCAAACACTTGTAAGACTTTATCAGACCACTTATCGCACACTTTTGAATAGTCTTCATCGCTAGTATTTAAACACTTTAGATAAGAAATTTTTTTTTGGTCTTTTTTATATACTGCTATATCAATAGGTGGACCAACTGTTAAGTCACTTTTCAAAGTGGAGTCCATTGAAATTAGAGCACATCTTGATGCGTCTCCAATAGATACACTTGGAGTGATAACTCTATCAAGTATAGGTTTTCCGTATTTAACCTCACCAATCACTAAATATGGTTTGCTGTCAGCTGGGCGAATATAATTTCCTTGTGGGTATACCATGTAAAGTTCTAATTCTTGACCACGTATTTGACCTCCAATTATAAATGTTGATCCTAAAACCAAACTGTCTGTATTGACGCCATCAGGTGAAGAATGTTTTATGTTAAGTTTCCCAACATAGGATGCTATCTGCTCAAAGTCTTTGCATGTATTTAAATTTAGTGCCGCATTTTTATCTTTTATATCTTTCTCTATTGATTTAAATACAGCCTGCGAAGTTCCTAAATTACCTGAGGTTACTATTATAATTGTTCTATCACCAACATCATATGTTAGCATTTTTGTATAAATATTTACGTTGTCTAATCCAGCATTGGTTCTTGAGTCTGATACTAAAACAACACCCTGATTTGTTTTGATGCCAATACAATATGTCATGGTGATTTTTTAGTTAAAAATGAATAGTTTTTCAATTCTTTATTGACATAGCTAATATCTAATTTGTGCAATTGATAATTAACTGAAATACTTAAAAACTGTATATATGGTGAATTTGTGGAAAAAATACGACTCTAAAAAAACTTATGACGAGTACTTAAACTCTGACCATAAGTTGCGTAGGCAAGCTGTTATTATCTCTCACATTTTAGAGAGACATGGCATCAAGAAGTTAAATGAAATTGAAAAGAACTGCGCAAGTACAATAAATGCTAGGGGAATTAATTTTCGAGTTTATTCATCAGGAAAAAAACTCCAAGAAAAAAAGTGGCCTTTAGATATTATTCCTAGAATTATTCTAAAAAAAGATTGGGCTAAGGTTTCAAAAGGACTACTTCAAAGGGTAAAAGCTCTTAACCTTTTTATAGACGATGTTTACAACGACAGAAAAATTTTTAAAGACAATATTATTCCTGAAGATTTAGTTTTTAATTCTCCATTTTATTTAAGAGAGTGCTATGGTTTTTCACCAAAATATAAAGCTTGGTCCAACATTTCAGGAATTGATTTAATAAGAAATATCAATGGTGAGTTCATGGTTCTAGAAGATAACTTACGTGTTCCATCAGGAGTTTCTTACATGCTTGAAAATCGAATGGTAATGCGAGATGTCTTTCCTGAATTATTTACAAAATACAAAGTTTCTTCAGTTCATCAATATCCAAACAAATTATATCACTGTATGCTTGAATGCGTCCCTCGAAAAACAAGAAACCCACACATGTGTGTGTTAACTCCAGGAAGATATAACTCAGCTTATTTCGAACATAGATTTTTAGCTGAACAAATGGGTATCGCGCTTGTAGAGGGGAAAGATTTATTCGTTGAAAAAGATTTTGTTTATATGAAAACTGTAACAGGCCCTATGAAAGTTGATTGTATTTATAGAAGAATAGACGACAACTTCTTAGATCCAAAAGTTTTTTATAAACATTCTTTGCTTGGAGTACCTGGTTTATTTAAATGTTGGCGTAAAGGTAATGTTGGTATTGTAAATGCACCTGGGACAGGAATAGCAGATGATAAAGCTATCTATTCTTACGTTGATAAGATGATTAAGTTTTATTTAAACGAAGAACCAAAACTAAAACAAGTAAAAACATTTTTATGTAGAAAAAAAATCCATAAAGATCATGTTATCGAAAATATCTCTAAATTAGTTGTAAAACCTACCAATGGATCAGGTGGTAATGGAATATTAATTGGTCCTAAAGCTTCAAAAGAAGAAAGAGAAAATATGATAGATAAAATTAAAGCTAAACCTTGCGATTATATTGCACAACCATTAGAAATTTTATCTACTAATCCAACAATTTCTGAAGAGGGAATTGAACCTAGACATTTAGATTTAAGACCATTTGTATTAACTGGTAAAAAATCTTGGGTAACAACAGGCGGGCTAACCAGAGTTGCTTTGAAAAAAGGAAGCACAATCGTTAATAGTTCTCAAGGCGGTGGCTCTAAAGATACTTTAGTTATTGAAAGATAAATTTCCTAACATCCTTTAAATGAAGCGTACATACTCTGTAAAAGTTCAGAGTACATGCCTTTACCTTTATCTAAAGTCGCACCAAGAGGATCTAGAACACCAGTTTTAATTTTAGTGTCTTTCGCTATTGATTTTATAATTGCCGGATTGAATTGAGGTTCTGAAAAAAGACAATTTACTTTTTCATGCTCTATAACCTCTCTAATTTCAGATAATTGTTCAGCCCCAGGCAAAACATCTGGATTTACTGTTAAAGCTCCAAGAACTTTAATACCAAATCTATTTTCAAAATATTGGTAAGCATCATGGAAAACTACAAATCTAAGATTTCCTTTTAGATCTCTTTTAATATTTTTTGTTAAATTATCTAATTCAGACTGAGCTTTTTTAGAATTAGCTTTATACTTAGAGCTGTTATCTGGATCTAATTTAACTAATTGTTTTTCGATTTCTTTTACAATTACTTTAGCATTCATTGGATCTAACCAAACATGTGGATCGTGTTCACCGTGAGCATGTCCCTCATGCCCGTGATCATCATGTTTAGCTTTTTTATGACCATGATCATCGTGTTTCTTTTCTTTATGACCGTGTCCATGATCATCATGTTTTTTCTCTTTATGTCCATGCCCATGATCGTCATGTTTCTTTTCTTTATGACCGTGTCCATGATCATCATGACCTTCAAATATATTTTTTTCTCTAAACTTAAGTTTTTTAACTCCACTTAAGTCCATTATTTCTACATTAACAGCCTTTTTAGCAATTGTATTTAATGGTTTTTCTAGGAATGCCTCTAAATCTTCACCAACCCAAATAATTAAGTCAGCTTTTTCAATCATTTTTGCATGTGAAGGTTTTAGGCTAAATCCATGTGGTGAATTATAGCCGTCAACAATTACATCAGGTTTGCCTACACCATCCATTACGTAACTAGCTAAAGAATGAATAGGTTTTATTGATGTGACTACGTTTACATCCGCGTTCACAGAGGACTTAAGCCCAAAGATTAAAAAGATAGTTATTGTAAGCTTTGAAATTTTGTTTAACATAAGATTGTTATAATGTAACATTTGTTATAATATAACATTTTAACCGTCAAGGTTTAATTTATGAAAAATGAAAATAAAAAGACTCTCCTTCAAGTTGAAAAAGCTGGTCTTTCTGTAAACTCTAAAATATTAGTAGAGGGAGTTTCTTTTGAAGTCCGAGAAGGGGAGATCGTCACTTTAATTGGTCCAAACGGATCAGGAAAATCTACAACAGCAAAAATAGCGTTAGGAATTCACAAAAATATAATGGGTAATGTAAAAAAATTTACTAATAAGGTCGGTTATGTACCTCAAAAAATATCAATCGATTGGACTTTACCAATAAGAGTAATTGATTTCATGTTTTTGACCAAAGATTTAAACAACGAGCAAATTAGTGATGCCTTAAATTTAACTGGTGTTGAACATTTAAAGCAGAAGAGTTTAAGTAACCTCTCAGGCGGCGAGTTTCAAAGAGTTTTAATTGCAAGAGCTATTGCAAAGAAACCTGAGCTCTTAGTTTTAGATGAACCTGTTCAGGGCGTAGACTTTAAAGGAGAAGTAGCTATTTATGAATTGATCAAGAAAATTTCAGAAGATCTCAGTTGTGGAATACTTTTAATTTCCCACGATTTACATATGGTAATGTCAGCTACTGATCATGTAATCTGTCTAAATGGACACGTGTGTTGTTCTGGCAAACCACACATTGTTGCTCAAGACGAAAAGTATAAAGAATTATTTGGAGACCGTGCATCAAAGGTCCTTACTTTATATGAGCATAAACACGATCATACTCATTCTCAAGATGGAACAATAAACCGAAAGCAATAATCATGTTTGATGATTTTTTTATAAGAGCTTTATTTGCAGGAATTGGCATCGCTTTGATAACAGGACCTTTTGGTTGTTTCATTATTTGGCGAAGATTTTCTTTCTTTGCAGGAACTTTAGCTCACTCAGCTTTGTTAGGTGTAACTATGGCAGTTTTTTTCGATATTAATATCGCCTTTGCAGTTTTTTTAATATCTGCAGCACTGGCAATCATTCTTCTAAAATTACAAAAAAAAACAAAATTACCAAACGATGCTTTACTTGGCTTACTCGCGCACGCCTCATTGGGAGTAGGTTTTGTTATTTTAGGTTTTTTAACATCAATCAGATTTGATGTAATGGGATTATTATTCGGAGATATACTTGCTGTTAATGAAATTGATTTAATGTTTATTTGGATAGGAGGTGCATTAATCCTTTTTGTACTAAAATTAATTTGGAAGCCATTATTCGCATCAACAGTAAATTACGATTTAGCTGAAGCAGAGGGCATGAAACCAGATAAGATAAATGCAATATTTACAATTTTAATGGCTGCAATAATTGCAATTTCTATAAAAATTGTGGGACTACTATTAATAACTGGAATGTTAATTATACCTGCAGCAATGGCCAGGAACATTTCAAACAATCCTCAACAAATGGTTGTCCTATCAATAGTTGGCGGACTTTTATCAGTAATGATAGGATTGTTTTCATCGTTAGAATTTAATACTCCATCTGGACCTTCAATCATAACTGCAGCTTTAATACTTTTTTGTTTTTCACTTATTAAGTTTAAAAAATATTCCGAATTGAAAAAATAATGTTTAATTGGTAAATTATATTATGGCACAAGCACAAACACTTTCTAGAAATCAACAAATCGTTTTAGATATTATTGAAAAAGCAAAGGGTCCTTTAAAAGCTTACTCTATTTTATTCAACGTACAAAAAAAAGGAATAAATGCTCCACAACAAATTTATAGAGCTTTAGATAAGTTAATTGAAATGGGTAAAATTCATAAAATTGAGAGTAAAAATGCTTTTGTTGCATGTAGAAGTTCAGATTGTGAAATTTCAAAAGCTACTGCGTTTTCAATTTGTGAAAGTTGTGAAATGGTTGATGAGATAAGCGATGCTAAGCTTTCAAGATATTTGTCTGGTTTTAACGCTAAAAAAGGAATGAAATTTAAAAGATTTAACCTAGAATTTTTTGGTATCTGTAAAAAGTGTAAAAAAAGTTAATCATCAATTCGTAATCAATATTTCTGCGACAATACTGTCTTTCCATTAGATTTTTATTTAATCTAAAATAATCATAACAAAAGGATAAATATGAAATTATTAAAAATACTTACAACTATATTTTTTATTTCATTAATAAATTTTTCGTTAAATGCAAAAGAAATAAAAATGGGTAAAGCTGATTGGGATACAGGTTATTTCCAAGCAGAGGTTTATAAAAAAGCACTAGAAAAAATGGGTTATAAAGTTACTGGCCCAACTGTTATGAAGCCACAGGTTTTCTACGTTGCAGCAGCAGCAGGGGATATGGATCTTTGGGTTAATGGTTGGTTTGGAAACCACGACTCTTATGTTAAAGAGGCTATGGGTAAAGTTAAGCCTGTAGGTTATGTTGCTAAAAGCGGCGGCTTACAAGGTTACCTAATAGACAAAAAAACAGCGGATAAATTTAACATCAAATCTGTTATGGACATTAAAAATCACGCTAAAGAGTTTGATTCAAATGGTGATGGGAAAGCAGATATGGTTGCCTGTCATCCGGGATGGGGTTGTGAAAAAATTATATCCAGGCATTTTGAGGAACTAGGTCTGGGTGAATTTATTAATCCAATAAAAGCAGATTACTCAGCGGCTATGGCGGATATAATTTCAAGATACAAAAACGGCAAATCAGTATTGTTTTATACTTGGACTCCAAATTGGACAGTCGGCACTTTAAAATTAGGTGAGGATGTAGTTTGGATCGAAGCTCCTTTTAGTGAAACAAAGGTGGTTAGCGTACCAAATGCAACAAAATCAAAACTTAATATGGGATTTGGTGTAAACGACATTAGACCAGCTGCAAATGTTGATTTTTTGAAAGCCAATCCAAAAGTTGAAAAGTTTTTAAAAAAAGCATCTATACCTTTAGCAGATATTGCTGCTCAGAACTTGAAAATGAATAAAGGTGAGAAAAGTGAAAAGGCTATAAAAAAACATGCAGAAGAATGGATTAAAGCCAACGAGAGCACTTTTAATAGTTGGATAAATTAAGAAAAAAATTAGCAAATAAGAATATATGCGCACCTAAGTGCGCATATATGACATAACTCACTTTTTAGTTGTATTACGGTTACATTAAACTCCTATACATGTTACATTTTTTTTAAATTTAGGAGGGAAGATGAAATATTTAAAACATTTAGTAGTATCATTGGTCGCAGCAATTACCATTAGTAGTGGGGCTATTGCTAATGAAATCAAAATGGGTAAAGCAGACTGGGATACGGGTTATTTCCAGGCTGAGATCTATAAAGCAGCTTTAGAGAAGATGGGTTACAAAGTTTCTGGCCCAACTGTAATGAAACCACAAGTTTTTTATGTTGCAGCAACTGCTGGAGATGTTGACCTTTGGGTTAACGGCTGGTTTGGAACTCATGACGGGTATATCGCAGAGTCTAAAGGTAAAGTAAAACCAGTTGGCTATGTAATGAAGGGTGGAGGAGCCCAAGGCTATTTAATTGATAAAAAATCGGCAGATAAATTTGGTATCAAGAGCGTAATGGATATCAAAAAACACGCAAAAGAGTTTGACTCTAATGGTGATGGAAAAGCAGACATGGTTGCTTGCCCTCCAGGCTGGGGTTGTGAGAAAGTAATCTCAAAACATTTCGAAGAGCTTGGATTAGGTGATTTTATCAATCCAGTAAAAGCAGACTACTCAGCTTCAATGGCAGATGCAGTGTCTAAATACAAAAATGGAAAATCAATTCTATTTTATACATGGACACCAAATTGGACTGTTGGCGCTTTAAAACTTGGTAAAGACGTAGTTTGGATTGAAGTACCTTACAGCGCAACTAAAGCAACTAAAATTGCAAACGCGACTAAATCTAAAATAAATTTAGGTTTTGGTGCTGATGATATTAGACCAGCAGCGAATGTTAATTTTCTTAAGGCAAATCCAAAAGTAGAAAAAATGCTAAAAAAAGCTTCAATTCCTCTTGGAGATATTGCTGCTCAGAACTTGAAAATGAACAAGGGTGAGAAAAGCGAAAAGGCTATTAAGAAACACGCAGCTGAATGGATAAAAGCTAATCAAAGCACTTTTGATAGTTGGATTAAGTAAGGATCAAGGTTAATTTTAATGAGTTTAAAATTAGCCCCATCAGATTATGAGATTTATATTCCACTAGGTGAGTGGATAGAGAGTAACATTAAAGGGTGGCTTTTTGAACAAAGGCCACTTTTTAAAAAAATCTCAGCCCCAATAGACACTGTTTTAAATAGTTTAGATAGTCTTTTTAATTTTATTCCATTTCCAATTATTCTTTTAATATTTGTTTTTTTTGCTTACAGAACTAATGGAATTAAATTTGCATTTTTTTCATTTTTGAGCTTGCTTTTTATTGACCTGGTTGATCTTTGGTCAGAAAGTATGACCACACTCGCGATGATTTTTACAGCTGTTTTATTTTGCATGTTAATAGGTATCCCACTAGGTATAATTGCATCGAGAAGCAACACTTTTGAAATGATACTGCGCCCAATTCTGGATATTATGCAAACTATTCCAAGCTTTGTTTATTTAATTCCTGTGGTAATGCTTTTTGGAGTTGGAT
This sequence comes from uncultured Pelagibacteraceae bacterium, assembly GCA_902546795.1. GTDB lineage: Bacteria > Pseudomonadota > Alphaproteobacteria > Pelagibacterales > Pelagibacteraceae > Pelagilacustribacter. The sequence continues at coordinate 15,831 of CACCLK010000004.1, forward strand.
TAACCCCAGGTGTCGTAGCAACAATTATATTTGCATTACCTCCAATTATTCGTTTAACAAATTTGGGAATAAGACAAGTTGGCAAGGGATTTAAAGAGGCCGGTTCAAGCTTGGGGTTATCTAAATTCTTAATTCTTGTAAAAATTGAGATACCATTATCACTCAAAACTATTATGGCGGGTGTGAATCAAACATTGATGTTAGCTTTATCAATGGTTGTAATAGCCGCTTTAATTGGTGCAGGTGGATTAGGTTTGACTGTGTACATTGCATTAGGAAGATTAGATGTAGGATCTGCAGTTATAGGTGGGACAGGAATTGTAATCTTGGCAATTATTTTAGATAGAATTACTCAAAAAATAATTAAAGTTAGATAACCATACCTAAATTAAAGAGAATAATAAAAATTAGACCTAATACAACAATCCAAATCACAAACTGAGACAAAATTTTTACGAAAGAACCTTTGTCTATTCCTTTCCACGGCATAAACAAATATGCCACTAAAGTAGACAATATTAAAAATAATAGTAAATTAGTAAATGTAATCATTTTTTATATTGGAATGTACGATATTAAATATTAATAATAAACACTATTTTAAGATAATTTATTTAATTTTTCTAACTATTAGAACAAAAATAATAGAGGTGCAAAACATAATTAACGCGTAGGCAGCTGTGGGTACCATAAATACAATATCATCAAATAATTGTGTAGTAACAAACACTGCTAAAGTTCCGTTTTGTAAACCGCACTCTAATGAGATACATTTTCTTTGTGCAATACCTGATGTAAAAAATTTTGCAACGTAATATCCTACAAAAATCATCGTCATATTTAAGATAAAAGCTATTAAACCCGCTTTTGTAATAAAAGAAATAATCTTGTCCCATTCCTCTACCCAAATTGCAATAAATACGACTAAAAATAAAATTACTGATAGTCTTTGAATTATTAGAGTTTTGGAAACAATAAAATCTGTCATTAAAGTTCTCACAATCATTCCAAAAATAACAGGAACAGTTACCACAAAGAACATTTTTATTGCTATATTAAGCATTGATATATCTTTTGAGGTTTCAATTCCTAAAAATTCAGCAGAATTAAATACTATCAATGGAACTATAAAAATACTTAGTAAACTTACAACTGCCGTTAAACATACTGATAGAGCAACGTCTCCATCTGCAAACTTTGTAAGAATATTTGAGGTTACTCCTCCTGGAGCTGCAGCTATTACCATCACTCCCAAAGCAATTTCTGGCGGAAGTGACAAAACATTAATTAATATAAAAGCAATTATTGGGAGTAAAATAACCTGACATATAAAACCAACAAAAAAATCTCTAGGATTTTTTACAACTCTTGTGAAATCTCCAACCGTTAAGCCCAGGCCTAAACCAAACATTATTATTGCAAGACATAAGGGGGCTATTTTCGTTACGATTTCCATAATCACTTAAATCACAAAGATAAATTGGTTTCAAATAAAACCCAAAATGGTTCAATCATAGGTTGTTTTTTTTATGCTAAGGCTTAATACTACTCCTATGAGAATAACTACTTCAAAAGTAAAAAATGCTAAGCAATTAAATTATTCTAGGCAACAAACATCTTTTCTTAAAATAAAGAAATCAATTAAAACAGACTTATATTATTTATTTAAGCAAAAAAAAGAGGCTGATAAATACTAAATTTTAAAGAGAATTTTTTAACTCCTTATAAATATTGTTCACTCTACAAACTTCATGCGCTAAATTAAAATAGCATTCGTATTCTATTTCATCTGGCGTTACGTCAAAATGATAATGACCTGCCTCACTCTTGTTATTATATGAGTGAAAATGCGTATGCTCGCCGGAGTCTCTTAAGTTAAGGTTGCCGCCTGTTGGATCTCCTGTCCAAAGAACTGAATAACACTGTAAGTTTGGACCTACAGGTTCATAAAATTGTAAAAAATCTTTTGTGCATTTCATTAATTTAGGATCATAATATTCATGTTTAATATCATCATAATCAGGTTGAACATGAGATTTAACACCACCTTTTAGGATTCTAAAAACTCCTCCCATAGCAATGTGATCATTTTTCTTTAAAGTAATATTTTCTATTAATGAGTTACGTATTGCTTGTGGTAATGACCCTTGATTCCCAATTCTTTTTTTTAAAAGAATCTTAATTACTTTTCCTATTTTTCCCTCTGAAAAAAAAATATTACCTAATCCCCCATGTTTTCTTGCTGTATATTTTTTGGTTATACACTCTTTATTTTTTCCAACTTGGGCAATTATAGACCTAGACTCATTAGTAATTAAATTTTCGTTAATGACTAGTTCACCACAGTGGCCCCCCAAACAAGACATTGCACCCGACCCAGCACCAAGAGCATAAGAATTTTCTGATCCAATTTTTTTTGAAATTTCCTCGTAATCAAACTCAGTGCCTATATACTTCTTATCGTGCATATAGGGTTCTCCACCAACATCAATTATACGTTCATTTCCTGATATTCCTTCAGACGGACAATCCCATTTTTTTAAATTCGGACAATCAATTATTTCAACTTTAGTATCTTGGTAATTTGATCTTAGTCCCTTTTCTAAGGCTTTAGCGACAATCTGCAAGGAGGGATTATTAAATTTAGCTCTTTCAATTTTGAGGTTCATATGGTTATTTATAGATTATGAGCACTTTAGCAGAAAAATTAGTAGATGCATGGAAAAAAAGAGACCTAATTAAAATTAATTCTGAAGAACTACCAAAAAGCAGGGAAGAGTCCCACAACATACAAAAACAATTCCATGACGTTTTAAAGAAAAAAACAGTTGGTTGGAAAATAGGACTTGTCTCAAAGAATTTACAAGAAGGAGCCAAAGTCAATGGTCCGATGATAGGTAAAATTATAGATGAAACAGTTCTAATGAACCCACTTAAAGTAGATTATAAAAAAATTCCAGATTGTATTCTTGAATGTGAATTTTGTTTAAAGTTTTTAGAAGATACACAAATGGTTCCTGGAGCAGAGAATAAAAAAGGAAACTACGAGGCCTACATAGCTCTTGAACTAGTATCAACAAGAGTGCACTCGGACTCTAAAAAAGATTTAGATCCGATCACAATGATGAATTTAAATATTGCAGACAATGGGGGTGCCGGCGCTATAGTAGTTGGTGACAAAATACAAAATCTTGATAAAATTAATCTAGACTCAATTCCAGTTGAAATTAATTTAAATGGTAAAGTAACGGAGCCATATTTTAAAGGCGAGAAAAGAGCAGGACCGATAGAAGCAATTAAATGCATAATTAATGAATTTAAGGATAATCCCGTGACTTTTAAGAAGGGAGACTGGTTTATGACTGGTTCCGTCATACAGCCCTTTAAAGTAAATAAAGGTGATAAGCTTAAAGTAGATTTTAAATCTTTAGGAAAAATAGATATCGATTTTATTTAATGAAGGTTGCTGTTGTAACAGGATCAAGCAAGGGTATAGGTTCTATTATTGCTAAAGATTTAAATAAAAGAAAAATAAAAGTTGTATTAGTTGCTAGATCTAAAAAACTTCTTAAAAAAATTCAACAAAACTTAACATACCCCAAAATATCACAAATTATAGCAAAAGATCTTAGGTCTTTGTCTGCGTGTAATTTTGTTGGAAAAAAAGTAAAAAAAATTAATTATTTAATAAATGTTGCTGGAGCAACAAAAGGAGGTCATTTTCTTAAGCTAGATGATAAAACATGGAACGATGGCTTTGATCTTAAATTTAAATCTGCTCTAAGATTAAGTAAAATTTTTTGGCCAATATTAAAAAAAAATAATGGAAAGATAATTAATATTGGTGGAGGTGCCGGTTCATGGGAGCCACCTTCTCGAACGTTTATGATTGGTGGCGCAGTAAATGCTTCGTTGAATCACTTAACAAAAACTTTATCGGAACAAGGAAAACTCGATAAAGTTTCAGTTTCTATAATTAATCCTGGTATGACTTTGACTGGAAGGCTCAAAGCTCTTTTAAAATCTGACGCAAAAGTTCTTAAAAAAAACATAAACCAAATTCTAAAACTAAGATCCAAGGCTGCAGGGATTAAAAGACCTACAACACCTGAGGAAGTTTCAAAATTAGTTGTAAAACTTTTAAAAGATAAAAGATCTAATGGAAAAATTATTAAAATTAATGGAGGAAAGGTCAAATATTAAAATATATGAAATTTTGTTATTTATTTTTTTTTATATTTTTTTTTACAAAAGTCTCTGCTGAACTTAAGTTAACACCGATATTAGAGGATCTTAATAAACCATGGTCTATTACGTCAAAAAGTAACTCCGAACATTTAATAACAGAAAAATCAGGTAATATTATTTTTTTTAATAAAAAAACAAATCTAATTAAAAAGATTTCACACAATTTGAAAGTTCTAGAACATGGCCAAGGAGGGCTTTTAGATATTTTATTCAAAGATCAAAAAGTTTATGTATCTTATTCTGAAGATAGGGGAGAAGGTAAGTCGAGCACTTCAGTAGCAGTTGCGAATTTCAATTTAGATTTTTTGAAGTTTAAAAATATATTTCAAGCTGAGCCACCCATAGATAGCGGTTATCATTTTGGTTCACGTTTGGTCATAAAGAAAGATAAACTTTACGTTTCGGCAGGTGAAAGAGGCGGAGGCATCATAGCCCAAGATCCAAAAAAACATCCTGGTAGCATAATTAGAATAAATTTAGATGGAAGCATCCCAAAAGATAATCCTAAATTTTTAGATAAACAAGAATGGTTACCCGAAATTTATCAAATTGGAATAAGAAATGTTCAGGGTATGGCCTTGTCTCCTTACGATGGAGAAATTTATATGACAAACCATGGTGCAAGAGGTGGAGATTGGTTTGGTCTTTTATTTAAAGGCGGAAATTATGGTTGGGACAAGCTTTATTGGGGTGGAACTAAATATTCAGGATTACCAGGCGGACCTAAATGGCTTCCTGGTTATGATAAACCAATCAGATATTATGTTCCATCAATAGCTACTTCTGCCATGCTCATTTATAAAGGCTCAGAATTTGAAGAGTGGAATGGTAAAGCGTTGATATCCGCATTAAAAGACAAATCAATCAGATTAGTCTCTTTTAAAAAAAATAAGTTCATTAAAGAGGAAATAATTTTTAAAGATAAAGTCGGTCGAATTAGAGATATAAAACTAGATGAAGAGGGAAGAGTGCTAATTTTGACTGATGGAGGTGGTCTTTGGCGTTTAAGCAAAAGCTAAATTTAATTCAACTTTATCTTTTTTCCTGATTTTGAACTTTTTAATATTGCTGCAAAGATTTTTAAAGATTGCAAACCATCTTCACCTGTAACCTTAGGCTTAGCTTTTCCATTTACAACATCACATAGGTGATTTATTTGATTAATTAAAGTATATCTGCTTAGCCTTATATTCATATCTTTATGGTAGATCGGTTTCCACCAACTACGTTCGCCTTTGTTATACCAATTCTTTAAGTTAGGAAATTGAATCGAACCTTTTGTGCCCCCAATATAATAAGCTGATTGATTGGTAATAGGATATGCTGGATTTTCTCCGGCAGTTAGCTCATAACTCCATGGAGCAACAATTGTATCAGAAACACTTAATGTGCAAAGAGCCCCTGATCTAAATGAAAAATTTACAATAGCGGTATCCTCTACTTTATATTTTCTTATTTTGTTTGAAGAAGATGCTTGAACATAATCAACGGGACCTAAAAGGTAACAAATTAAATCGATATCATGAACTAAATTAATCCCCAAAGGTCCTCCGCCTTTTTTAATTCTCCATTTTTCGTTAAACCACTGCTTATTTTTGTATAACCAACACATAACATTACCAGCAACGATTTTTCCAATTTTTCCTGTTTGGATCTTTTTTTTTACGTTTGAAACTATAGAATTATGTCTTCTGTGATATCCGATTAGAAGATGGGTTTTATTTTTTTTTGAACTATTAATAATTTTTTGGGCTTTTTTTATATTGCTTGATATTGGTTTTTCTAACAAAACAGGTATCTTAGCGTTTAAAAAACTAATCGTATGTTTTTCATGAAACTGGTTTGGTGTAGCAACAATCACAGCATCAGGTTTATTATTTTTTATGAGATCATTTGATGTTTTGTAAAATGGGACTCTTAATTTTTTGGCAATTAATTTTGATTTATGATTAATATCGACGATAGAGTGTAATTTTGCCTTTTTACTTATGCTTATCGCTTTTAGATGTTGACTACCCATCAAGCCAATACCAACAACTGAAATTTTAATTTTTTTTTTCATGAAAAAATATTATTTGATATATCAATTTGATTAGGATGAATACAGGCTTTTCCACCGAAACCTAAGTCTTTTGCCAATAAGCATGAATTTTTAAAACCTTCTTCATCTTTAAAATCCAAAAAGGAAGTGTCAATCGGTCTTAAAATTTTTTTTGATTTTTGTACTATATTTTTTCTAAATTCTAATATTTCTTTTTCATCACCAGAAATTTTAAGATTGATAGATTTAGCTAAATCATGAGACCCAAAGGAAATAATTCTTACTCTTTTTTTAAACGAGCATATTTCTTCTAGATTTGCCAAGCCTTTTATACTTTCTAATATTGGAATGATATCAGTTTGTACACTTTCATTTTTTTTTAAAGTATCGTCAATGTCTTCTAATTGTTTCTTTGTTTCAGTGAACGGTAAAAAAATTCCGAAAAATTTTTCAGATGTAACAAATTTTAAATCCGTATTATTATCTATTCTTATATAAGTCTTTTCTTTATTTACATTACATGACTTTATAATTTCCTTTGCTTCATCTTTTTTTTCTTTCGGAACTGTTGACTCTAGATCAATTACCACAATATCTGCACTTAAAGTGTATGCTTTTTTGATTTTTTTTTCTTCATGACCTGGAACAAATAAAACAGACCTATACTTCATACTTTAAATTTATCAATCAATATCGGATTGAAATCTACACCTAAGCCGGGTCCGTCAGGTAGTTGATAGTTTCCATTTTTGGTAGTTTTAAAGTTTGGATAGAATTCTTCAGCTAGATCAAGCCAAAATCTTTCTATGAAAACTTCCATTTTAGTTTTAGAGGCAATGTGAAGAGATGCAAGGAAACCAGGTCCAAAATATGCTGTGTGAGGCATTACAGGTATTTTTTTTTCTTCAGAAATTTTTATTATTTTCATCATTTCAGATATACCACCAACTTTTATAACTGATGGTTGTGTGAAATTTACTGCTTTAGCCTCTATCATTTTTTCAAACTCCCAGTGCGTGCATGCGTTCTCTCCTGCAGCTAAAGGAATTCCTAATTCGTTATTAATTTTTGCTAATTTTTTAAAGTCTTCAGGTGGAAAAATTGGTTCTTCAACCCAAAATAAATTCATTTTTTTTAAAAAATTTTTTTTTTCAAGAACTTCTTCATATGTCCAAGCACAGTTAACATCAGTCATTAAAGGCACTTCTGTTCCTAAATATTTTCTTGCAACTTCTATAGTGTCATCCATAATTTCGTGAAGCTTTACAATTTTAAAACCTCTATCTAGAGACTCTTTACATTTTTTTTCTACCAAATTTTTATCTGAGTATCTGAATAAACTTGCGTATGCTTTAAATTCTTTTTTCTGACCACCATCTATTAGTTTATAAATTGGCAGATCTTTCTCTTTCCCAAGAGCGTCCCATATTGCAATTTCCACTCCAGAGAGAGCATAAATTGTAATTCCATAGCGTCCAAAAATATGAAGTGTTTTTTGAATTTCAAAAACCAGTTTATTAATATCATCGACTGAGTTAATCTCTTTTCCTACAATTGATGGAGCTACCATCTCTTCGATAGCAGTTTTTACAGATTTCCAAGAGACATAGCCAAAAGACTCACCCCAACCAATTATTCCATTATCAGTTTCTACTCTAACTAAAACAAACTCCAATTTTTGCCAATCCTGACCATGAAATTTTACTTTTTTTGCACCATGTTCAAAAGGAACGTGAATACAAATCGGGGTTACTTGTTTAATTTTCATTTTGATTAATTATTTTTCAATATATTAGATAACTTCCCTTTCAGGCCATCAGTCGTAAATACCCCGCCATGAAGTCTTAAAGCAATTTTATCTTTAAACTCATTTTTGGTTAACTTATCTTTAGCATATTTTTCAGCATTATCTTTCGGTTTATAACCAAGCCTGTAAGCCTCTCTATTATTCCACCAAGCCCTTTTGTTTTTTGAAATACCGTAAACACTTGAACAGTATAATTTTTTACTTTTTAAACCTACATTTACTAAATGAATTAAATCTCTAAAACTGATCCAGGTAGATAGAAATCTCATATCTGTTGGTTTTGGAAGCGCTGAACCTATTCTAATACTTAGAATCTTAATATTGTATTTATCTGAATATAATTTAGATAGAGACTCACCAAAACATTTACTCACAGCATAGTGAGAGTCAGGTCTGAAACTTGATCTATCATCTAATTTTTTTCGCCTATCATGATAACCCATTATATGTGCTGAACTTGCAAATATAATTCTTTTCACCTTATTTATTCTACAAGCCTCAAAAACATTATAGGTACCGACAATATTGTGATCTATAATATTTTTAAAAACATCCTCATGAGGTTTGTGACGGGGTATTCCTCCAAAATGGACTACGGCATCCATACCTTTAGTTATTTTAAGTACTTTATTAATTTTTCTTAAATCAATTTTTTTTATTTTTTTACTCAAAGGTATTCCCAATGCTTTGGCTGCTGGACTTGGACTAGATTTAATATCGCAGGAAAAAACTTTGTACTTGAGTTTTGTTAAACCATGACTAACTACACTCCCACATAATCCTGCTGCTCCGGTTACTAAAATTTTTTTTATCATAATTAGTTATAAAATAGAGTGATTATTTCTGGAAATAAAACTGCCATAAACAATACAAAGATCATTATTCCACAAAATGGCCAAATGGTCCAAAAAACTCTAGAAATCGTTGTGTTAGCAATTGCGCATGAAATATAAGTTAAAATACCAACAGGCGGAGTAACTGATCCAATTACGATTGCCATTACTAATAAAACTCCAAAATAAACTAAATCTATTCCCAATCCATTAACTACTGGTAACATTACTGGAGATAAAATAATTAAAACTGGTATTCCTTCGACAAATAATCCGAGTATCAAAACAAATATTAAAATAAGAGACAGTATTATTGTAGGATTATCACTAAAAGAAGTTAAGAAATTTAGAGCTATTTCACCAAAACCTTCCCAAGCCAAAGCCCAAGCAAATGCGCTCGCTGCTGCAATTACAAAAAGTGCTATTGATGTTGTTATTGACGCCTTCACAAGAATTCCACCTAAATCAGAAAATTTAATAGTTTTATTAATGAACACTCCAACAATTATCGCATAAAAGACGGCTACAACACCAGCCTCAGTCGCTGTAAAAATTCCACCGAAAATTCCTCCTAAGATTATTACTGGCATCATTAAAGCTATCAAAGAATCAAGAAACGATTTTATTAAATTTTTTAATGAGCTTCTTTGTTCAGAAGGATAACCTCTTTTTTTGGCATAGAAATAAGTTACTATCATTAAAGATAAACCAATTAAGATGCCAGGTATTATCCCGCCTAAAAAAAGTTTTGCAATCGAGACATTTGCAATTGACCCATAGATCACAAATAAAATGCTTGGTGGAATAATTGGTCCGATAGCACTAGAACTAGCACTAACAGCAACGGCAAAATCAGAGTCAATTCCGCTTTTTTTCATTGCAGGAATCAACATCGACCCAAGAGCAGATGCGTCTGCAGTAGCAGAACCTGAAATACCTGAAAAAAACATGCTCGATACTATTGAAACATGAGCTAACCCACCTTTAATATGGCCGACTAAAGCTTTTGAAAATGAAACAATTTTATCTGTTATACCGCTTTCGTTCATTATTTCGCCTGCCGCTATGAAAAAAGGAATCGCTAATAACGTAAAAGAGTCTACGCCTGAGTACATTCTAGTTACAATAGCGCTTAAAGGTAAATCACCATAAAAACATAGCGCTATCATTGAAGATAAGCCAATTGAAAATGCAACTGGCAAATTAAGAAATAATAAAATAAAAAAGAAAGCAAATAAAATAGCTAGCATTAATTTTTTACCTCATGAAATATTTTTTTTAACGAGATCCAGACCATCGCAATCATGGAAAAAGGAATTGATAAATAAACAAATGTAAGTCTTATCTCAAGCGCGGGAGAACGTTGCGTAAAATTGTCAATTACTAAAGGAATAGATCCAATAAAAATCAACAAGCAAAAAATAATTATTAGAAAATTGGTAAAAATATAAATTAATTTTTTCTTTTTCTCACTTAATTGACTAGTTATAATATCTACACCAATATGTAATCCCTTATGGAGAGTTATTGAGGCGCCTAAAAAAATAACCCAAATAAAAAAAAATATCGTGAGTTCTCCGGCCCAAGGCAAGGCTGAGTTCAAAATATATCTAAAAATAACCTGTGTAAAAGTAATAAGTATCATTAGGAGAAACAAAATAGAAATTAAAGGTTTAAATACTAAGTTAACGATATCTTTATCTTTAACTTTTCCATTTTCTGTCTGAGAATTTTGAATAAACTTTTTAATTGTAATTAGCATAATACCTATAATATAATTAGCTTTAATATAAAAAAAAAACTAGAATATCATACAATGAATATTATAGATGAAAAAGAATTAAAACAAAGACTAGAAACACTTAGAAAGAATATAAAAAAAAGAAATTTAAACGGGATAATTGTATATTCAGATGAATATAGATCGGGTTATTGCACATATTTCACAGGTTACAAACCCATTAACGTAATAGAAGAGTCTCCACAAACTTTATTTCTAATGGAAAACGAGGACCCTTTTCTGGTAATTGGTAGATTAAATTATTATTCAGCAAAGGAGACAGTTTGGATAAAAAATATTTTACAACATCATAAATTTGAGAATGAAATATGCCAGTCTCTTAAAAGATATAACAAGAAAGGACTTAAAATCGGTATTGCTGGAGAACATTTAATGCCATTTTACTTAAGAGACATTTTAACTCGCGCAATGCCTGATGTTGAATTTCCAATTGTTACAGAAATTTTAGATGACATGAGAAAAATTAAAAGTACTAAAGAAATTGAACTTATGGAAAAAGCTGCAGAGATTAATGACAAAGTTTTAACTGAGTTGAAAAAAATAATTAAAGTAGGAATGACAGAACAACAAGTCGTTGCACACGCTGATTTCTTAGGGAGACAACTGGGTGCTGATTTAGGCTCAGCCACAGTAGTAATGTCAGGAAAAAATACAAAATTCCCGGCATGGAGAGCCACAGAAAAAAAATTAGAAAAAGGAGAATTGTTAATGGTTGATTTCAACCCAACAATCGGACACTATTGCAATGACGGAGGCTTGACCTTCCTACTTCCTGGTGCCTCAAAATACAAAACAAATGCTTTAATTAATTCACATAAAATTCTTAAAGAAACAATAAAGTCGATCAAGTCTCAAACTAAAGCAACATCAGTGCATGATAAATTTTATGAAATGTTAAAACCATTAGAGCTTGAACCAAAATTTTCCCCTTATGTTACCGGGACAAGAGGCACTGGCCACGGTGTTGGTTTAGATGTCGTCGAAAGTCCGGATTTAAATAAGCACAGTGATTTTGTTTTTTATCCAAGAATGACTTTGGCTGTTAAACTAGATTTACATGAATTAGAAGGTGAGGGATTGAGAGTTGAACAAGTTGTTGAAATAACAGAGACGGGAGCAAGACCACTTAATAAGCTGGCGTCGAAAGTTACAGACGATTGGGCGATTTTATAACACTTATTAGTTGTATCTTCAAAAAAAATACATTCCCACTCAGTAACGGTTCAGATATACTTTATTTATAAAACGAGGAGGAGACTATGAAAAAAATGATAACGTACGTTGTTTCGTTTCTTTTAACATTAGGTCTTTTTAACTTTTCCTACGCTGAAACAACAATAAGAATTGCTTCAGTTTCAGGTCCAAGTCACCACCACAATGTTGCTTTAAATTGGTTCGCCGATAAAGTGAACAAGCAAAATATTGGTGTAACTTTTAAAGTGATGGCTGGCGGACAGCTTGGAAAAAGTGAAAGAGCTTACATAGAAGGAATGCAACAAGGCTCAATTCAAATGGCTCAAGTATCAACTGGACCAATGGCAGGTTTCGTTGGTGAGTTTGATATCTTTAGTTTGCCATACATGTTCAGAGACACTAAACACTTTAAAAAAGTTCTAGGTGGTCCAATCGGAGATAAATTTTTAGCAATGCTTGACGCTAAAGGTATGCACGGTTTGGCTTGGTTTGATAACGGATATAGAAATATGTTCAACGGAAAGAAACCAATCAATGAGCCGTCTGATATGGCAGGTTTAAAAATAAGAGTAATGAAAAGCCCATTAATGGTTAACACTGTTAACGCAATGGGTGGAAGCGCTACTCCTATGGCTTACGGTGAACTTTACTCTGCTCTAAAACAAGGTGTTCTAGATGGCGGAGAAAATGCTGCGGGTAATGTTTTAAACGACAAATTTTTTGAAGTTTCAAAATATTACAGCATCACTCAACACTTTAGACCTCCAGGAGTTGTTGTAATGTCCAAAAAAACTTGGAACTCACTAAGCGGTGATCAACAAAAAGCTATTACAAAAGCTGCTGCTCAACTTCAAAAGTATGAGATAGATCTAACAACGAAAGTAGTTAAAAAAGCTATGAAAGATCTTAAAGGAAAAGGAATGAAAATTAATAAAGCAAACGTTCCTGCCTTTGCGGCTGCTGTGAAACCAGTTTATAAGAGTTATAGTGATAAATATGGTTCTGGCATGATTGACGCTATTTTAAATACTAAATAAGATAATTTTAAAATTATACCCCCTTTTTTAAAAGGGGGTATACTCTATCTAAACTTTTTAAAATTAGGTTTTCTTTTTTCTAAAAAAGCTTTAGCTCCCTCATTTTGCTCTCCTGTTTTAAAATAATCAGGTGCAATTTCGTCGACCATACTTTTTTGAGTAATTTTTAAAATTTCTTCAAACTGTTTTCTAAAACTTGCTTTGAGAATTTTGAGACAAGTAGGGGCTGCTTTTAATATTTCATCTCCATATTTTTTTACTTCTTCATCCAATTTATCCTTGGTAACTACAGAATTTACCAAACCCCAATTCATCATCTCTTTTGCACTATATCTTTTACAAGTCATCCACATTTCTCTTGCTCGTTTGTGTCCTAAAATATTTGCTGAATGGGCGACAATCGCGCCTCCCGCTGGAGAGCCCACTCGTGGGCCGTTTTGTCCAAAAATTGAATTTTCACTTGCTATTGTTAGATCACAAAAATAAGCCATATGATTTCCTCCACCTATTGCATATCCGTTTACTTTCGCAATGATTGGTTTGCTACATTTGGTTAAATGAATGTGAAATTCATATTCATGATTTTGGAATTCTTCTGAGCTTTCCCAATTCATATCACCGCCAGAACAAAAAGCTCTATCACCTGCACCAGATAAAACAATTACTCCAACCTCTTTATCATTTTCTGCTTTATCAAGAGCTATTTTTAATTCTTGTAATGTTTCAGGCGTAAAAGCGTTTAAAACTTTTGGTCTATTTATTGTGATATTGGCATAGTCCCCTTTAACCTCATAAAGTATATCTTTAAATTGCATATTCTTTTATCTCCTCGACAGACTCTGGGTTCAATAAAGTTGAGATGTCACCAGGATCCTCATTTATTAAACAAGATTTAATTACTCTTCTCATTATTTTTAAATTTCTTGTCTTAGGCAAATCTTTTAAAAAGATTATCCTATCAGGTTTAAATGATTTTCCTAAATCTTTAGTAATTAAATCAATAAAGACACTTTCTTTAAGGTTTTTTTCACTTTCTAATGGCACAATTGAGAGAATGATTTTAGACCCTTTGCTTTCATCTGGTATTCCTACTGCAGCAACCTCTTTTGCTTTTCCACTTTTCACAACTACGCTCTCTATCTCTGAAGGACCGATTCTTTTTCCAGAAACTTTAATGGTGTCATCAGATCTCCCGTGTAAATACCAATGACCATCTTTATCTTTACTTGCAAGATCGCCATGCACCCATAGTCCATTAATTACTTCCCAATAATTTTCTATATATCTTTTATCATCTTCCCAAAGACTTTTAGTTAATCCTATTGAAGATTTTCTCATAACTAATTCACCTAATTGATCTTCAGATACTTTTACACCTTTAGAGTCTACTATATCAGCACTCATACCTGGTATTGGAGCATTAAAGGATCCAACTTTAAAAGGCCTATGCAAGCAACAGTGTAAAATTGATCCAGAAACTTCGGTTCCTCCAGCCGAATTCATGATCGGCACTTTAGATTTACCAATAAATTCAAATAACCATTTCCAAGGTTTTTCTGTCCAAGGTTCTCCACCGGTGCATACAATTCTTAGTGAACTTAAATCTAAATTTTCAAAAAGTTTTTTGTCTTTGATCATTTGATTTCTTATCAACGCAGGAGATAATTCTGTCCATGAAACTTTATATTTTGCAATAAGTTTCCAAAATCTAATTTCATCAGGAAAGTCAGGAACTCCTTCAGCAATAACCATTTGCGCCCCATGCGAAGAGGCTATTGTTGCAGATTTTGATCCAACCATCCAACCCATGTCTGCCATACATAAATGGACATCAGTTTGTTTGAAATCAGCAAGTATGCCTTCATCAAAAGCCATTTTAGTTACTAAACCAATATGAGTGTAAACACATCCTTTAGGTTTTCCAGTAGTTCCAGACGTAAAGTGAATTATAGCAGGGTCTTCTGCTTCCATCTCCTCTGTCTTTAGATTTGCAGAAACATTTTCAAAATTTTCCCAATTAAATATTTTTTTTCCCTTATCTTTTCCTAAAAGAAAAATTTTCTCTAAAGATTTTACTCCTTGTAATTCATCTTTAATTAAATCGAACATTCTTATTTCTTTTGCTTTACGGAAGGTTTTGTCTACTGTAAAAATTCCTTTAGCTTTCGCAATATTCAATCTTTCGATTACAGCTTTTGAGCCATAACCTGAAAAAAGTGGAAGCACAATACATCCAATCTTTAAGATAGCGAAATATGCAATATAAGTTTCAATAAATTGAGGCATGTAAAGTGCAATCACATCACCTTTTTTAAATCCATTAACTTTTAAAGTATTGCCAACTTTTGATATTTGTTTATCAAAATCCTCATATGTGATTGAACTTTGTTTACCATCCTCTCTCTCAGCAAAAATGAATGTTTTTTTGAAAAAATCTTTATCTTTATGACGATCTATACAATTTAGAACTATATTAGTTTTACCACCAACACACCACTTGGTCCATGGAATACCTTTACTGTCATCCATAATTTTCTTGTAAGATTTAAAAAACTTTAAATTCGAAAATTTAATAACATTTTCCCATAGCCATTCAGGATTAGATGAGCTTTTTTTTTCAAGCTCATCGTAATCTTTTATCTTACAGAAACCTAAGAATTTTGTAAGTTTTGAATTTCTAATTAGATCTTTTGATGGCTGCCATATAATTTCTTTAGACACTGATCTAAACGTAAGTTCCTTCTTTTATCTTAATGATATTATACATAAGATCATTGAGTGGTGTCTTAATCCCATGTTTTTTTCCAATCTTAGAGACTGCGCCACTGATAAAATCTATTTCGGTTTTTCTATTTTTTAAAACATCAAAAGCCATAGATGATTTATTTGTTTGTCTAGAGTCGACAATTCTATTAAACATTTCTAGACAATCTTTTTCACTAACGTCCACACCATCTGCTTTTGCAACCTCTCTTGTCTCTAAGATTATATCTTTACCTAATTTTCTCGACATTTCTTGATTTTTATTTGAAATATACAAATCAGTATGATGTAAATCAAAAATTGCTGAAAGTGGCCCAATTGCAGTAAGCGCAAACAATTTCATCCATTTTCTTTTTTTGATATTCTCTTCAGCGATGGTCTCAAGTCCGTGAGCAGTTAAAGTCTCAGCAAGATTTTTAACTCTTTCGCTATGACCTCCTTCATATTCACCGATCCAAGATGGTAAACTAGCATGATTTTGAATAATTCCTGGCCCCTGAATACTCGAGGCCTGGGTTGTAGATCCGCCTAAAACTTTTTCTTTACCTGCTATTTTTTGCATAATTTCTTCGTGACCTATTCCATTTTGAAAAGACATGAGCAATGTGTTGTCACCTATTATATTTTTTGAGTTAGTTAAAGCTTGTTCCAAGGCGGTTGCTTTACACATTATAATTATTGCATCAACTGGTTTTAATGTTTTTGGTTCCGTAGTTGCTTTTATTTTAATAATTCGATCTCCTCCATGTCCCATCATTTTTAAACCTTTGTTATTAATTTCATTTACATGTTCCTTCCAAACATCGATGAGGACGACGTCTAAGCCTTTTTCAGCAAGCAAGCCCCCAAATAAACATCCCATTGCGCCTGCTCCTAGCACTGCCACTTTTGTATCTTTTTTTATCATTATGCTTTCATTTTGACTGCTACACCAAAGAAACCTGTAGGCTTAATTAACAAAACCACTACCATTAGTAAAAAGGCATAAGCGTCTTTGTGACTTCCTGAAATGAAGAATGAACAAGCAGTCTCAAATAATCCTACTGTGAAACCACCTACTATCGCTCCTGGTAGACTTCCAAACCCACCAACAACAGCTGAAGCAAATGCTTTCAAAAGAATAATATATCCCATGTAAACTACAACTTGATATGTTGGTCCAACTAATGTGCCCGCTATCCCAGCAAGCGCACAAGCAATACCAAATATTATTGAAATATAAAGAGGTACATTAATTCCAACCAAATTCGATATATCTTTTGAAAATGCAACAGCCCTTACACCCAATCCCATTTTTGTTTTATTAAGAAAAAAATAAAGCAAACCTGCTACAACAAAACCAGTTACTAACATCCACAAATAGGTCATCGGCAAAGTAATACCAGCGATATTTATTGGCAATCCTAAATCTGCATGAAATGGGTGTGCAGTCGGATTCCAAATTAGATAAGCTATATTTTGTAGTATTACTGACAAACCAAATCCGCATATAATAATACCCATTCCTGCAACTGTATATCCGCCACCTTTTTTTGTAAGTGGACGTAAAAATATTCTCTCGATGAGAACACCAAACAATCCCATTAGAACAAAGGCAAAAAATAATCCTATTACGTATCCAACAACGCCGTAAGCTTCAGGAAATATCGCATAAATTAACTCACCATCTACAAGAAAATTATAAACTGTAAGTCCGGTGAAAGCTCCTATCATAAAAAATTCACCGTGCGAAAAGTTTACAACATCTAAGCCTGTATAAATTAATGATATACCTACAGCCACAAGACCATAAATTATACCTACCGTAACCCCAATCACCAATACACCTTTAAGAGACTCGATGTTCATGTCGGGGCTCATACTTATGTAACCTAAAAATATTGCAGTAAAAATGAGCATCAGTATGTTTTCTGATTTTCTTGTGAATTTGAAATTCTTAAACATTTGCAGTAGTTCCTCCACCACCTAAATAAGAGTCTTTTACAGACTCATCGTACATTAATTTTTTAGACTCTCCCTCTACTTTTATAACCCCGTCTTTAATAACGTAACCGTAATCAGCCAACAATAAAGCCATTCGCACGTTCTGCTCCACAACTAAAACTGTTAAACCGTCTTTTCTTATCCTGTTTATGTTTTTGAAAATATCTAGAACTATTTGAGGCGCTAATGCTGCACTAGGCTCATCAAGCATTATCATTTTTGGATCTGACATTAAACCTCTGCCTATACATAACATTTGTAGCTCACCCCCGGACAAGGTTGCTGCTAATTGATTTTTTCTCTCGTTCAATCTAGGGAAATAATTAAAAACCTTTTCTAAATTATTATTTAGTTTTTGTTTTGAATTTAAAACGAAACCACCTAACCTTAGATTTTCAATAACTGACATTGCTGGAAAAACGTCTTTACCTTGAGTTACTTGCACTAAGCCTCTTTCTACAATTTTATGAGGAGGGTTATTATGTATTTCTTGACCATCAAAATTTATACTACCACTCCATGCCCTTATAAGACCTGAACAAGCTTTTAGTATAGTTGATTTACCAGTTCCATTTCCTCCTAATAATGCAACTATTGATTGTGTATCAACTTTCATATTTGCACCATTTAAGATTTGTACTGTGCCGTATCCTGAAACTAGTCCGTTTATTTTAAGCATATAATACTTGATTTAAAATTCTATATTTAATTAAATACATTTAATTAAATTTGTTCTTTGACGTCAATAAAAAACGCCGAAGAATGTCAAAATAAAAAAGAAAGAGGGGAATATGAAAAAATTAAAAATTATTTTTTCAACATTAGTATTCACCGTAGGTTTAGCAATCGCGTCAATAGCACAAGCTAATGACATCAAAATTGGTGTTTCATTTAGAATGTTATCTGATGTAGGCTACAAACACGGTGAGTTAATAACTGATACTGTGGAGATGTGGAATGCAGAAGGCGGTATCAATGGTAGAAAAATAGATTTAATTCTTTATAACGATGAGTGTAAATCTGAAAAGGGTGTAGCAAATGCTACAAAACTTGCCTACCAAGATAAAGTTCACGTCATAATCGGATCAAGCTGTAGTTCTGTAACATTACCAATGGTTCCAGTGATTACAAAAGCTAAAGTTCCGCAAATTATACCTCACTCAACAAGTTCTAAAATCACGATGACTGGAAGTGAATATATTTTCAGAGTGCCTGTATCATCTAGATTCTATAAACTTGTACAAGGTAAATTTACTGCTGAGCAGCAAGGAAAAAAGATAGCGTATATCTATGTTCCGGATCAAGCCAGCATGGTATTTGCCAAAGAGATGATTCAATATATGAAAGACGAGTATGGAGTTGAACCAACTTATGCAGTTCAAGCCGGTGAAAAAGAAACTGACTTTAGATCTTACTTAATGAAAGCTAAAGCTACTAATCCAGATGTAATAGTTTTATCTGGTCTAGTTGACGAAACAGTTCGTATGCTTGTTCAATCATATGAAGTTGGAATACCAAAAAGCGTGCACAGAGTAGCAAACTCAGTAGCTTCGAAAGTAGAAGTTCCAACAAACGCAGGTAAAGCTGCAGTTGGAGTTGTTTACTCAGCTGCTTTCGCTGCTTCAGACACAAGACCAATCGCTAAAAAATTTGTGAAGAAGATCAAAAGTACTTACGGTGTAACACCAGGTCACGACTTCTCACAAATGCAAGATCTTTTAGATATGCTTAAACCAGCATTGACAAAAGCTTCTGCTAAATTCACAGGTGATCTAGCGGCTGACAGAAATGCCGTCAGAGATGCTATCGCTGGGATAACTAATTTTACTGGATTAGCTTCAGGACCAATTAGTTTTTGTGCGAATGGTTCACCAGAGTGTAGAGATGGTAACAAAACACCAGTTATGATCAAATACTCAAGAGGTGGAAAAAACTGGAAAACAGCAGTTGCTGGTACGGTTACATTTAACCCTAGTGACGGTCTATAATTTCTAAAAATTTATGAGCGGTGTGTTAAACACCGCTCATTTTTAACCTTAAGGCAAATTATAAATAATAGAGCAAGAAAATGGAAAAATTTAAAAAAGTAATAAGCCAGTACCCTTTTCTTGGATTTATTATTGCTTATTTAATACTTTTAACCATACCCACGATTTTTTTTACTGACTTGTATCAATCACATCTATCAAGTTTAATATTTATAAATATTATCGTTGCGGCTGGATTAAATATTGTTAAAGGATACTGCGGTCAGGTGACCGTTGGACACGTCGGTTTATATGCTGTTGGCTCTTATACGGCTGGATGTATGTTTATGTATCTAGGTTCTGATTTATGGATGACACTTCCAGCGGCAATAATAATAACAGGTTTATTTGGAATAGCCTTTGGAATACCATCATTTAGATTAGAAGGTCCGTATTTAGCTCTAGCCACATTAGGCGGAGGAGAAGCGATAAGATTATTCATTGAGAATGGAGCTTTCTTTAATTCAACTTATGGTATCTCAAGTATTTCTCAACCTGTAATTTTTGGTGTTCCATTTGATACACCAGATAAATATTATTATATATCAATGCCGGTGATGTTAATTGCAGTATATTTTTCATACAGTATTTTAAAATCATCAATTGGCAGAGCTTTTATGTCGGTAAGAGAAGATCCGATATCAGCGGCTGCATCAGGTATTGATATTAAAAAATATAAAATTTTGGCATTTATTTTAAGCGCTATGTTTGCAGGAGCGGCGGGTGCAGTTTATGCACACTTACCTCCAGGATATATTCATCCAAATAACTATACAGTTATAGAAATGGTCACGTTTTTAGCGATGGTTGTTTTTGGAGGTCTTGGACATATTTGGGGTGGTATAATAGGAGCAATAATAATTACCATCGTCTACGACTTAACGCGGCCTCTTTATGAATACCAATTATTTATATTTGGTTTAACAATAGTTTTAACAATCTTATTTATGCCAAAAGGATTAGGCGGTTTTATAGATAAAATTTTTATTGACAGAAGATTCAAGAAAAAAAAAGTTGAGGAAAGTAAATAATGTTACTCAAAACTAAAAATTTAATGAAAGCCTTCGGAGGATTGAAAGCAATTAATAAAGTTGATTTTGAGTTACCAGCTGGAGAAATCAGAGGAATAATCGGTCCGAATGGTTCAGGAAAAAGTACTTTTTTCAATTTAGTATCTGGGGTTTATGATCCAGATCCAGGTAGTTACATTGAGTTTGATGGTCACGACATTACTAATGAACCACCGCATAAAATTGGTGCATTAGGTCTTTCAAGAACATTCCAGCTACTAAGGCTCTACCAAGATATGTCTGTAATAAATAATGTTATGT
This sequence comes from uncultured Pelagibacteraceae bacterium, assembly GCA_902546795.1. Lineage (GTDB taxonomy): Bacteria > Pseudomonadota > Alphaproteobacteria > Pelagibacterales > Pelagibacteraceae > Pelagilacustribacter. Next base: position 36,896 of record CACCLK010000004.1, read on the forward strand.
CAGGGTATCACACAAGGGTTAAGTACAAGTTTTTTGATGCTGTAATAGGTAGAAAAAAAATTTGGGATCAGGAAAGAGAAATTAAAGAGGAGATGATGGAGCTTCTTTCATTTGTTGGACTTGCAGACTATGCTGAACTTAATGCAAGTGAATTATCTGGTGGTCAAAGACGTTTATTAGTTTTAGCAAGAGCCATAGCCATGAAGCCAAAATTATTAATGTTGGATGAGCCAGCAGCAGGACTGTCTCCAGTTAACGTTGATAATCTTATGAAGATAATTATGCAATTAAAAGATAAGTATGGTTTAACTCTCATTATTATAGAGCATATTCTTAAAGTAGTAATGGATACTTGTAATACCGTCACAGTTCTTGATCATGGGCAGAAAATTGCTGAAGGCACTCCTAATCAAGTTAAAGATGATAACGCAGTAATAGAGGCTTATTTAGGCAAAAAAATGAATGACGACGAGATGAGAAAAGCACTTGCAGTTTGATCTAAAATTAGTAAGATTTATTAAGAATCTATAATGAATCAAAATATTAAAAAAGAATTTGAGAAAAACGGCTTTGTTAGAGTCAAAAACCTTTTAGATTATAAATTGGATTTAGAACCAATTTTAAACGATATGTCTTTTATCATGAACAGGTTGGTTCATAGATTTGTCAAACAAAAAAATAAGAAAAGAGTATTAGGTTATAATTTTAAAAAAAAATATTCTTACTTAGTTAAATTAGGTATTCCAGAACTCGACCAGTACTTTAATATAAGACTACCACAAAAAAATATTTCAGTGAACAGTGATTTTTTTGCAAGCCAATCAATTTTTAATTTAATTAAAAATAAAAAAATTATCAATACCATTAGTAAAATTCTTGGAAATGAAATTAGCTCAAACCCTTGTCAAAACTCCAGAATAAAACAACCTGAAAAAAGAGTATCAAAAAAAAATTTAAATGACGGGTTAGTTGGTAGAACACCTTGGCATCAGGACGCCGGGGTAATGAATAAAAAGGGTCAAAAGGGCACCAGCCTTGTAACTTGTTGGATTCCATTTACTAAAACAAGAATTAAAAATGGTAGCATGTTAGCTGTGAAGAACAGTCACAAATTTGGCTTGGTTAACCATCATTTAGGCAGTAAAGGTCAAGTTGAAATTAAAGGCAAAGAAACAATCGAACAATTAAAAACTGTCGCATTAGAAGCTAATGTTGGAGATATTATTCTATTAAACAAATATTTAATTCATTGTTCACTTCCTAATAAATCAAATGATTTTAGAGTAAGTATGGATTTAAGATATAATAAGTCTGGCCAACCTTCAGGCAGAGAACCACTACCTTGCTTTGCTGTGAAAAGTAAAAACAAGAAAAATATTAAAGTAAACAATTACAAACAATGGATCGCTTTATGGGAAAAAGCTAAAAACAAATGTATACCTAGAAAATGGTCTTATAAATATCCTCTTCCAACATTTAAAAACTCCTTAAAAGACTTAAAAAATATAATTTAATGCAATCGGTTACAAAACGGGTTTATTATTCCGACTTTGTATTTGCATTATTGGGTTATTTTTTGTTTGTTTGCCAGGACACAATCTCAAAAGAATTAGTTACTCGATATCATTCCACCCAAATAGTGTTATTTGCCTCGATAACTGCTTTAATTACGGTTGTTCTTTACACCAACCAAAAAAAAGCTTGGAGAAAAATTAAAAAGGCAAATTTCACTGTACATTTTTTTAGAACTCTAACAATGTTTTTAGCAATGAGTTCATTTATTTATTTAACCTATTTTCTACCTCTAACTACGCTTTACAGTTTAATCTTTACGGTACCGCTTTTATTGACTGTTGGTGGGGCTGTCTTTTTAAATGAAAAAGTAAGCTGGAGAAGATACCTAGCTACCATTATCGGTTTTATAGGAGCTGTTATTGCTATAGACCCTTTTGATAGTGATTTCTCAAAAATTGGTATTGTAGCAATTTTGATGCCTTTTTTTCCAGCAGCTAGCTATTTAATAGTAAGGAAATATGGCCACCAAGAAAGTTTATATTCTTTTTTAATTTACGGGAAATTATTGATGATATTATTTTCATCATTGGTTGCAGTATATTTTTATAAACCAATGCCATTAAATGATCTTATTATCAATTTGGGAGCTGGAATATTAAGAGGCATTGCAATAATTTTTGTACTCAATTCTGCAAGACATCTTCCGTCTTCAATTTTTGCTTCAGCCCAATATGTTCAAATTATCGCTGGTGGTCTTTTAGGTTATTTAATTTTTAGAGACATTCCATCATTAAATGTTTACGTAGGAAGCTTCTTAATAATTGGTGCAGGACTCTATATTATTTTAAGAGAAGCAAAACTAGGAGTAAGTGTTGTTACATCAACTACTAGACACCCTACAATACCTATTAAAAAAGATTAAAGTTTCTTTTTAAAATTTTCTAGAATTTCTTTACTTACATTTACTGAATTTTCAGGCCCAGGAAATTTCCCCTCTAAACTATCTTTGATAAATAATTTTAAGGCTTTAACTCTTTCGACCTCAATTTCATCTTTCATCTTTTTTAAATTTGTATAAGCTTTTGCATGTCTAGGGGACTTTTCTTGCTCACCACAGATATCATTCATGAATAAATACATAACATCAGCTTTTTTTCCAGATCCAAGAGATACAGTTACAATACTTGTCCTTTTTGATATTTCTTCCATAATATTTTCAGGAATAACTTCACATTCGGCTGAAAAGGCCCCAGCGTCTTCTAAACGTTTAAATTTTTTAAATAGTTCGTAAGCTTCATCAGCAGTTTTACCTACAGCTCTTAATCCACCAATCCATGTAGATTTTCTTGGAACTAAACCTAAATGACCCATAACTGGAACATCTTCTTTTGCAAGCATAGTAACAACATCCATACTTCTAGCAGTCATAACCGCATCAGCACCATTCTCTAAAGCTTTAAAGGCTCCACGTAACACATCTTCGGCTGTCGGATAATTATGTAGTTCAAGTGCTGCTGTATAAAAAAGAGATTTAGATCCTTCCCGAACCTTCTTAACATTTGAAGCACTTCCTATTATCATGTCAAAACCAGCTTCTTCAGCTGCTTTTGCCTCTAATGAATTATTTGCAGTTACTTGTGTAAGAATTTTTTTTCCTTTAGCTTCTATAATATCACCTACTGTGACAGTTCTTTTTGCAGGATTAGCTGCCCAAGTATAGATATTTTTCATAAATAATTTTTAAAAGATTAAATCTTAATTTTCTTCCTAATATAAAGTTTTCCAAATATTTTTTTAAATTCAGGTAGTCTTTCGTCGATATTGTCGTTTGAGTTTGATCTATTTTTATAAATAGTGTTGTGGTACCTTATATTTGGGTTTATTTCGCTTGCTGGCCTTCCATTTGAATAGTAGTAAAGAGCAATAGACTTTCTGCTTATATTTTCTGGGCAATTTAGCGGATCTGGATGACCGTGAAAGCTGTAATCATTTGTATTAAATACTACTATATTATTAAATTTTGGCGAAAGTTTTTTTACACATTTTTTCATATCTTTATCCCAAAGCTCAAGAAATCCACCCCATTCATCTTGCCAATCCTCATTCAAATAAATAAGAAGATTTAGTCGTCTATCGAGTTTCATTTGAGGATGATAATTGAAATCAGCGTGTACTTTCAAAAAACCTCCTCTTTTAATTTGGTGTAGGCCTCCACCAAAAAAATATGGATCTGGCACAAGGCTTTCTTTAATACCCGTTAATTTTTGGAGAAAACTTAAGAACTTAAATGAATTTAAAAATGATAAGAAGGATGAAATTTTTTCTGGATAATTAAATTCCACATTAGTAGCAAATTTTTTTTTATCACTTTTTGTATTGAATTCCATGGATCCATTGTTTTTTTCAAGATCCGGAAACTCGTTTAAAATCTCCCTGAGATAATTTTCTTTAAAAAAGTTTTCTAATAAAATATGTGAGAAGGGTTCATTCGAAATGAAACGTTCTTTATTCTTATCAGCAAGAGTTGTTAAATCTTGATTTAAAATATTTTCTAATTTCATATGCTTATTTATGACCAATAATAGGCGGAAATAAAGGCTTAACTGCGACTTTTTGGTAATGATAATCATTATCAAATAGTTTGACTTTGATAATCATTTGCAATAAATAGCTAATAGTAATCATTCGCAAAAACAAGGTGGAATTGTATGAAAACAATGATGAAGATTTTATTGATATTTATCTTTATCTCGGCAGAAGCAATTGCAAACGAGGTAAATATTTTTAGCGCCAGACATTATGATTCAGATGTTCAGTTATACGAAAAGTTTACAGCAAAAACTGGGATTAAAGTTAATGTCGTATCAGGAAAATCAGGAGCGTTAGAAAAAAGAATAATAGAGGAAGGCTCTGAAAGCAAAGCTGATCTTTATATTACTGCTGACGCTGGAAGATTAGGAGCGTTTGAGGCTAAAGGAATGCTCCAAAGCGGTTTGATATCAAATACTATTAAATCAGCTGTACCAAAGAACTTTAGAACGTCAAAATGGGTAGGTATAGCTAAAAGAGCTAGAATAGTTTATTTCGCTCCAGAAAGAGTGAGCGGAGCCGAACTAGCTGGCTTAACTTATGAAAGTCTAGCTGATCCAAAATGGAAAGGAAGACTAGTAATAAGAGCATCAAATAATATTTATAACCAGTCACTTGTCGCTTCGTTAGTAAAAAATAATGGTAAAGCAGCAGCAGCTCAGTGGTCTAAAGGAGTTGTTTCTAATATGGCAAGAGACCCAAAAGGAAACGATAGAGCTCAAATCCTAGCTGTAGCAGCAGGAGAAGCTGATATTGCAGTAGCAAACACTTATTATTTGGCTTTAATGCTTTCTGGTAAAAAAGGAGCTGAACAACAAGCAGCAGCAAAAAAAGTTAAACCTTTTTTTCCTAACCAGGATGGTAGAGGTACGCATATGAATATAAGCGGAGCAGGTTTAGTAAAGGGAGCACCGAATAAGGAAAATGCGATTAAACTTGTAGAGTTTCTATTAAGTGAAGAGGCTCAAAATCATATAGTCAATAACACTTTTGAGTATCCAATGATCGCAGGTGTTTCTCCTCATCCATTAGTTGTCAACATGGGATTAGATTTTAAACAAGATCTAAAAACAAAAGTTGTTAATTACGGAAAGAGGCAAGCGGAAGCATTAGAAGTAATGACAGGTGCGGGATGGAAGTAAAAAAGGAGTTAATTAATAGGCGTTTTATAGTCTCCTCAATTTTAAAACGACAATAAAGTCTATGAAAAATAAATTGAACACATTAAAAAGGGGTTGTGATACCTGCTTTGGTGATGCTAAAGAGATGCAGTCTGCTTTAAAAAATAGAAAACCTTATAATATAAGTTTTGATGAAGCCAAAAAACTATTTTCACCTCTTAAAGATAAAATAGTTAGAAAAATTAAAAAAGATGAGTAAATATAATATTTGGTTTTTTAGTTCGCTTACTGTCGCCCTCATCGTAGCTTTACCTATTTTAACAGTTTTTTCTAGTTTTTTTCTTGAAACAAGTAACTATTTTAGTGTTTTAAAAAATACATTCTTATACGATTATATTTTTAATTCTTTTACTATACTTTTCTTTGTTTTAATTATTACATTTTTCTTAGGAGTTACCGCAGCATACTTTGTCTCATTTTATGAGTTTCCATTGTCTAATTTTTTTAGTTGGGCTTTAATTTTAGCCTTTGCAGTTCCTAGCTATATATTTGCTTTCTCTATAATTGCATTTTTTGAAAATTATGGAACTGCATTTTCTATCTTAACTTATTTATTTGGCGAAAATAATTATAATCCGTATATACCTAAATTAGATGGAATTTTTGGCTCTGTTTTGTCCATTTCTTTCTCTTTATTTCCCTATGTTTATGTTCTGACAAGATCATCATTTTTTTATCAATCAAATAATTATATCGAAGTAGGTCAAAACCTAGGTTTATCAGAGAAAGAGACGTTGTTTAAAATAATTTTACCTTCAGCTAGACCCGCAATTATTGCAGGATTAGCTTTAGTAGCGATGGAAACGTTATCAGATTTTGGAACAGTCGCTTTTTTTAATGTTTCAACGCTAACAACTGGAATATATAACTCTTGGCTTTCTTTTGACGATTTAAATTCAGCCAATCAGATTTCTTTTATTTTACTTGTTTTTATTTTGGTACTTTTTTCAATAGAAATTTACTCCAGGAAAGAAGCTAAATATCATCAACCTGGTAGAGGCTTCAAACCTATTCAAAAAATTAAACTTAATACTAAAAGATCCTTATTGGCCACTGCTTTTTGCTCTATAGTATTTTTTATTAGTTTTATATTTCCAGTATCACAAATGATTTACTGGACATTTAAATTTCCTAAGTATTTTCAGGATATTGATTTATTGAATATTAATTTAAACACTCTTTATTTGGTAATTCTCGCTAGTTTAATTCTGGTTTTTGTCTCGTTAGTAATAAATTATGGAAATAGAATTTCAAAAAGTAAGATTTTAAATTATTTAACTAATTTTTCAATTTCAGGATATGCCATTCCTGGAATTATATTGGCAGTTGCTTTTATCACTTTTTTTTCTACTCTAAGTGAAGTGGTTTCTAATAATCTAAACTTTAAATTAACTAAAGATTTATTTATCGGGTCTATATTTGGATTAATATTAGCTTATTTTATAAGATTTTTTTCTTTATCATTTAATGGAATTAAATCTAGTTATGAAAAAATAAACAATTCAATTGATGAAAGCGCTTATTTACTTGGCTATACAAAAGTAAAAACCTTTTCAACTATTCACATCCCACATCTAAAAAATAATATAATCCTAATTATAGTTTTAATTTCGTTAGAAATTATTAAGGAACTGCCGATCACCATGATTTTAAGGCCATTTAATTTTGAAACTTTTGCTACGCAAGCCTATGTATTTGCTTCACAAGATTTGCTTGAGGCAGCTGCTTTACCTTCATTATTTCTTATAGGCTGGGCTACAATCTTTATTTTATTTGCATCAAGATATATACTTTCTAATAAAAATTAATATAATCCAAATATGTCAAAAGCTTTTCTAGAGATTAGAAACGGTAATTTTTTTGCGAGTGACAAAAATAAAGTCACTAATGTGAACCTTGTTGTAGAAAATAGAGGTGAAATAGTATCTTTACTTGGGCCATCAGGAGTTGGAAAAACAACAATTTTGAGAACTATTGCCGGTTTGCAAAAAATTCACTCTGGAGAAATTAAACTTAATGGAGAAATAATTTCATCAGATAAAATCCATATTGAGCCTGAAAAAAGAAATATTGCCTTATCTTTTCAGGACAACTCTCTTTTTCCTAATTATAAAGTAATAGACAACATCAATTTTGGAAAAAAAAGATCTAATGGCAATTCCTCTTTTAAGACGGAAGAAATTATTAAGATTCTTCATATTGAGCAAATTTTAAATAAATACCCTCATCAAATAAGTGCTGGCGAGGCCCAAAGAGTTTCTCTTGCAAGATCTCTTGTTTCAAAACCAAATTTATTGCTTTTAGATGAGCCATTTTCAAATATCGATCAGAATCTAAAAGAAGAAATTCAATATTCAGTTAAAAGATTAATTAAAAAATTTAACTTAACGACAATTATAGTAACTCATGACTCCTACGAAGCTTTCTCTTTGGCTGACAAATGTGGAGTAATATTAAATCAGGAACTGAAACAATTCGATGTTCCTTATAATGTTCACCACGAACCAAACTCTATTGAGGTTGCAAAATTTTTGAATAAAGGAGTTTTCATAGACGTGAAAGTAGTCAACAGTGATTGTGCTGTTCATAGCCTTAGACACAAAGAACTTGGTGAGATTAGAGGAAAATTGTTAGGAAATTTTCCTTCAGGAGCTAATGTAAAACTCCTTTTACAACCTGAAGATTTAATACACGACGATCAAAGCAAATTGAAACTTGAAGTAGTAGATAGAAAATTTAGGGGTACAAATTTTGTTTACACATTAAAAACTGAAAAAGGAGAGCAAATTCCAGTCTTTGTTCACTCTCATCATATTCATCAACATGAGAGATCTGAAAAATTTGGAATTAAGACTCCAATTTTTATTGATCACTTAGTATGTTTTTGATACGGATAAATGTAATTTACTTATTCTTGCGCCCTTAGCTCAGCTGGATAGAGCATCGGTTTTCTAAACCGAGGGTCGTAGGTTCGAATCCTTCAGGGCGCGCCAAATCAGTTGTCTAGTTCAATTAATTTTTTTTTTAATTTTTTTGGTAAATTATTAAACCAAGACTCTTCCTCTCCAGATCGAGGTAGTATCTCACCATATTCAATCATTTGAGCAGGTGGTAAATCTACAATGTAAACCCAAATTTTATCCCTACTTAACCCAGAATTTTGAATTAAAGTATCTCTTAATTTTTTTATTAATTTATCTTTTATTTCCTCACTTCTACCAGCTCTTATTTGCCCATTAAGGAATAATTGTTTTTTTTTCACAGATTTTCCACCCATAAAGTGGTAGTTTTTTTTATTTTCAACAAAGATTACTTGTGCAAAAAAAGATTTAGCACCTGTAACTTTTTCGTGTACTGAGGTTATGCCTTTAGCAATTTTATTTTTTTTTTGTTTTGTTAAAGTAAAATTTGAATATTTAACCGTGTAAGTAGGCATAATTCATTATACTGGTTTAGCTTGAAATAAATAAGATTTATAAGGTTGTAAAAATCTTTATCTAGTGGAATTTTTAAAAACTATCAATATATGGTAGATACATTAAGTATTGTTGAAATTGATTTTATATTGAGGATAATGAAGCAATTTTGAATATTAATTCAAAATATTGTTAACAATATAAAAGAGAGGAAATCATAAATATGATGAAATCAATTAAAACTTTGGTTTTAGTTACATTTGCTTCTTTGCTTTTGGTCGCTTGCGGTCAAGGTGGTGGAGGTGCAGGTTCAAAAAAATCTAAAACTTTAGAAAACACAAAGAAAGCTGGTTTTGTAAAGTGTGGAGTTTCTGAAGGAGTCCCGGGATTTTCTAATGCAGATGCATCAGGAAATTGGACAGGGATAGATGTTGATGTATGTAGAGCTGTAGCAGCAGCTGTATTGGGAGATGCTGATAAAGTTAAATACACACCATTAAGTGCTAAAGAAAGATTCACTGCTTTAAATTCTGGCGAAATAGATATTTTATCTAGAAACACTACTTGGACTTTATCAAGAGACGCTGACATTGGTTTAACATTTGTTGGAGTCAATTTCTATGATGGACAAGGTTTTATGGTAAGAAAATCTTCTGGAATAAATTCTGTGAATGAATTCAAAGATGGCATAGTTGCATGTACTAACATAGGTACAACAACTGAACTTAACATGAGAGACTTTTTTAACTCAAAAAATGTTAAATATGAGCCACTTGGATTTGAAAGCGCGGATGAAGTTGTTCAAGCTTATGACGCAGGCAGATGTGATACTTACACAACTGATAAATCTGGTCTAGCTGCACAAAGAACAAAAATGAAGGATCCTTCTGAGCATAAAGTGTTACCAGAAACAATTTCTAAAGAACCATTAGGTCCTGTTGTAAGACAAGGCGATAATGTTTGGGAAGATATTGTAAGATGGTCTTTAAATACATTTATTGAAGCAGAAGAATATGGAGTTACTTCAAAAAACGCGTCTAGCTTAAAAGACTCAGATAATCCTGCTATTAAAAGACTAGTTGGGGCAGAGGGAGAACTTGGAGCTGCTTTTGGTCTAGATAATGAATGGAGCTTAAGAATTATTGAGCAAGTTGGAAACTATGGTGAAAGTTACAAAAAGCACCTTGGTGATACAGGAATTATGCCGAACAGAGGTCCAAATCAACTTTGGACTAAAGGCGGAATTCTATATGTTCCACCTGCACGATAATCTTTAAATAAATTAAAAAGGGCTGGATTTATTCAGCCCTTTTTTTTATTCTCAATATATAATCTATGAACTTTAAAAATATTCGTATTCAAAATAAAAAAATAAGAAACTTAATACCGCAATTCATAACGATTGCTATATTGCTCTCAACCATAATATATTTTGTCACTAATGCTCAAATTAACATGGACAACAGAGGTATAGCCTTTGGATTTGGTTTTTTAAAACAAGAAGCTTCATTTGATATTACTTTTTCACTTATAGATTATGATGGATCCTATTCTTATGCCAGAGCTTTTCTTGTAGGATTATTAAACACAATTTTAGTATCCGTAATTGGAATTTTTTTTGCTACTTTACTAGGAGTAATCATTGGTGTTTCAAGATTATCTGAAAACTATTTGATTGCAAAGGTAGCTGAATGGTATGTTGAAATTTTTAGAAATATTCCTCTTATATTGCAAATATTTTTTTGGTATTTTGCAGCTTTGAGAGCGTTACCTCTTCCTAACGAAGCAATTAACTTTAATGATATTTCTTTTTTGACAGTAAAAGGTTTTTATGTTCCAAAATTTATATGGACAAATTTTAATATTTTTTTAATTTCAATAATTGGTGCAATTATAGCAATTTATTTTTTTTACAAATTTTCTAAAAAGCAAAGAGAACAATTTGGTAAACAGCTGCCGACTGCTTCGATATCACTATTAATTTTTTTAACATTTCCATTAATATCATTTCTTTTTTTTGGAGTAACACTTTCGTTTGAGTACCCTGTTTTAAAACAACTTTCACCTACAATTTTTACTTTTGAGGGAGGACTAAATATAATTCCTGAACTATTGGCTTTGGCTTTATCTTTATCCATGTACACAGCAACTTTTATTGCAGAAAATGTAAGAGCGGGAATACTGGGAGTAAACAAAGGACAAAAGGAGGCTGCCGCCAGCATAGGATTAAATAAAAATCAAATTTTAAAGTTAGTAGTGATGCCACAGGCCTTGAGAATTATTATTCCACCTACAACAAATCAATATCTGAATTTAACAAAAAATTCATCTTTAGCCGCAGCAATAGCTTATCCAGATATAGTTTTAGTTTTTGCAGGAACTGCTTTGATGCAAACAGGTAGGGCTATTGAGATAATATCAATTACAATGCTTACCTATTTAACTTTAAGCGTCTCAATTTCGATATTTATGAACTGGTATAATAAAAAAATGGCAATCAAGGAAAAATAATGAACACTCTTAAACCTTCAAAACATAACATTAAAACTTATTTACCGGCCGGAATTATTCTTATTGCGTTTAGTTTTTTAGATGTAATTATGAATTCTTTTTTTCAAATTGATTTAGTAGGCTTCTTTCCAGGAATAATAAGCTACTTTTTTCCATTAATAATAGGATTTATTGGTTTATATCTAATTAGGGTAGAGTTTAGTGGTGTTAGAAATTTAGATATATTGAATAAAAATATCAATTCAAATAATTTTAATGCCGTCTTAACTCTTCTCACATTATTCGTAATTTTAAAGTCAATTTCACCTTTAATTAACTGGTTTTTTCTAGAAGCAAATTTTGTTGGGAATTCCAAAGAAGATTGCACAGGTGATGGCGCCTGTTGGGTATTTATCAAAGTTTGGTTTAGAAGATTAATTTACGGCATGTACCCAGATCCAGAACAATGGAGAATAAATACTGCTTTTTTATTACTTTTTACTTTAGTAGGAATTACTTTCTTTGCTCCAGCAAAAATAAAAAAATACTTTATTTTATTTCTTATATTTGTTTATCCTTTTATAGGTATAAAATTAATCGGTGGTGGCGACTTTGGTCTTACTTATGTAGAGACCGCAGCTTGGGGCGGATTATCACTTACCTTTATAATTTCAGCTTTTGCAATAATTTTTTGTTTTCCTATAGGAGTTTTTTTAGCCCTAGGCCGAAGATCAAATCTACCTGCGATTAAATATATTTCTATTGGCTTTATTGAACTTTGGAGAGGGGTGCCTTTAATCACAGTTTTATTTATGGCTTCGGTAATGTTTCCAATGTTTTTGCCTGATGGTACCTTTATTGATAAATTAATAAGAGTTCTGTTTGCAATTACTATGTTTGAGGCCGCTTATATGGCCGAAGTTGTGAGAGGAGGTCTGCAAGCTTTACCAAAAGGTCAATATGAAGCCGCGAGATCTTTAGGTATGGGTTATTGGCGGATGAATTTTTTAATTATATTACCGCAAGCATTAAAGCTAGTGATACCTGGGATCGCAAATACGCTTCTAGCCTTAGTGAAAGACACGCCTTTGATCTTCGTTGTAGGGTTGATGGAACTAGCTGGTATGATACGTTTAGCTAAAACTAACCCAAATTGGCTTGGAATGGCTATGGAGGGCTATGTTTTTGCAGGTTTAGTTTTCTGGATAATTTGTTATGCTATGAGTAGATATAGCCAAAATTTAGAAAAAAAATTAAGTACAGAAAGATAAAATGAAAAAGATAATTGAACTCAAAAATGTAAACAAATGGTTTGATAAATTTCAAGCCCTGAAAGACGTTAGCCTTGAAGTAAATCAGCAGGAAAAAATAGTTATTTGTGGACCGTCCGGATCAGGAAAATCAACTTTGATAAGATGCATAAATCGTCTTGAAGAACATCAAGAAGGACAAATAATAGTTGATGGTAATGAGATATCAGAAAATACAAAAGATATAGAAAAAATTAGAGCTGAAGTAGGAATGGTGTTTCAACAATTTAATTTATTTCCGCATTTATCAATTTTAGACAACTGTACTTTAGCGCCAATTTGGGTAAAAAAAATGCCCAAGAAAAAAGCAGAAGAAATTGCAATGCAAAATCTAGAAAGAGTACAGATTGCAGATCAAGCTAAAAAATTTCCAGGTCAACTTTCAGGCGGACAGCAACAAAGATCAGCTTTAGCTCGTGCTCTATGTATGGAACCAAAAATTATGTTATTTGATGAACCGACTTCAGCGCTTGATCCAGAAATGATTAAAGAAGTTTTAGATGCGATGGTTGATCTAGCAAAAGCTGGCATGACGATGATCGTTGTAACTCATGAGATGGGATTTGCTAAAGAAGTTGCAGACAATATGATTTTTATGGATGAAGGGAGAATTGTAGAAAAAGCAAAAACAAAAGATTTTTTTGACAACCCTAAGTCAGATAGAACTAAGTTGTTCTTAAGCCAAATTTTATAACCAGGTTGGAATAGGTAATTTTTTACTTTTAAGAAATTCTCTATTAAAAATTTTACTAGCATATCTCTCTCCTTTGTCGCACAAAATTGTAACAATATTTTTTCCAGGACCGAGTTCTTTGGCTAGCCTCATTGCACCGCAGATATTTATTCCAGAAGAACCACCCAAAACTATATTCTGATTTTCAATTAAATTAAAAACCACCTTCAATGCTTCAGTATCATCTATTTGATAAGCATAGTCGATAATAGCTTTTTCAAAATTTTTAGTTATTCTACCGGTGCCAATACCTTCTGTTATCGAATTTCCTGAACTTTCAAGCTTATTTTTTTTGATATAAGAGTATAATGAAGATCCCATAGGATCAGAAAGTCCTATCTTGATATTTTTATTCTTACTTTTAAGGCCAATAGAAACACCAGCAAGAGTACCCCCAGTCCCGACTGCACAGATAAAACCGTCTACTTTTCCAGATGTTTGTGTCCATATCTCTTCAGCAGTGGTTTGAATGTGCGCTTCAGCATTTATAGTATTGTCAAATTGATTTGCCCAAATAACACCATTCTTATTTTCTTTTTCTAAATCCTCAGCAATTTTTTTTGAGATTTTTATGTAATTCTTAGGATTGCTGTATGGCACTGCTTCTACTTCGACTAATTCAGCCCCAAGTTTTTTTAAAGTTTCTTTTTTTTCTATAGACTGTGTTTTGGGTATTACAATTTTGAGCTTAAAACCATACTCTTTGCAAACAACAGCTAAACCAATACCAGTATTTCCAGCTGTTCCCTCGACTACTATTCCCCCTTTTTTAATCTTTTTATTTTTTATTGCTTGATTAATTATAAATAAAGCGGCTCTATCTTTAACGGACTCCCCAGGATTATAAAACTCTGCCTTACCGTAGATATTACAATTAGTTAATTCTGAGGGTTGTTTTAACTTTATTAATGGTGTATTTCCAATTTGGTTAATAATACTATTCGTTTCCATAATTAAAAATATATGAAAAAACTTTTACTTTCAATTATATTCTATTTTCTTGGAATTCTTCACCTTTCAGCACATGTAGGTCATTATAAAAATTTGAATTATTTAGAATACGATCTTTTTAGAAATAATAATCTAATTGGTAAACATACATACAAATTTATATATGAGGGAAATAATTTAAAAATAGAAAGTGAGGTATATTTCAAGATTAAGAAATTTAATATAGTTCTATACAATTATTACGCAAAAAGTGAGGAAAATTATAAAGATGGAAAGTTTATCTCCTTCAAGTCAAAAACAAACCAGAATAAAAAAGAAAAATACGTAAATATTCAGCGCGATAGCGCTAAAAATGTCCTAAAAGTTGACGGCTCTTCCTTTAAAGGCGAGACGAGCATTGATAATATCATTGGAACTTGGTGGAACCATGAAATAGTTCAGGCCAAAGCGCAAATCAGCGCTGTATCAGGAAGGATAATCAAGCAAAATGTAGAATTTATTGGCAAAGAAGATATTAAAGTTGACGAAAAAACTTATCAGACTTTACATTTTAATTTTAGCTCATCAGATAAAAAATTATCAGATGATAAAAAGCTAAACACAGACATTTGGTATGATGATCAAACAAAAATTTGGATTAAGGCAGCATTCGACAAAAGAGGTTACTGGGAGTACAGGCTTAAAGAATTTAGATAAATTCAATAATTTACGTCTCATTTTGGATTAAGTGTCAATAGGGTTTCTATAATTTTTTTTTAAAAATTACCCTAAAAACCCTTAAAAAAAAAATAGCCCAAGATGATCTTTTTGATTGCCAAAGTCTAAAATTTAAGGTTGAATACTGACTTGTTGGGAGTTCAAATGGAAGAAAATTTTAACGTTCATCTTG
>CACCLK010000005.1 GCA_902546795.1 uncultured Pelagibacteraceae bacterium
AGTAGCGATTTCATCAGTTTTAAATCAGACCTATAAAAATTATGAAATAATCATTATCGATAATTTTTCCAAAGATGGAACTCATAATTTTATTAAAACACTTAAGAAAAAAGTTATTTATAGAAGAAATAAAAATAGAGGAATTATAGCAAAGTCAAGAAATTTGGGAATAAAAATTGCAAAGGGAAAATGGATTTGTTTTTTAGACTCGGATGATAGTTGGTCAGACGATAAACTTAAAAAAACTTATGATTTAATAAAAATCAACAATTTTGATTTAATATGTAATGATGAATGGGTTGAGGATAAAACTTATAATACTAAAAAATTTTGGTCCTATGGTCCGTTTGAAAAAAATTTTTATGAAAATTTAATACTTTTTGGCAATAGAAATAGCACTTCTGCATCATCTGTAAAAAAAAACTTTTTGATAAACAATAAGATAAATTTTAATGAGAAAAAAATCTTTGTAACCGCCGAAGATTACGATTTTTTTTTGAAAATTGCATTTCATGGTGGAGTTTTTCATTATTTACATGAACCTTTAGGAACGCATGTATTTCATGAAAAAAGTGAATCCGCAAAATTAACAAGATTGTTTAAAGCTCAGATGAACGTGCTAAAATTTCATTCCTTTAAAATTCAAAAATTTTCTAACAAAAATAAATTATGGAAAAAGGTAAAAGATATGAATAATATTAAGTATTATTTATTTTACTTGGAAAATAAAAGAAATTTTAGTAAATTTTTTTCTTTCATTTTGGCAATTTTTAAAAGACCTTTCTCATTTATCAAAATGGTAAAAATGTTATTTGAAAAAAATATTAAACAATATATTTTAACGAAGAAATTTAAATCTGATTTCTAATATTTAAAGGGCGTGTAGTTCAATGGTAGAACGCTACGTTGACATCGTAGAGGTCATAAGTTCGATTCTTATCACGCCCACCAATTTATTGGTATTTGGAAGTTTTAAGGGTATTTACATATAATAATAAAAATATTATAAATTTGCGCCTGGTAATTATTGCGAAGGGGTTATACCCGATCCCATTCCGAACTCGGAAGTCAAGTCCTTCAGCGCCGATGGTACTTTGTCTTAAGACATGGGAGAGTAGGACTTTGCCAGGCTTTAAAAATTATGAAAATAGCTAGCTCACTTAAATCTCTAAAAAAAAGAGACCTTAACTCAAAATTAGTTAGAAGAAGAGGAAAAGTTTACGTTATCAATAAAAAGAATCCTCGTTTCAAAGCAAGACAGGGTTAACGAATAATAATGAATAATCAAGATCAAAAAAAAACCTGGGTTGTTTTTACCAAACTAGTCTTATGGTCAACTTTAGCTGTTATACTAATTCTAGTCGCCTTAGCAGTAATTTTACTTTAATAAAATCATGATTATTGGCTCAACAAAAGAGGATTTGACATTAGAAAAAAGAGTAGCAATTACACCTGACTCAGCAAAAAACATAATTAATTTAGGATTAAAAGTTATTATAGAAAAAAATTACGCTTCTCATTTAGGCATTAATGATGATGAATTTAAAAAACATGGTGTTCAGATTTTAGAAACATCAAAAGAAATACTAAGTAAAAATAATTTACTTTTAAAAGTAAATTGTCCAGATGAGGATGAGATTAAAAATATCCAAACAAATTCAATTCTTGTAGGGATTATAAATAATAAAAAAGATAATAAAAAAATCAAAAACATTTTAAGTAAAAAAGTAAAAATTTTCTCTTTGGAACTTTTACCAAGAATTACAAGAGCACAATCCATGGATGTTTTATCTAGTCAATCTAATTTAGCAGGATACAGATCGGTAATAGAATCTATAAATGAATTTGAAAAAGCCGTTCCAATGATGATGACAGCAGCTGGCACAGTCCCTGCTGCGAAAGTTTTAGTAATTGGTGCGGGTGTAGCTGGGTTACAAGCCATTGCAACCGCAAAAAGATTAGGCGCAGTAGTTTCTGCAACAGATGTGAGATCATCCTCAAAGGAGCAGGTAGAAAGTCTTGGCGGAAAATTTTTAGAAGTAAAACAATCAGAAAATTTAGAAACTTCCGGTGGATATGCGAAAGAAGCAAGTGATGAGTATAAAAAAAAACAAGCAGAACTTATGAAAGAAGCTCTGAAAAAAAATGATATTGTAATATGCACAGCGTTAATTCCTGGCAAACCTGCTCCAAGAATTTTAAATGAAGAATTAGTAAAATTGATGAAGCCGGGGTCGGTAATATATGATTTAGCTTCTGAAAATGGAGGTAATTCTGCCTATTCGGAATCAGGAAAAATTAATACTGTAAATGGCATAAAGATAATTGGAACTAAAAATTTGATGAATAAGCTGCCTTTAACTGCGTCAAATCTTTACTCTAAAAACTTATTTAGTTTTGTAAGAAATCTTTATAGTAGGGAAAAACAAAAATTTAATATTAATATGGATGATGAGATTATCAATAAAACCTTAGTACAGGAGAAATCATAATGGAAATTGATCCATTTATTTTTAGACTGAGCATATTTGTTTTATCTATATTTGTTGGGTATTACGTTGTCTGGAGTGTAACTCCATCTTTACATACCCCTTTAATGTCAGTAACTAATGCTATTTCTTCTGTGATAATAGTTGGCGCAATTATAGCTGCTTTAGCAGGAAATAATAATATTATACTCGATAAATCATCATCTTTTGGTTTCTTGGCAATAATTTTAGCTGCAGTTAATATTTTTGGTGGTTTTTTGGTCACTCAAAGAATGCTTCAAATGTATAAAAAGAAAAAGAAAGATAAAAAATGATTTCAGTCAACCTTTCAGCTACTTTTTATTTAATATCAGGAATTTTGTTTATTTTAGCTTTACGGGGATTGTCTTCTCCAGAGACATCAAGACAAGGAAATCTCCTTGGTATTATGGGGATGCTTATTGCTGTCATAGTTACTTTTTTGTCAGTAGGTAATTTTTCAATTTCATTAGCTTATGTACTTTTGTCTTTAGTTTTAGGCGGATCTATAGGAGCGTATATTGCTTTTAGAATCCCAATGACTGCTATGCCTGAGCTTGTGGCAGGATTTCACAGCCTTGTCGGTTTAGCAGCAGTTTTTGTCGCAATAGCCGCATTTCTAAATCCTATTGCTTTTAATCTTGGCGATGTAGGCTCAATAAAATTAGCTAGCTTAATAGAAATGTCAATTGGTGCATCAGTGGGTGCGATCACATTCTCAGGTTCAATAATAGCTTTTTTAAAATTAAAAGGAGTCATGTCAGGATCTCCGATTACATTTAAAGGACAACATTACTTAAATTTATTATTTGGTATATCAATTTTTCTACTTGTGTACTTTTTATGCAAATCTCAATCTAGCACTTTATTTTGGATAATAATTCTTATTTCATTTTTGATTGGAGTTCTTCTAATTATTCCAATCGGAGGAGCTGATATGCCTGTAGTAATTTCAATGTTAAACTCCTATTCGGGTTGGGCAGCAGCAGGAATAGGATTTACGCTAGAAAATACCGCTTTAATAATAACTGGAGCGTTAGTTGGCTCCTCAGGTGCAATCTTATCGTACATTATGTGTAAAAGTATGAATAGATCTTTTTTTAATGTAATTCTCGGTGGGTTTGGTGGTGAAGCAACAGACGATGCAACTAAAAAAAATGTTGAAAAAAAACCTGTCAAAAGTGGCAACGCTGAGGACGCTGCTTTTTTGATGAAAAATGCCTCATCAGTAATAATTGTTCCTGGTTACGGTATGGCAGTAGCCCAAGCGCAACATGCACTCAGAGAGATGGTTGATAAACTAAAAAAGCAAGACATTAAAGTTTCTTACGCTATACATCCTGTAGCAGGGAGAATGCCAGGTCATATGAATGTTTTATTAGCGGAAGCTAATGTCCCATACGACGAAGTTTTTGAATTAGAGGATATCAACAATGATTTTGCAAACTCGGATGTTGCTTTTGTAATAGGAGCGAACGATGTAACAAACCCAATTGCAAAAACTGATCCCAATAGCCCAATTTTCGGAATGCCAGTTTTAGATGTTGAAAAATGTAAGTCAGTTTTATTTGTAAAAAGAAGTTTGTCTCCAGGTTATGCAGGGGTAGATAACGAACTTTTTTATAAGGAAAATACACTAATGTTGTTTGCAGATGCAAAAAAAAAAATGACTGAAGACATTGTTAAAAATTTAGACTAATGAGAACCAAAATATTTTGCGATATAGCTGATTTTAAAACAATAAAATTGTTTAATAAAAAGAGAATAGTTGATGGTTTTACAACTAACCCAAGCCTCATGAGATTAGCTGGTGCTAAAAATTATAAAAATTATTCACAAAGAATTTTAAAGATATGTAAAAAAAAACCAATTTCTTTCGAAGTTTTCGGAGATAATTTCGATGAAATGGTTGATCAAGCATATAAAATAAATAAGTGGGGAAAAAACGTTTATGTAAAAATTCCTGTAGTAAACTCTAAGGGGGTATTTAGCGGAAAGGTGATCAATAAGCTAAGTTTTGAGGGAATAAAACTTAATATAACAGCGATCTATACTTATGAGCAAATAAAAAAAGTTTTAAAAAATCTAAATAAAAAAACACCGACAATATTATCAATTTTTGCCGGAAGAATGGCTGATAAGGGAAAAGACCCATTACCAGTATTAAAACAGAGTATTAAGGCAGTAAAAGATTTTAAAAAAATTGAAATTCTTTGGGCCAGCACAAGGGAGGCATATAATTTTACTCAAGCAAAACAGATTAGATGTAATATTATTACTATGCCACCGAGTGTAATTAATAAAGTAGAAAAATTTGGCATGAGCTCAAAATTAATGACAATTAATACCGTTAAAAATTTCTTAGAAGACAGTAAAAAATCAAAATTTCGAATATAAAATTTGGTTGCGGGGGAAGGATTTGAACCTTCGACCTTCAGGTTATGAGCCTGACGAGCTACCAGACTGCTCCACCCCGCGATAAGTTAGGCTTTTTTAAGATTTATCGCCTGCAATCTCTCTTTGTCTTTTTTAATATCGAACTTAAGTTTCTGTTCCTCTTTCAGTACTTTTAACTTTGAATTCTCAAGTTCTGATATATGCAAAAAAATATCTCTGTCCGTTTTATCTTCTTTAATAAATCCGTAGCCCTTTTTTGAGCTAAACCACT
Source organism: uncultured Pelagibacteraceae bacterium (assembly GCA_902546795.1). GTDB lineage: Bacteria > Pseudomonadota > Alphaproteobacteria > Pelagibacterales > Pelagibacteraceae > Pelagilacustribacter. Next base: position 5,176 of record CACCLK010000005.1, read on the forward strand.
TAATTTTACCTGACGGCATTTAAACTCCAAATTCTTTTTAAACTAATATCTACTTTTTAATCTTTGTAGTTTTTTAATTCTCTTAATATTTTCTGTTTTAATTCTTTTTTTCTTTTCTGAAGGTTTTTCATAATTACTTTTCATCTTTATTATTTTATAAAAACCTTCTCTCTGAAGCTTTCTTTTTAAAACTCTTATCGCTTGTTCTACATTATTATCTTTAACTTCTATTTTAATAAAATCCTCCTGTTAAACATAGGCTAGTTACCACTTAAGTAGATAATTGTCCATAGATCAATAATCAAACTATCTTGGTTTTATTGATTTAATTCGTTGTCTTTTTCTTTTTGAAGTTTTTTTTCAGCTCTTATTTTTGCTTTTTTTTCTCTTTCAACCCTTCTTTTTGCTTTGTCCAAGGCTTTTTGAAATGACTCTTGAGAACAAAGAGCTAAAATAACTGGATCACGGGGTTTAAGATTTGAAAAATTCCAATAACTTCTTTTTCTTATTAAAGACACGGTTCCTTTAGTACTTCCTACCAATTTTGAAATTTGTCCATCTGTTAAGTCTGAAGCATTTTTACACAACCATAAAATTGCATCAGGCCTATCTTGTCTTTTTGATAAAGGAGTATATTTAGGTTTTTTTCTCTCTTTTACTTTTATTTCCTCGTTTCTTTTTATCAATGACAATTCTTTATTAGGATCCCTTGAACAAGTATCTATTTCCTCTCTAGATAGTTGACCTGCTAAGATTGGGTTGTAAGCTTTTATGCCTTTCGCCACGTCTCCGTCTGCAATCCCTTTCACCTCAAGTTCGTGCAAATTACAAAATCTCGCTATTTGTTTGAAAGTTAAAGTCGTGTTTTCCACAAGCCAAACAGCTGTTGCTTTAGGCATGAAGGGAGACTCAGTCATAATTATTTCTTTTTTCTTAAATTGCTAAATTTTTTGTTGTATTTACTTACGCGACCTTTATCTAAAATTTTTTGAGATCCTCCTGTCCAGGCATAATGAGATTTAGGATCAATATCTAATTTCAGCACATCATTCTCTTTACCCCAAGTAGAACGCGTTTCAAACTCAGTTCCATCAGTCATCACAACTTTTATTTTATGATAATTAGGATGTATGTTTTTTTTCATGAACGGAGTTTTATATTAATAATTGTTTTTACTCAATATCTTTTTTTTTTATAAGGCCTTTTAATTTCTCATGAATATTTGAATTAGAGGCAATTATATTCTTTTTCAAAGGGTTTTGTTTATCTTCCTCAAAAAAATTAATAAATCCACCTGCTTCTTTGATGATAATAACACCTGCAGCTATATCCCAATAATTTAATTCTCTTTGCCAGAATCCATCAAACCTTCCTGACGCAACATAAGCCATATCTAAAGCTGCACTTCCAAACTTTCTTACATTGGAAACTTTTTTAGAAATATCAACATATTCTTGAAAAATTTTTTCTTTTATTTTGCTCGATTGCTTTGGACCACCGGTTACCAGTAGAGCATCTTCAATTTTTTTTTTATTTGAAACTCGTATTCTTGAATTATTTAAAAAAGCCCCACTTCCTTTCTCAGCAAAAAACATTTCATTAGTAATTGGATTAAAAATTATACCACACTTAATTTCATAATTTTCCTCGTAACCGATTGAAATAGCAAATTGGGGAATACCGTTTAAAAAATTTAAAGTTCCATCGATTGGATCAATTATCCACCTATTTTTGGTATTAGATTTATTTATAATCCCAGATTCCTCAGTAACAATTCCATACTCAGGATGGGCTTTACGAAGTTCATCTATAAGAATTTTTTCAGTTTTTTTGTCAGAAGATGATACAAAATCTCCTGGTGCTTTTGTAGAAACTTGAAGGTTTTCAATTTCTCCAAAATCTCTTATCAAAGATCTAGAAGCTTTCATACAAGCCTTAGTTAAAAGATTTATTTGAGGAGAGTTTAATCTCATGAGTTAACTCTTTTTACATATTCTAATGTTCTAGTATCAATTATAATTTTTTCACCACTTTCAATAAACGGAGGAACATTTACCTTTAATCCACAATCTAGTAATGCAGGTTTGTATGAAGATGAGGCAGTCTGGTTTTTTATTGCTGCATCAGTGCTTTCTATTTTACACTCAATATTGTTAGGAAGAAGAATAGAGATTGGTTTTTCATCCATAAAGGAGATTGTGACTTCTAAATTTTCCTTTAGCAGTTTGTACTGTTCTCCAGCAACTGATTTTGGTATTTCAACTTGCTCAAAGTTTGTATTATCCATAAAATGACAGTTTTCTCCGTCGATATATAAAAAATTAAATTTTTTTTCATCAACTTCAGCTTTTTCAACTGTTTCACTTGACCTAAATCTTTCATTAAGTTTTGTACCTTTAACAATACTTTTTAATTCAACTTGATTAAAAGCACCTCCTTTACCTGGTTTAACGTGCTGAGTCTTTAAAACATTCCAATAATCGTTTTTATGTTCAATGATCATTCCTGGCTTAATCTCGTTTGCATTAATTTTCATATAAATTTTTTTATAGCTTCTTTTGGTTCGAATTTTGGGTTATTCCAAATAAAAGATGATAATGCAATATAATTCGCACCTTTGCTTAAAACTTTTTTATAATTTCTTGCGTTTATACCTCCAATTGCTACTATTTTTTTTTTGCAATTATTTTTTGCCCAACCAAGTATAGAAAGATTTGACTTAATTGCTTTTGGTTTCAATTTTGATAAATAAAATGAACCAAAAGCAACATAATCAGCTTTATTTTCTATAGCAATTTTACAAAGTTTTTTTGAGTTATGGCAAGTAACACCCAGTATTTTTTTTTTTAATTTTTTTTTAGCAGATGAAATAATGGTATCATTTTGACCTACATGACACCCATCAGCGCTAACTTTATTCGTAATTTTAATACTATCATTGATAATCAGTTTTACTTTATGTCTTTTGGTTATTTTTTTAATTTTTTTTGAAATTTCTATTATTTCTTTTTCAGAATTTTTTTTTAATCTAAGCTGAAAAAAAATAACTTTTTTTACAGAAAGGACCTTATCTAGCTCTTTGTAGAACGTTTTTTTTATTCTATTTGGTGAAATTAAATAGATGAATTTTTTCAATTTGATTAAGCAACTTGTTTTTCTAAATTTTCTGACCACTCCGCTTTAGTGGATAGACCATTCATTTTAGCTCTATGATCAAAAACTTTTTGTATTTTTGTAGTCTCACTCATAGACTTTGCCCAAGTTTTCAGGGCCGACTGTTGCAATGCTCTACCATAAGAAAATGTAAAATTAAAAGTAGTGTCATTGATTTTATTAATTTCATTTAAATTTTTGGTTGCTTCTATTTCGCTTTGACCCCCTGACAAAAAAGCGACACCTGGCACCTCACTAGGAACATTATTTTTCAAGCATTTAATAGTTTTTTTTGCTATCTCTTCAGTTGAAGACTTTTGTTTGCAATTCATTCCCGGTAAAATCATATTTGGTTTTAAGACCGTTCCTTTCAAATTTATTTTATGAATTTTTAATTCTTTATAGCATTCACTTATTATTCTACTTGTAACGTCATAACATTTGTCAATTGAATGACTCCCATCCATAAGCAACTCTGGCTCTACAATTGGAACCATTTGTGCCTCTTGAACAATAGCAGCGTATCTTGCTAAAGCATGAGCGTTTGATTTAATACATTGTTCGCTTGGTTGACTACTTGAAATTGAGTATACCGCTCTCCATTTTGCAAATCTTGCACCGAGCTTATAATATTCTGCCATTCTTTCTCTCAATCCGTCTAAGCCTTCAGTAATTTTTTCATTTTGAGACCCAGCTAATTGTTTTGCTCCTTTGTCAACTTTAATTCCTGGTATAGAACCGTTTTTTTTTATTAGTTCTGGTATAGTTAATCCTTTGCTAGAGGTTTGTTTAAGAGTTTCCTCGAATAAAATTACTCCACTTATATTTGATTTCATAGATGGGGCTGAAAATAAAGCTTCTCTGAAGCTTAACCTATTTTTTTCAGTGCAGGGAACATTAACACTTTTCAATCTTTTTTCCATGGTGCCTGTGCTTTCATCTGCAGCAAGTATACCCTTCCCTTTCAAAACCATAAGCCTAGCTATTTCTTCAATTTGCATAAAATTATCTTTTTAATACTTTTATACCAGGCAACTCTTTTCCTTCAAGAGATTCCAAAAAAGCACCACCTGCTGTTGATAAATGTGTGAAAATAGTTTTTATTTTTGTTTTTTTTATAGCTGCAATTGTGTCTCCGCCACCAACAATTGAAATTAACTGCCTAGATCTCGTTTTTTCAGATATTGATAATGCTAATGATCTAGTACCTTTCAAAAATTTTTTATTCTCGTAATATCCTGCTGGTCCATTCCAAAAAATAGTTCTCGATCTATTAATCAACTTTTTAATAGAGTTGATAGTATTCTTTCCAATATCAAGAATGATTTCGTCATTTCCAATTTCACTCTCACTTCTGTAAGTTGAATTTCCATTCATCTTTTTAGATATCATAAAATCAAATGGGATTAAAATTTTACATTTGTGTTTTTTTGATAGAAGATAAATTTTTCTTATAATATTTTTAGTTTTTTTTTCAACTAGAGACGCTCCAATTTCAAAACCATTATATTTTAAAAAATTATTAGCCATTGCTCCAACAATAATTAAATTATCTGAGTTTTTTATTAGGTTAGATAAAACACCAATCTTTGTTGAAATTTTTGATCCACCAATTATACAAGTAATTGGCCTCTTTTTATTTTTAATTAAATAATTGATTGACTTTATCTCTTTTTCAAACAATGGCCCACAATAACTCCTTATGAATTTTGTAATCTTATGAACTGACGCCTGTTTCCTATGCGAACATGAAAATGCCTCATTGATATATACATCTCCAAGTTTTGAGAGACTTTGGGCAAAATCTGCATCATTCAACTCCTCGAGTTTATTAAAACGTATATTTTCAATAAGTAAAATTTGACCAGATTTAATTTTTTTTGATAGTAAGAATAATTTTTTACTAAATAATCCTTTATGAAATTTTATTCTAAAATTAGTTTTTTTTATAAGATAATTATAAATAGGCTTAAGCGATAGCTTTGAAATTCTTTTTCCTTTCGGTCTACCTAAGTGTGAAACTATTATAATTTTTGCTTTTTTCTTGATTAATTTTTCCAAAAAAGGTTTAACCATTTTTATTCGTGTATCATCTATAATTTTTCCATTTTTTAGGGGAACATTCAGGTCAAATCTAACAATAACTCTTTTGTTAGTAACATTAATTTTCTCTGAAAAAAAATTTAAATTATTCATCTTAAAATTATCTATTTTAATAATTTTTTTTGAATGAGAGAAACGATTTTACTACTACTAATATTAAAGTCATTATATAATTCTTTAAATGGAGCGCTTTTACCAAAATTATCTATACCTATTCTTAAATCATTTTTTTTTGTATATTTCCCCCAACAAGAAATACTTCCAGCTTCAATTGAAACTATTAAATTGTTTTGTTCTATAATTTTTTCTTTATACTTATCATTTTGTTCATCAAATAATTCATGACATGGCATTGAAACAACTTTTGACTCGATTCCAGCATTTTTTAGATTATTTTGAACCTCTAGGGCTATAGATACTTCAGATCCAGAAGCAAGCAGTGTAACTTTATTGTCATGCGATGTTATATTGACTTCATAAGCACCGAAGGCACAATTGTTTTCTTTAGAAATTTTTCTCGTGATATATGGTAATTTTTGTCTAGAAAGAATTATTGCACTTGGACCACTAAAATTTTTTAAAGCCAACTGCCAACTCTCTAAGGTCTCATTAATGTCAGCAGGTCTAAATACTTTTAAATTCGGAATAGCTCTTAAACCGCTTAATTGTTCAACAGGTTGGTGAGTTGGTCCATCTTCTCCAAGGCCAATTGAATCGTGTGAAAAAATATAGATTACTCTTAAACCCATTAATGCAGAAAGTCTTATGGAGGGTTTACAATAATCTGAGAAAATTAAGAAAGTACCTCCATATGGTATAACATTATGATATAAGGCCAATCCATTCATTATTGAGGCCATTCCATGCTCTCTCACTCCATAATGAATATAATTACCTTTAAAACTTTTTGAATTAATTACTTCAGAATTTGATGTTTTAGTATTGTTAGAACCACTTAAATCAGCTGATCCTCCAATAAGTTGAGTAAAGTTTTTTTTCAATATTTCGATGACTTTCATAGAGCATTGTCTTGTTGCAAGCTCAGGTTTCTCATTGAAGTTTCTTTCTTTTTCTTGAAATATTAAATTATCTAACTCTTGTATATTTAAATTCTCAGGATTTGTGAGCTGCTGCTGAATTTTTGTATCACTTTTATCAACTTCATTTCTCCAATTTTTTTCTAACTCAACACCTTTTTCACCAAACTCTCTCCATGCGGTAAGAATGTTATTTGGTATTTCAAATGGAGAGTGGTTCCATTTAAGTTTTTTTCTTACTAAATTAATCTCATCTTCACCTAATGGGGAACCGTGAGAAGAAGCTTTTCCTGACTTGTTAGGTGAGCCAAAGCCTATAATTGTTTTGCAGGAGATTATACTAGGTTTTGTGGATTTTTTTGCTTTTAAAATTGCCGCGTTTATTTGTTTTTCGTTATGGCCATTTATTTCAATATAATTCCACCCGTAAGATTGAAATCTTTTTTTGTAATCGTCCGAGACACTTAATTTTGTAGGTCCGTCAATTGAAATTTTGTTATTATCAAAAAAAACTATTAAGTTTTTCAATTTCAAATGGCCAGCTAAACTCATTGCTTCATGGCTAATACCTTCCATTAAATCTCCGTCGCTTGCAATTACATAAGTCTTATGGTCAATAAGTTTAGCTCCAAATCTTTTTTTAAATACCTCTTCTGCAATAGCTAACCCAACTGCATTTCCTAACCCTTGACCTAGAGGACCTGTCGTTGTTTCTATTCCAGAATTTTTTTGGTACTCAGGGTGACCTGCGCAAATTGAATTAATTTGTCTGAAGTTTTTTATATCATCGATCGAAACACTTTCGTAGCCGGTCAAATAAAGTATTGAATAGAGAAGCATGGAACCATGACCAGCAGATAAGACAAACCTATCTCGATTTATCCAGCTGGGGTTTTTAGGATTAAACCTGAGGTGGTATTTAAAAAGCACTGTTGAGACATCAGCCATACCCATCGGCATACCAGGATGTCCAGAGTTTGCTTTTTGCACGGCATCAATAGATAAAAATCTTATTGCGTTAGATAATTCAGTTAATTTTATTTTCACTTCTTAATTACCTATATAGACTTAAAGAAAGTATATCAATAATATGTTAGAATAACTAATGAACAACTTTGAGCAAAAAGAAAAAAATTTAAATAAGCTTATCTATAAGCTAGGCACTCTTGCCGCAGGTTATTCACACTCATCAATTGATTTTTCAAAATTAATATCTGAAAAAAATCAACTAAATTTAGAAAAAAAAGAGATTGAGAAAAAAAATAAAGAACTAGTTTTAGAACAAAAATATTTGAAAGAAAAAATAAATAAATTACAAATTGAAATAAAAAGAAAAGCTGATTTGGAGAAAAAATTTAATCAAGACATAGATGAGCTAAGTCAAGAAGCTGAAAATCTTGCTCAGGAGATAGATGAATGGCAAACGTAAATGTAAAATTTAATGGAAAAGACTATCTGTTATCTTGTGACGATGGTCAAGAAGAGTCTTTAAAAGAGTTAACTATTTTTTTGGATAAGAAATATACTCAATTAAAAGATAAATTGGGAAATATAGGAGAAAACAAACTTCTCCTCATTACTACTATAAAACTAATAGATGAATACTTTGACCTTAAAAAAAGAGTTTCTGAACAAAAACTAAAAATTGAAAAAGTTTCTAATAAATTTTCTGAGATTAAATCTTTAGCAATAAAATATAAAGAAAATAAGGATGACGAGATAAATGATTTAAATAAGGCAGTAGAGGATTTAAAAAAAGAAATAGAGAAGAATAGTGTTTCATATGAAAGTATGCTCGATAAAACCGCTAAATCTCTTGAAGAAATTATCAAAAAAACTGGATCGTCATCAAAAATTCAGTAAATGTTAAGCAAAAATAGTCTAAGAAAAAAATTTTACTCAATTAGAAAAAAAAAATATTTTGATATAAGCAAGAACTTTCTCCAACCAATTAATTTTATTCTTAAAAAGAAAAAAACTAGAAAGGTTTTTTTATCAATTTATTATCCAATGAAATTTGAGCTAAACTTAATAAATATTTTAAAGAAAAATAAATTAAAAAACATTAATCTTTTGCTACCGAAAATATACCAAAATAAACAAATGAAATTTCATTTATGGTCCCTGAATGACCCTTTAGAAGTAAATTCTTTTGGAACTTTAGAGCCCTTAAAAAGTAAAAAAATTTATGTTCCCGACGTAATGTTATTACCCTTGTTAGCGTTTGATAAAAATCGAAATAGACTTGGTTATGGCAAAGGTTATTATGATAGATATTTGAGCAAAACTTTAAAAAAAAATAAACGGATGATAAAAATTGGTATTGCATTTTCTTTTCAAAAATCTAAAAAAATTCCTTTTAACTCTACTGATGTTAAACTAGATTATATTTTAACTGAAAAAGGAATTTTGTAATGAATTTTTTAATACTTGGTGACATTGTTGGAAATCCTGGTCAATTGGCTCTTAATAAAAATTTAAAAGAATTAATTCAAAAAAACCAAATTGATTTTACGATTGTAAACGGAGAAAATGCAGCTGATGATGGCAAGGGCATAACCGAAAGTATATCAAACAGTCTTTTTGAAATTGGCGTTAATGTAATTACCTCAGGAAATCACATATGGGATAAATCTGAAACTGTAAAATTTATTGATAAAGAAAAAAGACTTCTACGGCCTGCTAATTTAGTTGAGGGATCGCCAGGAAGCGGTATTGGTGTTTACAACATGGATAAAAAAAAAATAACAGTTATCAATATGATGGGAAATGTATTTATGAGAAAAACTGAGGACCTTTTTAAATTTGCCGAAGGACTTAAAAAAAAAATTATTTTAAAAAAGAATACAGATTTTTTAATAATTGATTTACATGGCGAAATTACTAGTGAAAAAATGGCCTTAGGACATTTTTTTGATGGCCATGCCACTTGTGTGGTCGGCACTCATACTCATGTACCTACATCTGATACAAGGGTTTTAGAAAAGGGAACAGCCTACCAAACTGACTTAGGTATGTGTGGTGACTACAATTCAGTTATTGGAATGGATAAAAATAATTCAATAATGAAATTTTTAAAAAAAAAAGACACAAAACCTCACTTCCCTTCAACGGGAGAAGCAACTATATCAGGTGTTATCGTTAATGCAGATAAAGAGACTGGTTTAGCAAAAAATATTAAGCAGGTGATGTACGGAGGAGATTTAAATAAATAAATTATTATGGCAGGTCATTCACATTGGGCGGGTATTAAACATAAAAAAGGCAGACAGGACAAGGAAAGATCTAAACTTTTTTCAAAACTATCCAGAGAAATAACCGTTGCAGCAAAACTTGGTGCAAAAGATCCTGACTCTAATCCCAGATTAAGATCAGCTATACAAAGTGCAAGGCAATCTAATATGCCAAAAGATAATATTGAAAGAGCAATTAACAAATCTAATATTTCATCTTCAAATAATTATCAAAATCTTCGTTATGAAGGTTTTGGACCTTTTAATGTAGCTTTAATTATTGAAACTTTAACTGACAATAAAAATCGTTCAGCATCAAAAATCAGGACCATACTTCAAAAAAATGGTGGCCGGTTAGGCGAAAATGGATCAACAGTTCATATGTTTAAAAATGTGGGTGTAATAAAGATAAGGAGAGATTTTATAAGCGAAGAAAAAATTCTTGATCTCGCGATAGACTCAGGTTCACAAGATTGTGTTAGCAAGGAGGATTATCATGAAATTTTATGCCCAAAAGATGACCTTTACAAAGTCAAGAGCAATTTAGAAAAGAGTTTAAGCGATATCTCATATTCTGCAATAGAGTGGAGACCCCAAAACTATAAAGATTTATCCCCATCTCAAAATAAAAAAATCGAAGAATTAATTGATGAATTAAATGATAATGACGATGTGCAAAGAATTTTTGCGGACTACAAAAGTAAAAACAATAGATGATTATTATCGGAATAGATCCAGGTCTAAATGGGGCAATAGCAATATTAGAAAGGAAAAAAGTTAACTGTTTATTTGATATGCCAGTTATGGCAGAAGGAAAAAAGAATAAAAGACAATTGAATAGTGCCCAGCTTGTACATATTTTAAAAAATAATATTAAAAACTTGGAAAATTCAGTTGTTGTAGTAGAACAAGTTAATGCTATGCCAGGACAAGGTGTCACAAGCATGTTTAATTTTGGACAAACTTTTGGAGCAATCAAAGGAGTTTGTGCAGCATTAGGATTGCCAATTTATTTCGTAAGACCTTCAAAATGGAAAAAACATTTTGAACTAATTAATTCATCTAAAGATGCAAGTAGGACAAAAGCTATACAAATATATCCAGGCCTCTCAAATCAATTATCAAAAAAAAAAGATGTCAATAAGTCTGACGCAATATTAATTGCCTTGTATTATGAGGAAACTCAAAATTCTCAAAACCCAAAATAAACTAATAAAGATAGTACTTAATTTATTATGTCTAATTCATGACACAATCTAAACGTAAGGAGTAGTATGGAACAAGAAATAGCTTCTCAAGTTGTAGGCCTTGGTGGCGCAACCGATTTCTCTCTTTTAAAATTATTTTTAAGAGCAGATTTTGTTGTGAAAACCGTGATAATAATTTTGATTGCTGCATCTATTTACTCATGGGCAATTATTTTTAATAAGCAGAAACTCTTTAAAAAAATAAATTTATCAACGATAGAATTCGAGAATAAGTTTTGGAAAGCTAAGTCTGCTGAAAGTTTTAATAATAGTTTACCTTCAAAGTCCCAGGATCCTGCAACACTTATCTTTAAAGATGCAATGGTCGAGTTAATTAAAACAAAATCAAAATCCTCGTCTGTGCAAATAGCAAGAGTTGAGAGAATATTAGAAATTTCAACAGAAAAACAGTTTAGATTAATTGAAAAAAATTTCATTTTTTTAGCAACAATCGGAGCAACTGCACCTTTTATTGGTTTGTTTGGTACTGTTTGGGGAATAATGAATTCTTTTCAATCAATAGCAATTTCTAGAAATACAAGTTTGGCAATTGTTGCACCAGGTATTGCCGAAGCTTTGTTTGCTACAGCATTAGGACTTTTGGCCGCAATTCCCTCGGTGATAGCCTACAACAAGTTCAGCAATGACTCTAAATTATATTTAGCAAGAATCGAAAATTTTAGTAAACGCCTTATCTCAATAATCTAATTCAATGTCATTTAAATTAAATCGCTCAAAAAGAGAACCCATGAGCGAAATTAATGTAACTCCATTTGTTGATGTGATGCTTGTGTTGTTAATTATATTTATGGTAACAGCCCCACTTTTAACGGTAGGGGTACAAGTTGATTTACCCGAGTCCGCAGCCGACTCATTACCGGATGATCAAGAACCATTAACAATAACTATTAATTCAAAAGGTGAGGTTTTTATTCAAGAACATAAAGTTTCCTATGATAAGATCGTTCCTAAACTTCTAGCAATAGCAAAAAATAGAACTGATACAAGAATTTACGTCAGGGGAGACAAAACAATTAATTATGGAAGAGTACTTGAAGTTATGGGAACTTTGTCAGGTGCTGGTTTTTCAAAAGTTGCATTGATCTCTGAACCTTACAAAAGTTAATTTTAATGACTAAAAGTATATTTTACTCTATTTTTTTTCACATAGTCGTAATTTTGCTCACAGCTCTTAGCCTACCTTTTATGGCGAGACATCCAATTGATTTACCTCCAATTGTCTCAGTAGATTTTATTCAAATATCAGACAAAACAAATATCCCTTATGCGCCTAAGGCGAGAAAAATAATTGAAGATGTTAAGAAAGAGGAAAAAAGAGTTGTTTCAGAGCAAGCGCCTCCAGCTGCTAAAGCAAAAGAAAAGCCTGACAGAATACCTTTACCGAACGAAAAAAAAGAAGAGAAAGAGCTTGTTAAAAAAAAACAGAATCCTGAAGAGATAAAACCACAAATAAGACAGTCATCCGAATTTGAAAAAAAGGAATTAGTCGATACTAATCAAATTGCTGCTTTAATTGATAAGGCCAAGGAGGAAGAGGCAATAAAAAAAGATAAATCCAACAAATTGACACAAAGTAGTGTTAAAAACTCTTTTGCGACTGGGTTAAGTCTTTCGGAAGAAGATGCTCTTAAAGCCCAAATTTTTGGATGCTGGAGCGTTCCTTTAGGCTTACCATTTAATGAAAATTTATTAGTAAGAATTAAACTTGAGTTAAAAAAAGATGGTACAATTTTGAAATCAGAAATTTTAGATCACGAGCGAATGAACAGACCTGGGCAAAAATTTTATAAGATACTTGCAGAAAGTGCATTAAGAGCAGTAAGGCTTTGTCAGCCTTTAAAAGTGCCTCCCACAGGCTATGAAAAATGGAAAAATATTCAATTAAATTTTGATCCAACAGAAATGCTACAAGGCTAATATGAAAAGAATTTTATCATTTATTATAATTCCATTACTTTTCTTTAAAAATTCCTTCGCTTTGATCGAAGTTGATATTACACGGGGAAATCTTGACCCGCTCCCTATAGCTGTTTCACCTCTTCATGTGGATGTGAAATCAGAAAATTTAAATGATGTAAAAATAAAAAAACTTGGTGAAAATATTTCCGAGTTAATAGAAAAAAATTTTAAATCAACTGGTTTATTCAATCCCTTGAAAAAGGAAGCGTTTGTTCAAAAACCAGACATAGCTCATCTAAAACCGAGATTTGAAGATTGGAGATTGATTAAAGCCCAAGCTTTGGTAACAGGAAAAGTTTTAGTAAAAGGAGGAAAATTAAAAGCTGAGTTTAGACTTTGGGACCTGACCGCAGCTCAGGAAATGACCGCCCTAGCTTTTACCACAACACCGTCAAACTGGAGAAGAGTAGCGCATATAATTTCTGATAAAATTTACGAAAGGCTAACTGGAGAGGAAGGTTATTTTGATACAAGAATTATTTATGTTTCAGAAACTGGTCCGAAAAATCAAAGAGTAAAAAAATTAGCTATTATGGATCAAGATGGAGCTAATACTAAATATCTTACTTTAGGTAATGAGCTTGTTCTAACTCCAAGATTTAATCCTACAAATCAAATGGTTACATATTTGTCTTACTTTAGAAATTTACCTAGAGTTTATCTATTAGATATTGAGACTGGAAATCAAGAGGTAGTTGGAAATTTTCCAGGTATGACTTTTGCCCCGAGATTTTCTCCAGATGGAAAAAAAATTATCATGAGTTTTGCAAAAGATGGAAATTCAGATATTTATACCATGGACCTAGACACAAGAATTGTTGAGAGAATTACAGATCACTCATCAATTGATACATCTCCATCTTACTCACCAGATGGAAAATATATTTGTTTCAACTCCGATAGGAGTGGCTTGCAACAAATTTATGTTATGAGAAGTGACGGGTCAAACTTAAAAAGAATTTCTTTTGGAAAAGGTATTTATGGTACTCCGGTATGGTCACCAAGAGGAGATTTGATTGCATTTACCAAAGTTAGAAAAGGTAAATTTTATATTGGGGTAATGAGGGCTGACGGAACAGGAGAAAGACTTTTAACCGAAAATTTCTATCAAGAAGCTCCTTCATGGTCACCGAATGGACGAGTCCTAGTTTTTTACAGAGAGACCAAATCTGGTCCTAAAGGAGAGGGGTTCACAGCGAAATTATGGTCAATTGATATCACGGGTTATAATGAGAGGAAAATGAAGACAGAAACCGATGCTTCTGACCCATCTTGGTCTTCATTGCTATCAAAGTGAGGTTTTTTCTATGTAATTTAAGCTTGAATAATCTTTTAGAATTTGAAATATTGCAAACACTAACTTAAGGGGAAATATGAAATTTAACACGAATTTAAGAAAAGTTCTTTTAATATTATTTGCTACTATCGCATTGAGCGCCTGCTCTACAGCAAAAAAATCAGGTGATTTAGACGGTGACGTTTACACTGGTAGAGACACTGTAGAATTCTTAGCTAAGGGTGTCCCGGATAGAGTTTTTTTCGCAACTAACAAATCTTCATTAACAACTAAATCTAGAGAAACTTTACGTAAGCAAGCAACTTTTTTACGAAAAAATAAAAGTTTAAATATCACAATCGAAGGTCACGCTGATGAAAGAGGAACTAGAGAATTTAACTTAGCTTTAGGTGAAAGAAGAGCTAACGCAGCAAAAGATTATTTAATGACTTATGGTATCTCAGGTAAAAGAATATCAGTTATAAGTTACGGAAAAGAAAGACCAGTGAATACAGAGTCTAGCCCACTAGCATGGTCTCAAAATAGAAGATCCGTAACAGTTAAAGTAAATTAATAAGTAAAAAATACATTTCTGACCCCTACGATAAAATCGTGGGGGTCTTTTTTTTGCCATTTTGTGTAAATAAAAATCTAAAATGATTCAAAAATTAAAATTATTATTAGCTTTGCTGGCAGCAACCATTTTCTTCAATATTACAATATTTGTCCATGCTGATGATAAAATTGATTCTGTTATAGACCAGATACAAATTATTTCACAAGACTTAAAGACCTTAGAAAAAGCAGTTTATAAAAAATCAGACATTGTTAGATCAACAAATTCTAGTAGTTTAAACGAAGATGTACTTGCGAAACATTTGTTAAAATTAAATGATATTGAAGAACAATTTAGATCATTAACAAATAAATTTGAAGAAATTAATTTTAGAATAGATAAATTATCAAAAAGAGTAACCAAAATTCAATCCGATACTCAGTTAAGAATTTCAGATTTAGAGTCAGGAAATTTAGAAAAAAGTGGTAAAAAAAAATTAGCTAAAAAAAAAGAAAAACCTTTAGCTGGAACATCTAAAGCACAAGACTTCGGAGCTACACCTGGCTACTCAACATCAAATTTACCTAAAGAACAAGCAGTTACTTCTGTTGACTCAGTGGGTACAGTTATAACTGAAGAGGCCGAGAGAGACTCACTTTTGCCAGATCGACCTCCAAAAGAGCAGTATGAGTTCGCAATTAATTTTATGAAGATTGGAGATTATGAAACTGCAGAATTTGCATTAAAAGAATTTATCGAAAAAAATAAAGGACATGATTTAGCTGGTAGCGCACAATATTGGTATGGGGAAACGTTTAGAATTCGACAGCTTTATTCAGATGCAGCCTCAGCTTATTTGGATGGATATCAAAATTATCCTAAAAGCAAAAAGGCTCCAGATAATTTGTTGAAATTAGGTATTACAATGGTTCAACTTGGTGAGAAAGATCAGGGCTGTGTAATGATTGCTGGTATAAAAAAACAATACCCAAAAGCCAGTAAGTCTGTGTTACAAAAGGCTCAGTATGAGCAAAAAAAATTCAACTGCAAAAAATCTTAAAGAGATAATTTTAACAAACAATAGAATTTCTCATTTATTTCAAAAATTTAAAAAAAATCTAAAAAATATAACTAAAAAAAGATTTGTTGTAGCTGTGTCAGGAGGACCAGACAGCCTAGCTTTATCGGCTTTCGCAAAACACTATCAAAAAGAAAAAAATTTTTTAATATATTTTGTTCTAGTTGATCATGGAATAAGAAAAAACTCGTATAAAGAAGCGATCAAGGTAAAAAAAAATCTTAAAAAAATAAGTATCAATCTAACAATTTTAAAAAATCATATAAAGATTAAAAAAAACTTACAAAGCCAAGCAAGAGATATAAGATACTCATTGCTAACAAAGTTTTGTAAAAAGAAAAAAGCTTTACACTTATTTACTGGGCACCATCAAGACGATCAAATTGAAACCTTTTTAATAAGACTTTCTAGAGGTAGTGGCGTACAAGGTCTTTCCTCAATGCAGAAGGAAACTAAAATTAATAATAATATAAAACTTGTAAGACCAATGTTGGACTTTAAAAAAAAAGATTTATTATTTGTATCTAAAAAAATTTTTGGAACATATATTAAAGATCCTAGTAATCTTAATAAAAAATATTTAAGAACAAAGGTTCGTTCTTTAAAAAACTCCTTAGAAAAGTATGGATTAACACATGACGCAATAATTAAATCTATAAATAATTTAAGATCTTCTCGAGATACTATTAATATTTATGTTGAAAAAATTTTCTCGAAAATTGTTGATAAGAAAAAAGATTATATCACAATTGATTTAAAAAGATTTTTAGGGGAAGAGAAGGAAATACAATTTAAGATATTGAGCATGGCTTTTAAAAATCAGTCTAAAACGTACTATCCGCCAAGGTCAAAAAAAATTTTGAATGTAGTGAGTCAGATCCAATCTTCTAAAGAAATGAAGCTTACTTTAGGGGGTTGTATAGTAAAAAAGTCCAAAAAACAGATTATTTTGGAAAGAGAGACATAAAATCCAAATTTATTCTTAAAAATGTCAAAAAATGTCATATTTACAATTTATTAATTGTCCTATTATACTTGTAACAATTAAAAAAATACTTATTTATTAATTATGAATTTAAAAAATCTAATAATGTGGGCTTTAATAATCCTCTTATCAGTGGGGTTATTCAATATGTTTCAGGACCCTGAAAAAAATAGGTCAACCAAAAATACTGTTTCATTTTCCAAATTTTTAGAAGAGGTTGATAACGGGAGAGTTGTTGAAGTCAAAATTCAGGGTAATAATATTTCTGGCGTAATGTCGGATGGAAATAACTTTACCACTTATTCACCTAATTATCCAAATTTAGTTGAAAGACTATCAGACAAAGGTGTTAGCATTGTCGCTGCCCCTTTAGAAGATAAAATGCCCTCACTGATGGGTATCCTGCTATCTTGGTTTCCAATGTTGCTTCTAATTGGGGTCTGGATATTTTTTATGCGTCAAATGCAAGGAGGCAAAGGTGGTGCCATGGGCTTTGGTAGATCAAAAGCGAAACTATTAAACGAAGCTCAAGGAAGAGTTACTTTTAATGATGTTGCGGGAGTTGAGGAAGCTAAAGAAGAAGTAGAAGAAATTGTTGAATTTTTAAAAGACCCAAAAAAATTTAGTAGACTTGGTGGAAAAATTCCAAAAGGAGCTTTGTTGATTGGTCCTCCAGGAACAGGCAAAACATTATTAGCAAAAGCAATTGCTGGAGAGGCAAATGTTCCTTTTTTCTCAATCTCTGGATCTGATTTTGTAGAGATGTTCGTTGGAGTTGGAGCTTCAAGGGTTAGAGATATGTTTGAACAAGGTAAAAAGCATTCACCTTGTATAATTTTTATTGACGAGATAGACGCTGTTGGAAGAAGCAGAGGTGCTGGTTTAGGAGGTGGAAACGATGAGAGAGAGCAAACGCTTAACCAGCTTTTGGTAGAGATGGATGGTTTTGATACAAATGAGGGAATTATTTTAATTGCCGCAACAAACAGACCAGATGTTTTAGATCCAGCTTTATTAAGACCGGGAAGATTTGATAGACAAGTAGTAGTTGGAAACCCAGATATAATCGGTAGAGAAGCAATTTTAAAAGTTCATATTAAAAAAGTAAATATTGGACCTGACGTGAAACTAAGAACGATTGCTAGAGGCACTCCCGGCTTTTCCGGAGCCGATTTGGCGAATCTCGTGAACGAGTCCGCTTTATTAGCCGCAAGAAAAAATAAAAGGGTGGTTACAATGTCAGACATTGAAGATGCCAAAGATAAAGTAATGATGGGTGCAGAGAGACGTTCAATGGTTATGAGTGAGGATGAAAAAAAATTAACCGCCTATCACGAGGGCGGACATGCGATCGTCGCTCTAAATGAGAAAGCTTCTGATCCAATCCATAAAGCGACAATTATACCTAGAGGAAGAGCGCTAGGAATGGTGATGAGGTTGCCCGAAAGAGATCAGCTTTCAGTTTCAAGAGAAAAAATGCACGCAGATATAGCAGTAGCAATGGGGGGAAGAATAGCTGAAGAGATTATTTTTGGTCACGACAAAGTAACTTCTGGAGCATCGTCAGATATTGATATGGTGACTAAAATGGCAAAAAATATGGTTACAAAGTATGGAATGAGTAAAGAATTAGGCACAATTGCATACGGCGAGAACGAGGAAGAAGTTTTCTTAGGAAGATCTGTAACAAAGCAGCAAAATATGTCAGAGGAAACTGCCAGAAAGGTTGACGCTGAAGTGAAAAAAATTGTTGATAAAGGATATGAAAGAGCAAGAGCAATTCTTAATGAAAAAATAGACGATCTACACAAAATTGCCAAAGCTTTACTAATCTACGAAACTCTTTCAGGTGATGAAATTAGAGATCTTATACTAAAAAACGTGAAGCCGACTAGATCTTTTAAAGATGAAAACGAGGAAGATAAATCCGAAACATCGGTAATAGATACAATTGGTTTAAAACCAAAACCAGCTTTATAAAAATTAATGAAAAAATATTACACTAGGGCGTGTAATTTTCATTACGGAAAAGAAGCTGCAAAACTCATTCAAAATAAAAAGGGACTACCTCTTTGTGGAAATAAAAAAATTGCTTTTACAAGTGTTGAAATTCTTTCCAAATTAAAAAATAACGTAAGTTCTAAAGTTATTGATATCAAAAAAATTAAAAAATTAGATAGAAAAATCAAAGCGAAAGTAAAAAAAGATATAAAAAAAATTTCTTCTAAGAGAGAAAATTTTTTAAAAAATATCAATTTTCTTGAACCTTCGGTTATGGGCATTCTAAACTTAACACCAGATAGTTTTTCTGATGGAGGAAAATTTAATAGTAATAAAAAAGCAACTAAACACATTTATCAAATGATAAATTCAGGAGCAAAAATTATTGATGTTGGTGGTGAGTCTACTCGTCCGGGATCAATTACCGTCTCTGAAAAAGAAGAGTGGAAAAGAATAAAGCATATTATTAAAAATTTTAAGAAAAATTTTAATACAGTCTCTTTATCACTTGATACAAGAAAATCAAAAATTATGCTGGATGGAATTAAATGCGGTGTTGATATAATTAATGATGTATCAGGGTATAGCTTTGACAAAGATGCTTTAGATAGATTAAAACGCTTTAAAGTTGCAAAGGTAATTCACCATATGAAAGGAAATCCACAAAATATGCAAAATAATCCAAAATATAAAAATGTCCTTCTGGATATATATGATTTTTTTGAGAAAAAATTATCGAAAACAGGAAAGAAAAATATAATTTTAGATCCAGGTATAGGATTTGGTAAAACACTGAAACATAATTTGAGTTTAATTTCTAAAATTTCTTTGTTTCATACTCTTGGTTTTCCAATTTTGATTGGAACATCAAGAAAAAGATTTATAAATCAAATTGCAGGAACAAATGACAGCAAAGAAAGAATTGGTGGCACAGTGGCTTCGGTATTATATTTAGTATCTCAAGGTGTCCAAATTTTTAGAATACATGATGTTAATGAAATAAATCAAAGCATCAAGGTATTTAGAAAAATTCTTTTTAAGTGATGAAAAATAAATATTTTGGAACAGATGGAATAAGGGGTACAGTTAATAAGGGAAATATAACTGGAGAAAAGTTTTTTAAATTTGGTTTAGCATCAAGCACATATTTTAAAAATCAAAAAAAAACAAAACAAGTAGCAATTATTGCAAAAGATACTCGTCTCTCTGGTTATACCCTAGAGCCAGCTCTCGTTTCTGGATTAGTATCAGGAGGGATGCATGTTTTTACTCTTGGGCCTCTACCTACAAATGGTCTTGCAATGCTCACAAAAACCATGAAAGCAAATATGGGTATAATGATCACTGCTTCTCACAACCCTTATTATGATAACGGTTTAAAACTCTTTGGGCCAGATGGAATGAAATTATCTGATAAAATAGAAAAAAAAATAGAGAAATTAATTGATGCAAAAAATACAAAACAACTTACCAATCCAAAGTTACTCGGTAGAGTGAAAAGATTAGAAGATGGAAATGAAAGGTATATTAAAATATTAAAGAGTAATTTTCCAAGTAATTTTAATCTTAAAGGAATGAAAATCGTTTTAGACTGCGCAAATGGTGCAAGCTATAAGGCTGCTCCCAAACTACTAAAAGATCTAGGCGCCAAAGTTGTTTCCCTTGGAATAAAACCAAACGGGCTCAATATTAATTACAAATGTGGATCAACTCATCCTTCTAAAATTAAATATGCTGTTAAAAAGCTTAGAGCAAATTTAGGAATATCTTTTGATGGAGATGCAGACAGGATAATAATGTGTGATGAAAAAGCCAAAATTATTGACGGGGACCAGATTATTGCAATGTTGGCCCGTCGTTGGAAGGCAAAAAAGATTTTAAAAGGAGGAGTAGTTGGAACATTAATGTCTAATCTTGGGTTAGAAAAATTTTTAAAAAAAGAAAAAATAAAGTTTTCAAGATCAAAAGTTGGCGATAGATATGTGAAAGAAAAAATGAAAAAATTAAATTACAATTTAGGCGGGGAACAATCAGGACATATTATTCTAGGAAAATTCGCAACCACTGGCGATGGTTTGCTTGTTGCATTAGAGGTTTTATTTGCCTTAAGAAAAGGAAAAAAGGCCAGCGAACTTTTAAAGGTATTTAAACCATTACCACAAATTTTAGAGAATGTTTGGGTCAGAGATAAAAATGTAATCACTAAACCAAATTGTAAAAATTCTATAAAAAAAGCACATAAAATTATGGGTAAAAAAGGAAGAATTTTAGTACGCAAATCTGGAACAGAACCAAAAATTAGAATTATGGCAGAGTCTTATGATAAAAAAACTATCTTAAAATGTATTAAGATAATAAAAAGGTCAATAAATTAATTTGAAACCAAACTCAAAAATTTTGATCATTGCGGGGTCTGACTCTTCCGGTGGCGCAGGTATACAGGCGGATATAAAAACTGTAACCGCGTTAGGAGGTTATGCTATGACAGCAATTACCGCTATAACAGCACAAAATACAACTGGAGTGAATTCAGTTTTTTCAATAAAACCAAAAGAAATAGAAAAACAAATTATATTTACATCTAAAGACATAAGACCTGATGCAATAAAAATTGGAATGTTGCATTCATCAGAAGTTATTTTTTCAGTGCTAAAAGCTTTAAAAAGTGTAAAAACAAAAAAAATTATATTAGACCCTGTTATGGTCTCTAAGGGTGGCTTCAAATTGATAAATGATAATGCTATATATACTCTGAAAAAAAAATTGATACCAAAAGCCTATCTTATCACTCCAAATATTCCAGAGGCTGAAGTTCTTACAAGAACGAAAATTAAAAATCAAGAAGATATGATAAAAGCTGCAAATATTTTAATAAATTCGGGTGTAAAAAATATCTTACTTAAGGGCGGACATTTAAAATCAAAAATTATGTTAGATATTTTTTTAAACAAAAAAGAAATGAGAATGTTTAAGAATAAAAAAATTGAAACTAAAAATACTCATGGAACAGGATGTACTTTATCAAGCGCGATAACAACTTTTTTAGCATGTGGAAAAAGCTTAAATAAATCTTGTGAGCTTGGAATAAAATATGTTAATCAATCTATAAGATCTAATCCAAAATTTGGAAAAGGACATGGCCCAATAAATCATCTAAATTCGATAAAGCTTAAAGGTAAATTTAAATAATGAAAAACGTAGTTGTTATAGGATCTCAATGGGGTGATGAAGGAAAAGGAAAAATTGTTGATTGGTTATCCAGTGAAGCAGATGTTGTAATCCGTTTTCAAGGTGGTCATAATGCAGGTCACACTCTTGTAATAGACGGGGTAACTTATAAGCTTAGATTATTACCATCTGGTATAGTCAGAAAAAATAAAATTTCAATAATTGGAAATGGTGTTGTTGTTGATCCATGGGCACTTCTTGAAGAAATTAAAGAAATTAGATCAAAAGGTGTTGAAGTTGATGAAAAAAATTTAATATTATCTGAGTCTGCAAATCTTATTCTTCCTTTTCATAAAGAAATGGATGAAATAAGAGAGGATGCAGCAGGAAAGTCAAAAATTGGAACTACTAGAAGAGGGATTGGACCTGCCTACGAAGATAAAGTAGGAAGAAGATCTATAAGAGTAATGGATTTAATTTCAGAGAGAAATCTGGATCAGAGATTAGAAAAAGTTTTGTCTCATCACAATGCAATAAGAAAAGGTCTAAACAAGAAAATCTTTGAAAAAGAACAATTAAAAAAAGATCTTTTAAAAATAGCTCCAGAAATTTTAAAGTTTTCAAAACCAGTATGGAAAAAAATATCAGACTTTAAGAAAGAAAATAAAAAAATACTTTTCGAGGGAGCGCAAGGCGTATTGTTAGATGTGGATCATGGCACGTATCCATACGTAACCTCTTCAAATACAGTTGCATCATCAGCCGCTACTGGTTCTGGATGCGGCTTGGACACGATTAATTATGTTTTAGGCATTACTAAAGCATATACTACTAGAGTAGGAGAGGGACCGTTTCCAACAGAGTTGAAAAATGAAATTGGAGAACTGCTCGGAAGTAGAGGAAAAGAATTTGGAACTGTAACAAGTAGAAAAAGAAGATGTGGCTGGTTTGATGGAGTTTTGGTTCGCCAAACAATAAAAATCTCTGGTATTAATGGTATAGCTCTTACGAAACTTGATGTGCTTGATGAATTAGAAGAAATAAAAATTTGTATAGCTTACGAACTTGATGGAAAGAAAATAGATTATCTTCCCGCCGCTGTTGAAGATCAGTTAAAAGTGAAGCCTATTTATAAAAGCTTTCAAGGCTGGAGGACTTCTACAAGAGGAATAAAGAATTTTGATAAACTACCACCAAATGCTAAAAAATATATTAATGAACTTGAAAAGTTCATTGAGACAAAAGTTTCAAGTATTTCAACAAGTCCTGAAAGAGAAGATACTATACTTATTGAAAATCCTTTTTAATATTTTGAAATCAAGTTTTTTGATTTTGATGCATTTATCATGCTTTTTTGTAGTTTTTCAAAAGCTTTGGTTTCAATTTGACGAATTCTTTCCCTACTAATTTTATATTTTTTGCTTAATTCATCCAAGGTTTTAGGATTTTCACTTAGCCTTCTAGCTTGAATGATTTCTTTTTCTCTCTGATTTAAAATTTTAATTGCATTATTTAAAAGATCTTTTTTATCCTCATATTCTTGTTTTTGAGAGATAATTAGCTCTTGATCTAAACTATCATCTACTAGCCAATCTTGCCATTCAGTAGTGCTTCCTTCAGATTTAATTGGATCGTTCAAAGATTTTTCTTGACCCATCATCCTTCTATTCATATTCACAACTTCACTTTTATCTACATCTAAGCGTTTTGATATTTCATTTACTTGAGAGTCTTTTAAATCTCCCTCTTGGTCAGGAGCAATTTGGCTTTTAATCTTTTTTAAATTAAAAAAAAGTTTCTTTTGGGCAGTTGTTGTTCCCATTTTTACAAGACTCCATGACTTTAATACATATTCCTGAATTGCTGCTTTTATCCACCACATAGCATATGTTGCTAATCTAAAACCTTTGTCTGGATCAAATTTTTTAACCGCTTGCATCAAACCAATAT
Organism: uncultured Pelagibacteraceae bacterium; assembly: GCA_902546795.1. Classification (GTDB taxonomy): domain Bacteria; phylum Pseudomonadota; class Alphaproteobacteria; order Pelagibacterales; family Pelagibacteraceae; genus Pelagilacustribacter. The sequence goes on from CACCLK010000005.1 coordinate 28,943, forward strand.
TTCCTTCAGAGATTAATTCGTTAATTGGTAGACCATAACCTCTGTAACCCATTGCAATCTTAGCTACTAATCTTAGATGACTTGTTACTAGTTTATGAGCCGATTTAATATTTCCATTTTCTCTCCAATTTTTTGCCAACGTATATTCCTCTTCAGCATCCAACATTGGAAATTTTTTAATTTGGGTTAAATATAATGATAGACCTCCAACTGATGGTGAGGGTAGGTTTTTGATATTTTTATCTGAGCTCATAGCATGTTAGATATATGCTTAGACTTTATTTTTCAACCATCTAGTTTTTCAAGAAAATTAAGCAATTTTTTAAATTTTCTTGGCGGTCCTTTTTCAAAAAATAGCTTTTTATTGTTCCTAGGATGAGCAAAGCCTAAGCACTGTGCGTGTAAGGCTTGTCCGTCAAAAGCATATAAAATTTTTTCAAAATCTTTATCAATTTTCCTAAAAATTAAGTTTTTTTTACCATATTGTTGATCACCTATTAAATTAACTTTTTTATATTTCATATGAACTCTAATTTGATGAGTCCTACCAGTTTCTAAAGAACATTCTATTAAGCTGATTCTTGGCACATTTTTGATATTAAAAACTCTTAAAGTTTTATAATTTGTTATTGCGTTTTTACCTCTTAATTCATTTACCTCCATCAATTGTCTATTCTTTTTACTTCTTGAGATTTTTGTTACAATTGAACCGTTTAAGGGTCTAATAACACCCCAAATCAAAGCTATGTATTTTCTTTGAATGGAATGGTTGCTAAATTGCTCCCCTAACTTCGAATGAGTGAAATTATTTTTTGCAACTACTAATAATCCACTTGTCTGTTTGTCTATTCTATGAACAATACCAGGTCTTGAACTTCCATTTAATGAGGAAAGTTTATTCTTACATTTATGAATTAGAGCATTTACTAAAGTATTTCTATGATTCCCAGCTCCAGGATGGACGACCATGCCAGCTGACTTATTTATTATAATAAGATCATTGTCCTCAAATACAATATCTAGTTTGATTTTTTGAGGCTTAATATCAATTTTCTTATCTTCAATTAAAGAAACCGTTATATTTTGGCTTTCAAATATTTTCTTTGATGGGGAATTTACTACTTTCTTATTAACTTGTACATTATCACTTAGAATTATTTTTTTGATATAGGATCGAGTGAAATCCTTTAATCTTTCTGTGAGCAACTTATCTAGCCTCTTTCCAGCGTCTTCCTTTATAGTAAAAAATTTGATTGTTTTATTTTTCATTTAAATTTAAATTATAGTCATTTGCGTTCGTAGCTCAACTGGATAGAGCGTCTGACTTCGGATCAGAAGGTTGAGGGTTCAAATCCTTCCGGGCGCACCAACTTCAGACAATCCATTTTGAAAATTTTACTTGATTCTCAACTATATAGTTTGGGAAAGTGTTATCTATAGATATTTTTTTTAATTCAAAACCTCTTTGAAAAATATCCTCACCACTTATTATTTTTTCTTTAATTTTTTGAATATCTGTAAATTGATTTTTGTTAAATTCACCGTGTGAAAAAGATTTAATCTTTTCTGCAATTTGCTCTGGTGACTGAAGAAAAGAAAAATGCCATCCGCCATTTACTATTTGTAAACCAAATTTATCTATCCTCCAAAATGGGTATTTTTTAAATTTTAAGTCTCTGAGATTTTGCATAGATGATATGTTTTTTTTTTGTGTTATTTTTGATCCAATCCAATTACTTTCATTTAAGTTTTGTAAGTTTAATTTATACATAAACATTTTATGTGAAAAGGCTGTGAATTTTGTTGTCTTTTTAATTGTATTCAATTTGTTTAAATCTGGTATCTCATCAGAGTCTGACAAAATAATAAGATCATTATCTTCTGCGTTTTTGAGACCTTCATATAGTTTATTTCTCTGATGTTTTTCTATTATCGACTCTCCTCCTTCATGATTTTTAAAATTAATATCGCCGTCAAAATCCGCAACGATATAAATGATCTTATTTCTGAATTTTAAAAAATTTTTTATATCAAAGTTCAATTCCTTTTTTTTGCCTTGATGTGTTTTTGTAGACTCTGAAATAACAAAATAATCAACAGACTTGTTAAGAATATTTAAACGTAAGTCTAGAATATGGTCTTCATTAAAATATTGAAAACAATCATAAATTGCCATCTTATCTTTTTGTAAAAGTTGTTAATCCAATTTTTTTTCCATCTATGACTGATGACGAACAATGTAAACTTGATCGATCAAAAGTTAAAAGCGATCCAACTTCCCAATTATAAATCAACTCTACTTCTAAGCCTACTAAATTGTCTATTTTTTCATGAGATAAAAACTTTCTGTGAATTTCTTTATCAAAAGCTTTCTCACCAAACATTCCAATATGATCCTTCGATCTTATATTCTGTCCATACTTAAGATCTTTTTTTTCAAGCTCTTTCTGATCAATAGTAAAGTTAGTAGATTTTCCATAATACCTATTTTTAAAAATTACGGTGCTGCCAACCGGCGTAAGAGGGATGAGTGTTTGTTTATAGATTTGATCCTCAAAATTGAAACCTCCATCTATATGCAATCCTATAGGGTTATAACTTTCCTGAAAAAGACCATAAATATCTTCCCCTTTTTCATCTTTTAAATTATCCATTTTAAAATCGCCAATTATCGAGCTCACTCTTTCATAAAATAATTTTTGCATTTCTTTTCCAAAATCCTGTAGCCACCTTTTTTTAATAACATTTTGTTTTTTATTATGAACTGTTATAGGCAGTTCCCTGTAAAGTTTTAAGAAATTTTCAATTTCTTGATTATTAAAAATATTTTTTATGACCTTTGGGGGGCCTTCATTTTTTTTTATTTCTGCAATTCTTTTATGCATTTATTCTCCCATATTAATTAATGTTCCTCTAACCCTTGCTCCAAAATAAGATAAATAGAAAACTATTATACCAGCAATGAAATAAGCAAAAGATATAAAGAAAGCTATAAATAGTTGATTATAATTTATCAAATTATTTATTAAAATATTTCTCATTTCTTCAAAAATATGAACAAGAGGAAGGAATTTTGCTATCATCTGTAACCATTGAGGTAGAATTTCAATAGGGTAATAGATGCAACCTAAGGGAGCTAAAAAAAATAAGCTTGCCCATGCAATATTCTCAAAAGATGGTCCAAATCTTATCAAACCAGAAGTCACTAATAGACCCAGCGTAACCCCAAAGATATATAAACTTATAAGCAATAATAACAAAGGAATTCCCAATTTGAAAATTGAAACACCAAAAAGAGGAATTGCAATTAACACTGCAGGCACCATTCCAATTAAAGTTCTTATTATCGCTGTTAACGTCAAGGCGCATATAATTTCTTTAAGTTTAATTGGAGCAATGAATAGATTTGTAAAATTTCTACTCCAAATTTCCTCTAAAAACATCATGTTGTAACTTATGCTTGATCTAAACAAAAAATCATACAAAATTGCTGCCGTTAATATTATTCCAACAGTATCATTGTAATAAGTTGAGTTTAAAGTAAAGAATTTGGATATAAATCCCCATAAAAATATTTGTATCGATGGCCAATAAATTAAATCAAGAATTCTTGGAAAAGAACCCTTTATTAAGTAAATATGTCTGAGGCTAAGCCCAAAAATTTTATTCCAATTCATTTATTATTTTCCCTCACTATCTTTAAAAATGTTTCTTCTAAATTTTTTCTTCCATGTTTATTTATTAATTCTTCGCAAGTTCCTTGATCGACAATTTCACCACTTTTCATCATAATGATTTTATCACAAAGCCTCTCCACTTCGTTCATGTTGTGAGAAGCAAGAAGAATAGTAATTTCATTATTTTTTTTATAATAATCTAAATAATTTCTTACAAAATCACCGATGTCTGGATCTAGACTTGCAGTTGGTTCATCCAAGAATAATATTTTTGGTTTATTTATAAGAGATTTAGCTAAAGAGACCCTATTTCGCTGACCCGATGATAATTCACCATTTTTTTTATCTATAAATAAATTTAAATCAAGATCATTTGCGATTTCATCAATTCTATCCTGAAGTTTTTTTACACCGTATAACCTGCCATAAATTTCCAAATTTTGTTTTACAGTTAATTTTTTCGGAAGTTCAACATAAGGTGAAGCAAAATTCATACAACTTAGAATTTCTGTTCTATCTGCATGATTAATATCAATACCGTCAATTTCAATACTTCCGGAAGTGGGTTTAATTAGACCTAAAAACATTCCAATAGAAGTAGTCTTTCCACATCCATTTGGGCCAAGTAAGCCTAAAGTTTTGTTTTCTTCGATAGCAAAACTTAAATTTTTAACAGCGTGTGTATCATTAAATTTTTTGGATATATTCTTTATTTCAATTTTCATTTTTTATTAGCCGCGTGTTTCAGTCTGTCATTAATAGCAACTCCTATCCCTATATTAGGTATTTTTACAACGTGTATTTTTTTAAAGTTCATACTTTTAATCTCCCTTAATACTTTGTAAAGATTTCTAGCAGCTTCATTCAAATTAGATTTTTTACTTAAATTAAAATTGTTAATTGAATTACTATATTTTTTTCCAAACGTAATAAAAGCGACATTTTTTCCAGCTTTTTTTTGATTCAATATCACTGGGATTCCAGGAGAATAATGCAATTTCATCATACCCGGAGATATAATTTTTTTTTGATTTTTATTTAAATCTACCTTTCTTTTTAAAGTTTTTTTAATATCATTTGATGAAATATATCCTGGTCTAAGTATTTTGATCTTATCACTTAAGTCAACAACTGTGGACTCCAAGCCTATTCTACATTTACCTCCATCAACTATAATTTTTATTTTATCTCTAAATTCATCATAAACATCTTCAGGGCTAACAGGGCTGATTCCTTTTGACTTATTTGCACTAGGCATAGCTAATGGAAAATTTAATTTTTTTAAAATTTTTCTTGTTCTAGAATTTTTTGGAAATCTTATTGCTACTGTATTTAAATTTGATGAAACGTAATTATTAATTTTTGATCCTTGTTTTCTTTTCAAAATAAAAGTGATAGGGCCGGGGCAAAACTTTCTATAAAGTTTAAGAAAATTTTCATTGAAGCATACATCCTTTTGTGCGCTCTTTAAGTTCAAGTAATGAACAATTAACGGATTTTTTTTTGGTCTTTTTTTTAATTTAAAAATTTTGTTTACCGCTGACTTAGAATATGCATTACCAGCCAACCCATACACAGTTTCAGTAGGTAAAGCTACAATATGTTTTTTTTTAAGTAGCTTTATGACCTTAATAAAGGTATTTTTTTTTAATAAATTTATATTTGAATAGATTTTCTTCATAAATTAATATTATAAGATTAATGAAAATTGAAAATATTCCAGCTGATATTAAAAGTAAATCTCTAAAAGAGGCTCGCGAGGAAATAAACAAGATTTTAAGTAAATTAGAGAGCTCAGATACTAATTTAGAGGATCATATCAAGGAGTACGATAGACTAATAAAATTAAATAAACACGTTGATTTATTGTTTAGAAAAAAAGTTAAAGAAATTTCACTAAAAACAAAAAAAAATGTTAAATAAAAAATTAATCAAAAATGGTAAGCTAATTGATATTTTTCTAAAAAATTATTTGAGGAAACAAAAAAAAACTAATCTTTTAACTCCCATGATGTACGGTCTCTTATCTGGCGGAAAGAAAATCAGATCAAATTTAATTTTAGATATGGGGAAAATTTTTAATTTAAAAAGAAGCAAACTTTTTTATCTTTGCGCAGCTGTAGAGTGTATTCATTCTTATTCATTAATACATGATGATTTGCCTTGTATGGATGATGATAGATTTCGAAGAGGTAAACTTTCTACACACGTCAAGTTTGGAGAGGCACCTGCAATTCTTGCAGGAAATTCTTTGCTTACGTTAGCTTTTGAATTTTTATCAGATGAAAAATTTAAACTTCACGATAGATTAAAAATAAAATTAATAAAATCTTTAGCGATTTGTTCAGGTCACACTGGTATTGCTGGGGGCCAAGATCTTGACTTAAAATTTGAAAATAAAAAAAGAAATCTTAATCAAATTATTGATATGCAAAGAAAAAAAACAGGAAAGTTATTCAGCTTCTGTTTTAGTTCAGTTGGTATTGTTGCAAAAAAAAATAATTCAGAAATTTTAAAGCTTGAAAAAATTGGTGAAGATATTGGTCTCTTGTTTCAAATTACCGACGATTTTTTAGATTTCACAAGTACCAAAAAAAATACAGGCAAATTAACAAATAAAGATATAAAAAAAGGAAAAAAAACTCTAATTAGTCTTTTAGGATACAAAAGATCTTTAAAATTTGTTAATAGTCTTGAAAAAAAGATATTGAGTAAATTAAAAAAACATGGAAGAAATGCTATAGATTTGATTAATATAATTAATTTTATTACAAAAAGAAATTATTAATGACAAAGTTATTAGATAAAGTAAATTTTCCATCAGACTTAAGAAAACTTCATAAAAGCCAACTAAAACAATTTTCTGATGAGCTCCGACAAGAACTTATCGATGTAGTCTCTGAAACCGGAGGTCATTTGGGAGCTGGTTTAGGAGTGGTAGAGTTAACTGTTGCTTTACACTATGTCTTTAACACTCCAAAAGATAAATTAGTTTGGGACGTTAGTCATCAGTGTTATCCTCACAAGATAATCACTGGCAGAAAAAAACAAATAAGAACTCTCAGAAAAGGTGGAGGATTATCGGGTTTTACAAAAAGATCTGAGAGCGAGTTCGATCCATTTGGGGCCGCACATAGCTCTACATCTATATCTTCTACTTTAGGAATGTCAGTAGCAAAAAAATTATCTAATGATAATAATAATGTGATCGCAGTAATCGGTGATGGTGCAATGAGTGCTGGTATGGCCTATGAGGCTATGAATAATGCAGGTGCTCTGAAATCAAAATTAATTGTAATCCTCAATGATAATGACATGTCTATTGCTAAACCTGTGGGAGCTATGAGTAAATACTTAGCTAGGCTATTGTCTGGAAAAATATATTTTAGTTTTAGAGAAACAATTAAATTAATAACTTCAGCTTTTTCAAAAAGATTTAGTCAAAAAGCTGGTAAAGCAGAGGATATTCTTAGAGGAATAGTTTCTGGGGGGACTTTATTTAGTGAGTTAGGTTTTTATTATATTGGTCCAATCGATGGTCATGACGTAGATTACCTAGTAAAAATTTTAGATAATGTAAAAAACTCAAATCATAACGGACCAATTTTAATTCATGCCGTTACCGAAAAAGGAAAAGGCTATAAACCTGCTGAAATATCAGGGGACAAATATCACGGGGTTTCTAAATTTAACATTACGACAGGTCAGCAAGATAAAAGTAAATCAACTAAACCCTCATACACAAAAGTTTTTGCAGAGGCACTTATAAAACATGCAGAAAGAGACACAAAAATTATTGGAATCACTGGTGCAATGCCATCTGGTACTGGCTTAAACTTATTTGAAAAAAAATTTCCTGATAGAATGTTCGATGTTGGTATCGCTGAGCAACATGCAGTAACTTTTGCAGCTGGATTGGCGACAGAAGGTTACAAACCTTTTGCAGCCATTTATTCTACTTTTTTACAAAGGGCATATGATCAAGTTGTACATGATGTAGCCTTACAATCATTACCTGTGCGTTTTGCTATTGATAGAGCAGGGCTAGTGGGCGCTGATGGCCCTACACATGCGGGATCATTTGATATTACATATCTAGCCACACTTCCAAATTTTATAGTCATGGCTGCCAGTGATGAAGCAGAGTTAGTCAGGATGATCAACACTTCAGTAAACATAAACAATAAACCTTCTGCCTTTAGGTATCCCAGGGGAAATGGTTTTGGTTTAGAATTGCCTAATTTAAACGAAGTTCTAGAGATAGGTAAAGGCAAAGTCATCACGGAAGGTAAACATGCTGCTATTTTAAACTTTGGTGCAAGGTTGCATGAATGTAAAAAAGCGAGCGAAATTCTTAAAAGGAAAGGCATTGATCTTACAATTGTTGATGCTAGATTTGCGAAACCATTGGACGAAAAATTAATTATGGAAATTTCAACTAACCATGAACTCGTCTTTACTATTGAGGAAGGTTCAGTAGGTGGCTTTGGATCACATGTAATGCAACTTTTATCTAATAGAGGTATTTTTGACAAAGGTCTTAAATTTAGATCTTTAACTTTGCCAGATATTTTTATAGATCAAGACACTCCAGAGAAGATGTATGAGTTTGCCAAATTAGATGCAGAGTCAATAGCCTTTAAGATTAATGAGGCCTTGAAATCAAATGTTATTTTTGCAAAAAATAAAAATAAAATTTCCTTTTAACCACACTGCGCTCTATTCATTAAAAAATGATCTAATAAGACACAAGCGATCATCGCTTCTCCAATAGGAACTGCTCTTATACCAACACAAGGGTCATGCCTTCCTTTGACTGAAATTTTTGTATTTTTACCTTTCTTTGTCACAGTTTCCCTAGAATTTAAAATTGAGGAAGTTGGTTTTACCGCAAAAGATGAAATTATTTCTTGCCCAGAAGATATTCCTCCCAATATTCCCCCCGCTTTATTTGATTTAAATTTTATTCGTCCTGATGCATTTCTAATTTCATCTGAATTTTCTTCACCGCTTAAAAAAGCCGAACCCATGCCTGCTCCGATATTAACACCTTTGACTGCATTTATACTCATTAATGCTGCCGCTATATCAGTATCTAATTTTGAGTAAATTGGAGCCCCAAGTCCAACTGGAATTCCTCTAGCTCTGACTTCAATTACAGCTCCACATGATGATCCAGATTTTCTGATTTCAGTAAGATACTTTTCCCAAATTTTAACAGAGTTTTTATCAGGACAGTAAAAAGGATTTTTTCTTATTTCACTATCATTCCAATTATTAATGTTACAACCAAGAACACCTAGCTGTGTCACTCCACCAATAATTTTAAATTTTGGACCTATAATTTTTTTGAGTACTATTTTTGCAATACTTCCTGCCGCAACCCTAGAAGCTGTCTCTCTTGCTGACTGTCTACCCCCACCTCTAAAGTCTCTTATTCCATATTTTTTAAAATACGTAAAATCGGCATGACCAGGTCTGAATTTGTCTTTAATGCTTTCATAGTCTCGCGATCTTTTGTCTTCGTTGTAAATTAATATTGAGATAGGTGTCCCAGTTGTTTTTCCTTGAAATACACCTGATAGTATATTCACTTTATCACTTTCTTTTCTCTGGGTTGTGAATTTAGATTGCCCGGGTCTCCTTCTATCCATATCTTTTTGAATATCACTCTCAGATATACTAATATTTGGAGGGCAACCGTCAATTACACAGCCAATAGCAGGGCCGTGCGACTCGCCCCATGTAGTAAACCTAAAAATTTTTCCAAAAGTATTAAAAGACATAGATATTTAATGTATAAATTATTTTAAAGAATATATGAATCAAAAAAATGGCAAAAATTCATTAGGTATTGATAAATGCTTCGGAGAAGTGACCAATCCTATTGAATTGTTCAAATTATGGTACGAAAAAGCAAAGGAAAGTGAAATTAACGACCCTAACGCACTAGCTTTAGCAACATCAGATAAGAACAATCAGCCGAGTGTAAGGATGGTATTGCTAAAAGGAATTTCTGAAAAAGGATTTGTTTTTTATACTAATTTAAAAAGCCAAAAGGGAGAAGAGCTAAAAGCAAACAAAAAGGCATCAATGTGTTTTCATTGGAAAAGTTTAAGGAGACAAGTAAGAGCCTCAGGTGCTGTTGAAATTGTAGATGCTAAAGAAGCAGATGAATATTATAATTCAAGACCTTACAAAAATCGAATTGGAGCTTGGGCTTCCGATCAATCTAAGGTGTTGGGTAAAAGAGAAGACTTTTTAAAAAAAATTATTGAATATGAGGGCAAATTTCCGAAAGGAAAAGAAGTTCCTAGACCATCCCATTGGTCTGGATGGAGACTTAAACCAGATAATATAGAATTTTGGTTAGACGGGGAGGGCAGAATTCACGAAAGATTGAGTTATAAAAAAATAAAAGATGGATGGACTAAAGAACTTTTATATCCTTAATAAGATCTTTTTAAACTAAAACTTGATAGATTTTGCAAAATTCTTTTTTCATGACTGTCGTCAAAAATAGCCAAAGCATCTCTTGAAACATTTACAAAATATTCTGCTCTTTTAAAACTCTCCTCAACTGCTTTATATTTATTTATTAATAATAATACTTGATTAAATTCTTGCAAAGATCTTTTTTCTTTTTTAAATGTTTCCAATAAAAATTCTCTTTCCTGATTACCTGCGCGTTGAAAAACAATTATTAATGGAAGAGTAGTTTTTCCTTCAAAAAAATCTTTACCAATTTCTTTTCCTAAAACTCTCTCTTTTGCATAATAGTCTAATGCATCATCTGCAATTTGAAAAGCTAAACCTAAATTTTTACCATAACTTTCAAGTGCATTTTTTTCTTTAAGATTACTCCCAGCTAAACAGCCGCCTGTTCTTGTTGCTGCAGAAAAAAGGGCTGCTGTTTTTAAATTTATAATTTTGATGTAGTTTTCCTCAAGTAAATCTGCTTCACCTTTATGCTGTAATTGTAAAACTTCTCCTTGTGCTATTTTAGATGAGGTCGAAGATAACAGTTTTAGAATTTCTAAATCACCATCTTCAACCATAATTTCAAAACATCTACTTAATAGATAATCTCCGACTAGTATTGAGGATTGATTTCCCCAAAGTGAGTTTGTTGTTTTTATCCCTCTTCTAAGATCACTTTCATCAATCACATCATCATGTAGAAGTGTTGCCGAATGTATCAGCTCAACACAAGCAGCTAAATTTACATCTCTGTTACCCAAGTCATAACCTGAGATTTTTGCAGAACCTAGAGTTAGCATTGCCCTGAGCCTTTTACCTCCCGAGTCTAAGTGGTGATCGCTCATTTTTTTGATTAATTCTACCTCACTGCTCAATTTAAGTTTTATTAATCCCTCAACATTTGAAAGCTTTTCTTTTAACAAATCTCTTAATTCCAGGTATGCTGAATTTACTGTTTTTTTTAGAGGTATTACTGATCCCATGTAATACTTATAATTGATTTTTTTGATAATAAATTTTATTTTTGAACCTTGGTGACGCACCTTCAATTCAACTTATGGTAGCGTCATAAGTAACTAAATTTAATTCTGTAATTGATCAAAAAATTCTATTATTAATCGTTTATGTTCTCAATTTTTAATAAAAAAAAAGTTATACCTCACGTAAGATTGTCTGGCATAATTGGAAATGTTGGAAGGTTTAAGCAAGGAATTGACCTTGCAAATCAGAGAGATATTTTAAAAAAAGCTTTTTCTGTGAAAAAAATATCACATGTAGCTATTTCAATAAATTCTCCTGGAGGCTCACCGGTTCAATCACATCTAATTTATAGTTACGTAAGACAGCTCGCCGATAAAAATAAAGTGAAAGTAATTGTATTTGCAGAGGACGTTGCGGCATCTGGTGGATACTTTATTGCCTGTGCTGGGGACGAAATATATGCGAATTCTAGTTCCATAATTGGATCAATTGGAGTTATATCAGCTTCTTTTGGATTTAAAGATCTTATAAAAAAAATTGGTGTAGAACGAAGAGTTTATACTGCTGGAAAAAATAAAAGCACTTTAGATCCATTCGTTGAAGAAAAAGAAGAGGATGTGAAAAGATTAAAAAATATTCAATTAGAATTACATGCAGATTTTATCAAAATTGTCGAAAAAAGTAGAGGCTCTAAATTAAAAGATCCTGAAAAAAATAATATTTTCACAGGTGAGTTTTGGACTGGAAAAACTTCACTTAATCTGGGTTTGATCGACGGAATTGGAAATGCAGATCAAATATTAAAAGAAAAATTCGGTGATAAGGTAATAATAAAAAATTTCGAAAAACAAAAAGGATTCATCGCAAGAAAGTTATCTTCATCTATTCAAAATCCAGTTGAAAAACTCACAAGCATGATTGAAGAAAAGGCGATGTGGCAGAAATTTGGTTTATAAATGCCTGTAAAAAAAAGAGTAAAAAAAAAATTTAATTCTATTTCTTTTCAAGAAATAATTTTAAATCTTCAAAAATTTTGGGGCAAAAATGGATGTGTAATCTTACAGCCTTACGACATGGAAGTTGGAGCAGGAACCTTTCATCCGGCTACCACACTAAGGTCTTTGGGTCCTAAAACATGGAAGGCGGCTTATGTGCAACCCTCAAGAAGACCAACGGATGGAAGGTACGGAGAAAATCCAAATCGATTACAACATTATTATCAGTTCCAAGTAATTATTAAACCCTCTCCAAATAATATAAAATCTTTATATCTCAAAAGTTTATCTTCGATTGGTATAGACGTTAAAAATCATGACATTCGTTTTGTCGAAGATGATTGGGAAAGCCCAACACTCGGTGCGGCAGGTTTAGGTTGGGAGGTCTGGTGTGACGGAATGGAGATTACTCAGTTCACTTATTTTCAACAAATGACAGGAATTGAGTGTAAACCAGTACCAGTTGAAATCACTTACGGTCTCGAGAGGTTATGTATGTTTATTCAAGGTAAGAAAAATGTTTTCGATTTAGATTGGAATAATGAAGGGGTAAAATATAAAGAAGTTTTTTTTCAAGCTGAAAAAGAATTTTCTGCTTATAATTTTGAGTTTGCCAATACCGAAAGTCTTTTAAAAAGTTTTGAAGAAACAGAAAAAGAATGTAAATCTTTGTTAGACAAAAATTTATCACTTCCAGCTTATGATCAATGTTTAAAAGCAAGTCATATTTTTAACTTGCTAGATGCAAGAGGTGTAATTGGAGTAGCAGAAAGAACTGGATATATTGCTAGAATAAGAGAATTAGCAAAAGGTTGTGGATCACTTTGGTTAAGCTCACAAGAATAAATTATGGCTGAACTTTTATTAGAACTTTATAGTGAGGAAATACCGCCGAAATTACAAATTAGTGCACGAAACCAGCTGAAATTATTTGTAAAAAAATCTTTTGATGAAAAAAGCTTAAAATACAAAGATATAAAAATTTTTTCTTCACCAACAAGATTAATTTTAAATATTACAGATCTTCCAGAAAAAATTAAAATTTTATCAAAGGAGATTAAAGGCCCAAAAGTTGATTCGCCTGACAACATTCTTGAAAGTTTTATAAAAGCAAAGAATATAACAAAAGAGGACTTATTTGAGAAAAATACAGATAAGGGAAATTTTTACTTTATTAAAACCAGAGAAAAAAATATTTTAGTAGAGGATCTTTTAAAAGAAATTCTTCTAAAGTCATTAGCTTCAATTAGTTGGAAAAAATCTATGAAATGGTCAGATTATAATTTGATGTGGGGTAGACCATTAAGGTCAATATTAGCACTGTTTAACAACAAAAAGCTCAGCTTTAAATTTGATCATCTAGAAACCACTGATAATATTATTTTAGAACAAGACCTAAGTTCGAAATCTAAAAAAATAAAAAATTTTAAGGATTATAATGTTTTTTTAAAAAGCAACAAAATTATCATTGATCACAATGAAAGAGAGAAAATCATTCTAAAAAGAATTAGTTCAATATCTAAATCAAGAAATTATAAAGAAGTTTTAAATTCACAGCTTTTAGAGGAGGTAGTGAATATTGTAGAGGAACCAAATGTACTTCTTATAAGCTTTGATAAAAAATATCTAAAAATTCCTCAAGAAATTATTATTTCAACCTTGGAGAAAAATCAGAGATACTTTCCTGTTTTTGATACAAACGAGGTTTTAACCAATCATTTTTTTGTTGTTGCTAACAAAAAAGATGAAAAAAAATTAATTACCGAAGGAAACAAAAGAGTTGTTGAAGCCAGACTTTCTGATGCTAAATTTTTTTGGGATAAAGACAGGTCAAGGAATTTAATTAAGCAAATAGCTAATCTTAAATCAATAACATTCTATGAAAAACTTGGAACAATTTATGATAAAACCCAAAGGATAAGACATTTAGCCGGGTTAATTTCAGATGATTTTAATATTAATAAAGAAAAAATACAAATAGCTGCTTCGATTTCAAAATCTGATTTGTGCTCTGATTTAGTAGGTGAGTACCCTGAACTACAAGGGGTTATGGGAAAATATTTTGCGATCTCACAAGGTTTTGAGCAGGATGTAGCCAACTCGGTAAGTGAACACTATTGGCCAACAGGTTTAACCTCCCCTTTACCTAAAAAACCATTTAGTTATTCCATTTCAATTGTAGATAAGATTGACACCCTGGTAGGTTTTTTTTTAATTGACGAAAAACCAACCAGTTCAAAAGATCCGTTTGCTCTTAGAAGATCAGCTATCGGTTTATTAAGAATAATTATAGAGAACAAATTAATTTTTAAATTAAGAGATTTGCTGAGCTATTCAAAAAAACTTTATCAAGATCAAGGCGTAATAATAAAAAATGAAAAAACTGAGCAAGAAGTCTTGGATTTTATAAAGGAAAGAATGAAAAATATTTTAAAACAAAAAAATATTAAAAATGATATTATCGAAGCATCTATAAGTTCTCATGTAGGAAATAATTTTCTTGATTTATATAAAAAGACAATCTTAATGAATAAGCATATAAATAAAGAAACAGGCATTAACGCCGTAAATTCTTACAAAAGAGCAGCTAACATTTTAGATAAATCTGGTAAAAAAATCTTAGGTAGACCTGATGCTGTTCTTTTTAGAAAGGAAGAGGAAAAGCATCTGTATGAGAGGATTAATGAGATTAGAAAAGCATTCACTGTCAAAGAGAGTCATAAAGATTATGAAAATTTGTTAATAAAGTTGTCACACACAAAAGAACCCACAGACAATTTTTTCGATAATGTAGTTGTTAATGATGAAAATCAAGACATTAAAAATAATCGCTTGGAATTATTAAAAATGTTTTGTAATACTTTCGATAATTTCATTGATTTTTCAAAATTAGAAGGGCTTAAATGAAAAAAGTGATATTCAGTTTTGATGATAGGTCAGCAAAAAAACTTAAAAATAAAAAAAATATTTTAGGAGGCAAGGGAGCCAATCTTGGGGAAATGGGCAGATTGGGTTTGCCGGTGCCCCCTGGATTTACAATAACAACAGATGTTTGTGACCTTTTTTACAAAAATAAAAAAAAATTACCCCCAAATCTTATCAAAAAAATTGAAAACGAATTAAAGAATATTGAAAAAAAAACAAAAAAAAATTTTGGAGACATTAAAAATCCATTGCTTGTATCAGTTAGATCTGGTGCTCGTATTTCAATGCCAGGCATGATGGATACTATATTAAATCTTGGACTTAATGATAAAACTGTTGAGGGATTAAAGAAAAAAACCTCTAACGGCAGATTTGCTAAAGACAGCTACAGAAGATTCATACAAATGTACGGTAATGTTGTTCTTGGGGTAGACGGCCACTTGTTTGAAGAGCTTATAGAAAATTATAAATTAACAAAAGGTGTACTTTTAGATACGGATTTAGATGAGAGTGACTGGGATGGTTTAATAATTACTTTTAAAGATCTGATAAAAAAAGAAAAAAAAATTAATTTTCCTCAAAGTGTCAAAGATCAATTATTAGGAGCAATTAGTGCAGTTTTTTTATCATGGAACAGTCAAAGAGCTAAAACTTATAGAAAGTTAAATCGTATACCAGATCATTGGGGAACTGCAGTTAATATTCAAGCAATGGTTTTTGGAAATATGGGCAATGATTGTTCAACTGGTGTTGCATTTACAAGAAACCCCTCTACAGGTGAAAATTCCTTTTTTGGAGAATTTTTAATAAATGCCCAGGGAGAAGATGTTGTTGCAGGAACAAGAACACCTCAATACATTACAAAAAAAGCTAAACATAATTCTAACTCAACAGAACCTTCAATGGAAGAGGCGATGCCAAAGGTCTACAGGGAATTAGCAAAAGTTTTTACCACACTTGAGAAGCACTATAAGGACATGCAGGATATTGAATTCACAGTTGAAAATAATAAGCTTTGGATGCTCCAAACAAGATCAGGGAAAAGAACAGCAAAAGCTGCAATCAAAATTGCAGTAGATATGGTAAAAGAAAAACTAATTTCAAAAAAAGAGGCTATTCAAAGAATCGATCCAAATTCTTTAGACACTCTTTTACACCCCACTTTAGATGAAAAAGTTAACAAAGATATTATTGCAAAAGGTTTACCAGCATCACCTGGTGCAGCCAGTGGAAAAGTTGTTTTTACCGCAGACGAGGCAGAAAAACTAAATGGAATGATGCAAGACACTATCTTGGTCAGGCTTGAAACTTCACCAGAAGATATTCATGGAATGCATGCTGCTAGAGGGATACTTACTGCAAGAGGCGGCATGACTAGCCACGCTGCTGTCGTAGCAAGAGGCATGGGAAGACCTTGTGTTTCAGGTTCAAGTGAAATCACAATTGATTATGATGCTAAACAATTTAAAGCAGGCGATGAAATAATAAATGAGGGGGATGTTATAACGATAGACGGTGGTAGCGGAAAAGTAATGAAGGGATTGGTGCCTACAGTCAAACCAGAAATATCTGGTTACTTCTCCACTATAATGAAATGGGCTGACGAATTTAGAAAACTCAAAGTAAGAACAAATGCAGAAACTGAGGTAGATAGTAAAACCGCAAGGGAATTTGGTGCTGAAGGTATCGGTCTATGTAGAACAGAACATATGTTTTTTGATGAAGAGCGAATTTTATCAGTAAGACAAATGATTATATCAAAGTCCAAAGAGGATAGAGATAGTGCTCTAGAAAAATTATTACCTCATCAAAAAGAGGATTTTAAAAAAATTTTTAGAATAATGTCGGGTTTGCCGGTTACTGTAAGATTATTAGATCCTCCACTGCATGAGTTTCTACCAAAAGCAGACAAAGACATAGATGATGTCGCAAGATCATTAAACTTGTCTGCAAAGGAGATAAAAGAAAGAATTTCAGAACTTCACGAAGAAAACCCAATGTTAGGCCACAGAGGTTGTAGACTTGGTATTTCTTTTCCAGAGATTTATGAAATGCAATGTAAAGCAATATTTGAAGCTATTGTTGAGCTTAATAAAGAAAAAGTAAAATCTGCATTTGTCGAAATAATGATACCACTTGTATCGACTGACTCTGAATTAAGAATTTTAAGAGCTTTAGTAAAAAAAATTGCAAATGAAATTGAAAAACAAAATAATATTAAACTAAATTATATGGTAGGTACGATGATTGAATTGCCTCGTGCAGCTTTACAAGCTAAAGCAATCTCTAAATACGCTGACTTTTTTAGTTTTGGAACTAACGATTTAACGCAAACAACATTAGGAATAAGCAGAGATGACTCTGGGAAATTTTTAAACAATTATATCGACAATAAAATTTTTGAGTTAGATCCTTTCGTAAGTATTGATCAAAATGGAGTTGGAGAACTCGTTGAAATTGCATCATCTAGGGGAAGAAAAGGTAATAAAAAAATTAAATTAGGTATCTGTGGAGAACACGGTGGAGATCCAAAAAGTATAGAGTTTTGTTCAAGAACAGGTCTTGATTATGTTTCATGTTCACCTTTTCGTGTTCCAGTCGCAAGACTGGCGGCTGCTCAAGCAGAGTTATCTAAATAGCAGAAGAGAGCTATCAAAGGATTTTATACTATGAGTTAGTGCACCAACTGAAATCCTATTTACTCCTGTTTTTGATATCTTACTTACGTTAATTAGTGTGGCATTTCCAGAGTACTCAGTCTGAAAATTTTTTCTACATATCTTTAAACATTTTTTCAATTGTTTTAAGCTCATGTTATCAAAAAGAACTCTTTTAAATTTTAGATCTTTTACTTTTTTAAGTTGTTTTATATTTTCAATTTCTACAGTAACAATCTTTTTCGTTCTCTCGGCTTTTTTGACTAATTCTCTTAAATTATCAGACGAGTTAATATGGTTTTCTTTTATTAATATTTCATCACTAAGATTAAATCTGTGATTAAAACCACCGCCCTTCTTAACGGCATACTTTTCTAATAATCTCAGATTAGGGGTTGTTTTTCTTGTACAACAGATCTTAGTTTTTTTATTAACTCTTTGCACGAATTGATTTGTTAAAGTTGCTATACCTGAGGCATGATTCAAAAAATTCAATGCGGTTCTTTCCGCAGTTAAGATTGTTTTTTTTTTCGCTTTGATTATCGCTATAACTTTATTTTTCTTCACATTAGCACCATCAGATATTTTTTTTGAGAATACGGCTTCACCTCCTGTTAGTTTAAAGGCTGCTTTACAAAAATCTAATCCAGCAATTACTCCATTTTGTTTAGCAATTATTTTTGCTCTCACTTTTTTGTTTTTAAAAGAGATAAGATTAGTGGTTATATCACCTTTTGGTATTAAATCTTCCCGTAAGGCTTTTCTAACAACATGATTAATATATTTTGAATTTAATTTTTGCACTGATCTAACGACCAATATCAGCCATTCTTATTACTGATTTTCTTGCTCTTGCAGCAATATTGTCTCCTATTTTTATTTCATTACTCTCTTTTTCCAAGCAATCCAGTATCTTTTTTAATGTGATTTTTTTCATAAATGGGCAGAGATTACAAGGTTTAACGAATTCTACATCTGGATTTTCAATCTGAATATTATCACTCATTGAACATTCAGTTACCAATAAAACTTTTTTTGGTTTTTTTTCTTTTACATATCGCACCATACTTGAAGTTGAGCCTGCAAAATCAGATGCGCTTATCACATCAGGTGGACACTCAGGATGAGCTATAATTTTTATTCCTGGATTATTTTCACGAATATCTTTTACCTCGTTTCCAGTAAATTTTTCATGCACAATGCAAGTTCCTTGCCATGAAATAATTTTCACTTTAGTATTTTTTTGAACGTAGTTTGCTAAATAATGATCCGGTAAAAAAATTACTCTATCGACACCGAGCGACTCTACAACTTTTACTGCATTTGCTGAAGTACAACAAACATCACTCTCAGCTTTGACTTCTGCAGAGGTATTCACGTATGAAACTACTGGAACCCCAGGATATTTTTCTTTTAACATTCTTACATCCTCACCAGTTATAGAAGACGCCAATGAACAACCAGCATCCATATCAGGTATTAAAACTTTTTTTTTAGGATTCATTAACTTTGCCGTCTCTGCCATAAAGTGCACCCCACAAAGAACGATTATATCTGCTTTAGTTTTTGAAGCTTCTATTGCAAGAGCAAGAGAGTCTGCTGCAATATCAGCGACACCATGATAAATTTCAGGTGTTTGATAATTATGGGCCAAGATGACTGCATTTTTATCTTTTTTTAATTTGTTAATTTTCTCAATATATGGAGCATGAAAATCCCACTCGATATTAGGAATAACTTTTGAAATTTTGTTATAAATTTTGTTTATTTCGCTCATATTTTTACAATGTATCAACTTGATTGAATATTGTCATTCATTTATTGTCGCATATTAGTTGCGGTCGTGCTGAAATTGGTAGACAGGCACGCTTGAGGGGCGTGTGGGTTTCCCGTGAGAGTTCGAGTCTCTCCGACCGCACCAGAAAAGAGGTAAAATGTTTGACTTTTTAAAGAGAAAAAAAAATATAATTTTTATTATTTTTCTTATTTTAATGATCGAATTAAGTGGTTATGGAATATTGGCATCACTATCTAGATTGATTAGTTCTTTTTAATTAGATAATTTTGCATCATAACCGTTTAAATTTAAAATTTTGTCTTTGAAATCAGATAAATTTGGATCAAAAAGCTTTATCAACCCAAACGGATAAGGTTTGCTTATTATTATATTTCCAACACTTGTATTATTAAACATTAGACTGTCACCAACTTC
>CACCLK010000006.1:5000-48854 GCA_902546795.1 uncultured Pelagibacteraceae bacterium
TATGTTTGGCATTCGGAGTTTTATCAGGTTTGGTAAACATTTCTGTCCCCTAGCCCGTTTAGTGCTCTACCTCCAAACATATGTTTATTCAACGCACTACCTAAATAGTTTTCGCGGAAAACCAGCTATCTACGAATTTGGTTGGCCTTTCACCCCTTACCACAAGTCATCCAAAGACTTTTCAACGTCAACTGGTTCGGTCCTCCGGCAAGTGTTACCCTGCTTTCAACCTGCTCATGGTAAGCTCATTCGTTTTCGGGTCTAATTCATACAACTATTCGCCCATTTAAGACTTGCTTTCGCTACGCCTACACCTAATCGGCTTAAGCTCGCTGGATAAATTAAGTCACTGACCCATTATACAAAAGGTACGCCGTCACTCTAAAAAGAGCTTCGACTGATTGTAGGCATACGGTTTCAGGTTCTATTTCACTCCCCTAATAGGGGTTCTTTTCACCTTTCCCTCACGGTACTTGTTCACTATCGGTCACTGAAGAGTATTTAGGCTTAGAGGGTGGTCCCCCTATCTTCAAGCAAGATTTCACGTGTCCCGCTTTACTCATGAATAACTATAAGCTTTACTTCTACGGGACTATCACCCTCTATGGTTAGTTTTTCCAAACTATTTAAATTATCTTACAGTTACTACTGGCCTATTCCGCTTTCGCTCGCCACTACTAACAGAATCTCAATTGATTTCTTTTCCTCCGGTTACTTAGATGTTTCAGTTCTCCGGGTTATCTCTTTAAATCTATGAATTCAATTTAAAGTACCACATAAAGTGGTGGGTTCCCCCATTCGGAAATTCTCGGATCAAAGCCTGCATACAGCTCCCCGAAACTTATCGCAGTATACCACGTCCTTCATCGTCTTTCAGTGCCAAGGCATCCGCCATACGCCCTTAAACGCTTGATTTATGCACAGAAAATAATTTTCTGTTCAATTAAATTTTTATAAATATTCATCATTTCGAATATTTTTAAGATTGTTCATCTATTCGAACAATCGGATATAGATATTTACTTACATATTTACAATTTAAAAAAGCTAATTAAAGTTTCTATGGTGGAGGATAGCGGGATCGAACCGCTGACCTCCTGAATGCAAATCAGGCGCTCTCCCAGCTGAGCTAATCCCCCATGAAATGGTGGGCCGAGGACGACTCGAACGTCCGACCTCACCCTTATCAGGGGTGCGCTCTAACCACCTGAGCTACCGGCCCCTAGCATTAGTGAGACACTTTAATAATGTTAAGAAGAGAAATGAGGACGGTCACATTAACTTAATTTTTTTTGACCAAATGAAATTTTTGGTCATCCTTAGAAAGGAGGTAATCCAGCCGCAGGTTCCCCTACGGCTACCTTGTTACGACTTCACCCCAGTCGCTGATCGTACCGTAGTCAAAGTTTTTAGGCTTTGCCTTAAGGTGAAACCAACTTCCATGGTGTGACGGGCGGTGTGTACAAGACCCGGGAACGTATTCACCGCGGCGCGCTGATCCGCGATTACTAGCAATTCCAGCTTCATGCACTCGAGTTACAGAGTACAATCCGAACTGAGACACATTTTAGGGATTAGCTAGGAGTCGCCTCTTTGCTTCCCATTGTAAGTGCCATTGTAGCACGTGTGTAGCCCAACACGTAAGGGCCATGAGGACTTGACGTCATCCCCACCTTCCTCCAGCTTATCACTGGCAGTTCTTTTAAAGTGCCCAACTAAATGGTGGCAACTAAAAGTAGGGGTTGCGCTCGTTGCGGGACTTAACCCAACATCTCACGACACGAGCTGACGACAGCCATGCAGCACCTGTGTTTCGTCCAACTGAATGAAGAAACCAATCTCTTGGTCTCGCGACGAACATGTCAAGTGTTGGTAAGGTTCTGCGCGTATCTTCGAATTAAACCACATGCTCCACTGCTTGTGCGGGTCCCCGTCAATTCATTTGAGTTTTAACCTTGCGGTCGTACTCCCCAGGCGGTGTGCTTAATGCTTTCGCTGCGACACTGAAAAATAAATTTCCAACGTCTAGCACACATCGTTTACGGCATGGACTACGAGGGTATCTAATCCTCTTCGCTACCCATGCTTTCGCTCCTCAGTGTCAGTAGTGACCCAGAAAGTTGCCTTCGCTTTTGGTGTTCTTTCTAATATCTACGAATTTCACCTCTACACTAGAAATTCCACTTTCCTCTATCACACTCTAGCTAAAAAGTTTTGATTGCAGTTCCAAGGTTGAGCCTTGGGATTTCACAATCAACTTTTTTAACCACCTACGAGCTCTTTAAGCCCAGTAATTCCGAACTACGCTAGGTCCCTTCGTATTACCGCGGCTGCTGGCACGAAGTTAGCCGGACCTTCTTATTCGGGTACAGTCATTTTCTTCCCCGACGAAAGAGTTTTACAACCCAAGGGCCTTCTTCACTCACGCGGCATCGCTGCATCAGGGTTGCCCCCATTGTGCAAGATTCCTTACTGCTGCCTCCCGTAGGAGTCTGGGCCGTGTCTCAGTCCCAATGTGGCTGGTCGTCCTCTCAGACCAACTATTGATCGTTGCCTTGGTGAGCCTTTACCTCACCAACTAGCTAATCAAGTGCGGGCTCATCTTTCGGCGTATAAAACTTTCCCTGTGAAGGCTTATCCGGTATTAGCACAAGTTTCCCCGTGTTATTCCAAACCAAAAGGCAGATTCCCACATTATACTCACCCGTTTGCCACTCAGTATTGCTACTGCGTTCGACTTGCATGTATAAGGCGTGCCGCCAGCGTACGTTCTGAGCCATGATCAAACTCTCAAGTTTAATAACGGCGCACACTAGCTTTATAACTTTGAGGTAAATCAAAGTTATTTTTCGTTAAAGTGTGTACGACAATTTCTTTATTAACCTAACCGTCCACACTTCTCTTCTTAAATTTACAATTTAAAACAGCTATGATTTTTGGTAAAAATCTAAACACACCCCTGGTTGTGATAAAAATCTTCAAATAGAGGTGAGCGCTCGTTATAGTATAAAATTAGGATAAATCAAGGTGTATATTGGTTAAAAAACCCATTAATTTAGGGCAAATTTAACCGAATGATTGCAAATCTAAATCTATTTTATTAATAAGTTAGATATGAAGTTTTTCAATCTAAAGAGGAACGCACTTAGCTATACAAAAACGGGGGTATTATCTGAAAAAGCGAGTACTCCAGCAAAGTATTATCTCATTTTGTACGCAGCGCTAATTGCCTCATTTTTTTTATCAACAATAATGCTCTCGATCGGTGACAAGCAGATTGCGGTTAATAAGAAATCTGTAGAAAGGGGCAAAATATTAAAGGAAAAATTTCTCAGCAATCTTAGAAGTCCATATTTAGATTTCAAATATGTTATTGAAAATAACGATAGCATCCAAGGTATACTGAAAAAATTTAATATTCGAAATGATGAGATAAATGTAATTATAGATAAACTAAAAGAAAAAAAATTAACAAACATCTACACTGGAAGAGAATTATATTTAATAGCAAAAAAAGATGATACCCGAAACAATAGTTTGGTTAGTTTAAATTTACCGATTAGTAATACTTTATCTATAGAGATAAAAAGAAATAAAAATGATTTTGTTGTAGAAGAAAAAATTCTAAAACTCACTAAAAAAGAAGTTATAAAATCTGGTGAAATAAAAGAAAGCCTTTACAGCGCAGCAGTTAAAGCCGGGATTGAACCAAATATTATTATTGAATTTGCAAGAATTTACGGTTTTGAAATCGATTTTCAAAGAGACATAAGAAAAGGTGATATATTTGAAATATATTATGAAAAATTTGTTGATCACAGGAATGAAGTTAAAGACACTGGAAAAATAATTTACGCATCAATGTATGTAAATAACAGAGAAATTAATTTATATAACTTTAATTGGGATAAGGAGTCTGGTTTTTATGATTTGAATGGAAAAAGTATTGTAAAATCTTTGATGAAAACACCAATTAATGGAGCAAGATTATCTTCATCTTATGGAATGAGAAAACATCCTATACTAGGATTTAATAAAATGCATAGAGGAACAGATTTTGCAGCACCTACTGGCACACCGATAATGGCCTCTGGTTCGGGAACTGTAACTAGAGCAAGATGGTGTGGTGGTGGAGGAAACTGTGTAAAGATTAGACACAACTCTACCTATGAAACAATTTATGCGCACATGTCAAAATTTGCCAAAGGAGTTAAAGAGGGAAGAAAAGTTAAACAAGGCCAGATAATTGGATACGTAGGCTCAACGGGCTTGTCTACTGGACCACATCTTCATTACGAGGTTCATGTAAATAAAAAAAGTGTAAATTCTCAAACACTGAGATTACCATCAGGAAAAATATTAAGAGGTGAAGCTAGGAAAGAGTTTGAAATAGAAAGAATAAAGATTGATCTTAAGCTCGCTGAATTAAAAAATTAAATTAAATTTTATCTGAGTTTGTTTTTGAAATAGACTGAATAGTCTCTTCGTTTTTATCATTTAAACTTGGTTTGTGATTTTTTGAATTTAATTCAGCTAATCTTCTAGAAAAATGATCAGCGTGTTGCAAATAATTTTGAACTAGAATTGGATCACCGCTACTTTGAGCGTCTTTGGCTAATTGTTGAAATTTTTGTATTACTTTTTCCACGGCCAAAGGATTTGACATTGATCCATTTCTAGCGAAATTTAAGTTACCATTGCTTCCAGGGCTAAACTGGTTTGATTGGCTTGTATGAGAGCCTCCATTTCTTCTCCTAAAATTGTTTTTGGTTCTTCCTCTAAATGGCCTGCGTCTGTTATTATTCATAATTATTTTTTAAAAATTAATTAAAAGTTCAAAATTGACAAAATACATCTAATATTACTTTGGTAATCTTTAATCAAAAATTTTTCTCTAAACTTGTTATTTCTTAATATTTGTGAAACTTTTTTATCTTGCCCTTTTCCAATTTCAATAGCAAGTAAACCTTTATTTTTTAAAATTGTTCTCGATTTGTAGATAACTTTTTTAATAACGTCAAGACCATCGTTTCCACCATCTAAAGCTGATTTTGGCTCATAGTATTTAATATCTTCCATTAAATTTTTAATTTGATTTCTCTCTATATAGGGAGGATTTGAAACAATAATGTCAAATTTTGTATCATTATAATCATCTATTGACCTATTAACTAATCTTAATCGATTTGATAATTTACTCTTAATTAAATTAATTTTCGCTACTGATAAAGCTCTAGAATTAATATCCAAGCCGACACCTTTAGATTTTTTTAATTCTTTCAGAAGAGAAATTATAATACAACCTGAGCCTGTTCCAATATCTAAAATTCTCAGAATTTTGTCTTTTGAATAATTTATTATTTTTTCTACCATCAACTCTGTTTCCGGTCTGGGAATAAGTGTATTCTTATTGACAAAAAAATTGTCATTCCAAAACTCCTTTTTATTTAAAACGTAAGCAATTGGCTCTTTTTTTAATCTTCGATTTATAAGATGATAAAATCTTTCAGCTTCATCATTTGAAACATAAATTTTTTTTTCTAAAATTAGATCTTCTTTTTGAATATTGAGTATATTCGACAGAATTATTTCAGCATCTAAAACAGAGCTAGAAATATTCCCCTTTTTAAGTTTTTGTATCCCCGTATCCAATATTTTATGAATTGAGTTCATTTCAGGCTTTGTAATTTTAAATCTTGCTCCTTAAGTCTAAGTCCTTCGTTCATTTCCTCGTGAATTTCCCCACTTAAAAATTCGTCTAATTTATGAAGTGTCAAATTAATCCTGTGATCAGTTACTCTTCCTTGTGGAAAGTTATATGTTCTTATTCTCTCAGACCTGTCTCCTGTTCCAATCTGATTTTTTCTGTTCTTGGATCTTTCTTGATCTTTTTTCCTTTTTTCGCTCTCGTAAACTCTCGCTCTTAAAATTTTGAGAGCTTTAGCCTTATTCTTATGTTGGGATTTCTCATCTTGCTGGCTTACAACCACTCCTGATGGCAAGTGTGTAATTCTAACAGCACTGTCAGTTGTGTTAACTGATTGCCCGCCAGGTCCGCCTGCTCTGAAAACATCAACTCGCAAGTCGCTCTCTTTAATCTCTATATCGACTTCTTCAGCCTCAGGCAGAACTGCAACGGTTGCAGCAGAGGTATGAACCCTGCCTTGTGTTTCAGTGTCAGGAACTCTTTGAACTCTATGAACACCAGACTCATATTTTAAATAAGAATAAATATTATTGCCAGTTACTGAAAATATTACCTCTTTAAAGCCTCCAGCATCACTTTTTGAAATATTAATTATTTCTACTAACCATTTTTTTTTTGAGCACACTTTTTCGTACATTTTAAATAAGTCTGCACAAAAGAGAGTTGCCTCGAGACCACCAGTACCAGCTCTGATCTCAACAATTGCATTTTTTTGATCATCTGAGTCTTTGGGTAATAGAAATATTTTAAGCCTATTTTCTTGCTCATTATTAGAAATTAATAAACTCTCAAGTTCTTTTTTTGCGAGAGTTCGCATATCATCATCGCTTTTATTATCGTTTATAATTGCTTCGAGCTCCCTTTTTTCACTCTCAAATTTAAGATATTTTTTTGCGTGCTCAATTATTTGGTTTAATTCTGAGTATTCTTTTGATTTATTTGAATATAGTTTTGGATCTAAAGAGCCCGAAGCGAGTTCTTTTTCAATTGATTCATGTTTTAGAATAATGGATTTAATTTTCTCTTTTGGTAACATCTTTTTTATTTTTCTCTTGAACTTTTGCTTCAACTAATTCTACAACTTTGTTAATAATATTTTTACTTGCAATTTTTTGATGGGGCACACCGGAAAGATAGAGAAGATTGCTGTCTTGACCGCCACCAGTTAAGCCAATCTCTGTTTGAGCAGCTTCACCAGGTCCGTTAACAACACAACCTATTATGGATAAAGTTATAGGTGTTTTTATATGAGAAAGTTTTTTTTCTAAAATCTTAACAGTATCAATTACAGGGAATGCTTGCCTTGCACATGAAGGGCATGAAATAATTTTTACTCCTCTAGATCTAATGTTAAGAGATTTTAGTATTTCAAATCCAGCTTTGACTTCCTCGATAGGTTCAGCAGATAGTGACACTCTTATTGTATCACCTATACCTTTCATAAGTAATTGACCAATTCCTATTGAAGATTTAATACTCCCCGAAAATAGCGAGCCTGCTTCAGTGACTCCTAAATGTAATGGATAGTCACAAACTTCTGAGAGTTTTTCATAGGACTTGATTGACAAAAATACGTCAGAGGATTTCACACTGATTTTAAAATTAAAAAAATCATTGTCTTCTAAGAGTTTAACATTATACATTGCGCTCTCAACCAGAGCTTCTGGGCAGGGTTCCTTATATTTTTCCAATAAACTTTTATCCAAAGATCCTGCGTTTACTCCAACTCTTATCGAACAATTGTTTGATTTTGCAGCCTTAATCACCTCGACTATTCTATCTTTCGATCCAATATTTCCAGGATTTATTCTGAGGCAGGCTGCGCCATTATCTGCGGCCTCTAAAGCTCTTTGGTGATGAAAATGGATATCAGCAACAATGGGGACGGTTACTTGTTTTACAATTTCTTTCAATGCCGTAGTTGAAGATTGGTCTGGGCAAGATACTCTAACGATTTCTGCTCCTGCATCCGCGAGTGAATTAACTTGTTCGATAGTTTTTTTAGTATCAGTAGTAATAGTATTTGTCATTGATTGCACAGACACCGGCGAGCCACCTCCGACAGGTATTTTTCCAACATAAATTTTTTTTGTTTTTTTTCTTTTTATTGTTCTATATGGACGTATTTCCATAATTTTAATCTAGTTCAAAAATATTGTGAAGTTTTTTTACAGCTTTTAAAGTATCTTTTTCCTCTAAAATAACTGATATTTTAATTTCAGAAGTTGAAATTGCTAGAATGTTTATTTTCTCATCTGCCAAAGCTCTAAACATTTTATATGTTACACCAGGTGTGGTCACCATTCCAGCACCAACAATTGAAACTTTAGATAAATTAGTCCTGTGACTTAACTCTTTAACATGAACTTTTTTGTTGTTTTTTATTATATTTAATGACTCTTCTAAATCTTCTCTTTTAACAGTAAATGTAAGATCAGTTGTTTTACTATCTGAAGATACATTTTGTATTACCATGTCAACATTTATTCTTGCATTGCCCAAGGGCTCAAAAATTTCAGCTGCTATACCGGGTTTATCTTGTACACCTAGTAAGGTAATTTTGGCATCATTTTTTGAATATGCGACGCCAGTTACTACTTTTGAATAGTCTATATTTTTTTCAGTGAAAATTTTTGTTCCTTCTCTGTTTGTGAATGTCGACTTCACATGTAGTGGTATTGAATACATCATTGCAGTTTGGACAGCTGAAGATTGCATTACTTTGGCTCCTAAAGATGAGAGTTCTAACATTTCTTCGTATGAAATTTTATCAATTTTTTTAGCAACTGGAATTTTATTTGGGTCTGAAGAATAGACTCCATCGACATCGGTATATATTTCACAACTATCTGTATTAAGTAATTTAGCAACTGCAACCGCAGTAGCGTCAGAACCACCTCTCCCTATTGACGTTAAATCACCTATTTTAGATATACCTTGAAATCCAGGTATAATAACTATTTCTCCGTTATTAAGATACTCGTTTATTTTATCTGTGCTCATATTTATTATTCTTGAATTATTGTGCTTTCCTTCTGTTAATATTGGAATTTGCCAACTCATGAGTGATCTGGATTTTATTCCTAATTTATTTAGCGCACCGGCTAACAGAGATGCTGTCACCTGCTCACCAGAAGTAACGAGCACATCTAACTCTCTGTCACTAAAATCTTTTGAAATTGATTTTGATAAACTTAACAATTCATCAGTTTTTCCTGACATTGCAGACACAATAACTACTAATTTATTACCTTTTTTAGTTTCATCTTGTATCAATTTTGATACACGAATAATTCTATCAATTGAACCGACTGATGTTCCGCCAAATTTTAAAACTTTTTTTGCCATAACTTACAAATAGTATAATATTATTCTCGTCAAAATTAAGATAATAAAATATAAAAGATTAATATGAGTACAATAAATAATGAAGAAATTCAAAAGTTTTCAAAACTAGCTGATGAATGGTGGGATGTAAACGGTAAATTTAAACCATTACATATGTTTAATCCTACGAGAATAGATTATATTCTTGAAGAGTGCTCAAAGCACTTTAATTTTAACAGAGATCAAAAATTTCCTCTTAAAGGTTTAAAAATTCTGGACATCGGGTGTGGTGGAGGTTTGATTAGTGAACCAATGTGTAGACTTGGGGCTACGGTAACTGGAATTGACGCATCTGAAAAAAATATTTCTGTAGCAAAAATTCATGCAGAAAAAAACGGGCTAGAAATTGATTATCTAAATAAATCTCCTGAACAAATGACTGAAGATTTAAAATTTGATATAATTTTAAATTTAGAAGTTGTGGAGCATGTTGAGGATTTAGATTTATATCTTAAATCTTGTTCAAATTTACTCATGAGCAAAGGTTTGATTTTTACAGCAACAATCAACAGGACACTCACTTCATATATTAAAGCTATAATTGGAGCAGAGTATATCTTAAGATGGCTACCTATTGGTACACACGATTGGAATAAATTTTTAAAACCCGAGGAACTTGAAGTAAAATTTTCAAAGCTCAAACTTCATTATAAGGACTCAAAAGGATTAGTATTTAATCCTTTCTTAAAAAAATGGAAAAAATCAAAAGATATGAATGTTAATTATATTATGGTTTTTACTAAAAATTAATTTTCTTTATCTACCCAGGGTATACTCATTAGCTCAATGCCTTCCTCGATTAGCTGTTCCCTTTCTTTTTTTGTTGTAGATCCATAAATATTTTTTTTTCTTTTCTTATCATAATAAATTTCTCTTGCTTTACTTGCAAAATTGCTACCTACATATTCGAAGTTTTTTTCTACATAATTTCTTAATTTTTTAAGATCTCTTTTAAATTTAAGTAATTGATTTTTATCTTTTCTATTTAGCTGAAAAGATTTTTTTGTTCTTGCGAGACTTGGAGACATTATTGATTTTTTAATTTTTTTTGATTTACAAAAAATACACTCTAACAAGTTTTTTCTTCTTAATTTCTCAAATTCTTTAGAATCAGAAAACCAGCTTTCAAACTCATGACTATTTTCACAATTTAGATTATATTTAATCATAGTAAATAAATAATGATTTTAATTTCTTTTTCAATAATAAGCTTTAATTTCTATAATTAGTATTAATATCAATGTAGTCATGTGTAAAATCGCAAGTGTAACACTCAAATTTATCATTTCCTTGATTTAAATTTATATCTAACAAAATAGAGTCCCATTGCATATACTCTTTAAGTTTCTCCTCATCATAACTTTCAGAAATTTTACCATTTTCAGCAACTATAAATTCTCCAAATTTTATTACAATTTTGTCTTTATCTACTTTTTCTCCTGACTTTCCTACTCCCATTATGATCCTTCCCCAGTTAGGGTCTTCTCCAGCGATAGCAGTTTTAATTAGTGGTGAATTCGCGACTGAAAAAGCAATTTTTTTTGCACTTGTAATAGATTTTGCTCCTGAAATTTTTACAGTGACAAATTTTTTTGCTCCTTCTCCATCGACTACAATTTGTTGCGCTAAATTAAGACAAATCTTTTTTAAAGCAATTTCAAATTTTTGAATTATTGGGTCTGCCAAACTTCTATTCTGACCAATTTTTATTTTTTTTGTAGCAAATATTGCAACCATATCATTAGTTGACTGATCATTATCTACAGTTATTGCATTAAAAGAGTTTGCAACTGCTCTTTTTAGAAGTGATTGCAAAACGTTTGATTGTATATCTGCATCTGTGAAAATAAATGATAACATTGTTGCTAAATTTGGGGCTATCATTCCTGAACCTTTTGCAATCCCACCAATTTTTATTATTTTGTTTCCAATTATAATTTCTTCATAAGCAAGCTTAGGTTTAGTGTCTGTGGTCATTATTGCAGATGCAGATTTAAGCCATACAAGTTTGTTTGTATCATCTCTAAGTTTATCAACTAATTCTTGAACATTTAAGTTAATTTTATCTGTTGGAAAAGGTTCGCCAATAACACCGGTAGATGCAAAAATAATATCTTTGATTTTTATGGTTTCGTCTATACCTTCTTTTGCCTTGGACTCTCTTAAGGTTAAAATTCTCGATAGGTTTTTAGCTACAGAGTCTAAACCTTCAATACCTTGCTTGCCAGTAAAAGCATTAGCATTTTTAGTGTTTATCATTAATGCTTTGATTGATTTTTTATTAGATGATAAATTCCAATGAAGAGTTTCTGAGGTGATACTATTAGTAGTCGTTACTGTTGCATAATTAGCTGACTCCCTGAAATAGAAAAGTGTCAAATCATCTCTGCCGTTATCATAAAGATCGGCTGAAATTGATGAAACCTGAAGCCCGTCTATAGGTTTTATTTCTTGAAACTCACCCATTTTTGATACTTTAGGTTTATTGCTTAAAAAATTTTTTAAATTTATTGTCATAATTACTATTTAATTTAAACTATAAATACATATATAGAACTATAATGAATTTATTTACAAGAGCTCTTAGTAAAATATTTAAAAGTGGTAATCAACAAGAATTAAATAAGATTAAACCAATCTTACAAAAGATTAATGATTTAGAACCAGAAGTATCGAAGCTTAAAGAGGACGATTTTAAGAAAAAGACTCACTCTTTCGTCAAATCTCTTAATAACGGAAGAAATTTTGAAGAAATATTGCCTGAATGTTTTGCACTAGTAAGAGAGGCATCAAAAAGAGTTTTAAATGAAAGACACTACGATGTTCAGCTTTTAGGGGGTAAAATTCTTCATGATGGAAAAATAGCTGAGATGAAAACTGGAGAGGGAAAAACTCTAGTTTCAACACTTCCAGCGTATTTAAATTCACTTAATAAAAAAGGTGTCCACATCGTAACTGTTAATGATTATTTAGCTAAGAGAGACTCAGAGTGGATGGGAAAAATTTTTAATTATTTAGGAGTTTCGACCGGATGTATTGTTTCTGGGATGGAAGATATAGATCGAAAAAAAAACTATGATTGCGATATTACTTATGGAACAAATAATGAGTTGGGTTTCGATTATCTCAGAGATAATATGAAATATGAAATAAAAGAAATGGTTCAAAGAGGTTTCAATTTTTGTATAGTCGATGAAGTTGATAGTATTCTAATTGATGAGTCTCGAACTCCTTTAGTAATCTCAGGAAAAGTTGAAGATAAAAGCACTCTTTACAAACTATCGA
Source organism: uncultured Pelagibacteraceae bacterium (assembly GCA_902546795.1). Taxonomy (GTDB): domain Bacteria; phylum Pseudomonadota; class Alphaproteobacteria; order Pelagibacterales; family Pelagibacteraceae; genus Pelagilacustribacter. The sequence continues at coordinate 17,380 of CACCLK010000006.1, forward strand.
ATAATTTTGTTAATAAATTACAAAAGGATGATTATGAGCTTGATGAAAAAAATAAAAACGTAATTTTGACTGATAGAGGTGTAGACAAAATTGAAAAACTGTCATCACAAATGGGAGTGCTCAAGAACGATAATTTTTATGATCCTGAAAATTTAAATTTAGTTCATCACGTTAATCAATCCTTAAAAGCAAATCTTCTTTTTAAACAAGATAGCGACTACATAGTTAAAGATGGCAAAGTTCAAATTATTGATGAATTTACAGGAAGAATTTTGGAGGGGCGAAGATTATCAGATGGATTACATCAAGCAATTGAAACTAAAGAGAATGTACAGATCCAAGAGGAGAATCAAACTTTGGCATCAATTACATATCAAAATTATTTTAGACTTTACAAAAAATTATCTGGTATGACTGGTACAGCCCTTACTGAAGCCGAAGAATTTTTTGATATTTATAAACTGAATGTTGTTTCTATTCCGACAAATAAATCAATGGTTAGAAAAGATTTTAACGATCAAATATTTAGAACTGAGAAAGAAAAGCATGGTGCAATTCTAAATAAGATAAAAGAATGTAACAAAACCGGACAACCAGTCCTGGTTGGAACAACGAGTATAGATAAATCAGAAAAGATTTCTAAAATCTTGTCTGAAAGTAATTTAAAACATAGTGTCTTAAATGCGAAACATCATGAAGAAGAAGCAAATATTATTGCATCTGCTGGTAAAAAAAATGCAATTACTATAGCTACTAATATGGCGGGGAGAGGGACAGATATAAAATTAGGCGGAAATAAAAATTTTTTTGAAAAGAATGGGAAAACTGACTTGAATGAGATCGATAAAGATAGAGAAGAAATAAAATCTTTAGGTGGATTGTTTATCATCGGCACAGAGAGACACGAGAGTAGAAGAATTGATAACCAGCTTAGGGGTCGTTCTGGAAGACAGGGGGACCCTGGCAGCTCGGTCTTTTATATAAGTTTGAAAGATGATTTGATGAGAATTTTTGGTGGTGATCAAATTGATGGTGTTTTAAAAAAATTAGGGCTTAAAGAAAATGAGTCAATAAATCATCCTTGGATTAATAAAGCTATAGAACGAGCACAAAAAAGAGTTGAGGGCAGAAACTTTGACATCAGAAAATCGTTAATAAAATTTGATGATGTTATGAATGATCAAAGACAAGTTATATTTAATCAAAGATTAAATATTTTAAAAAAGGACGAAATATCAGCTTTACTTAATGATTTTCTAGAAGAAATTTTTATGAAAATTAATAAAATTAAAGTGGATTACGAAAAATCAAATGACAACAAAGTTTACCTGACATCTTTAAAAAATTTTTTAGGTAATATTTTTACTGACACAAAACTTATGGAATTGTCAAAATTAGATGAAACTAATTTTAAATCAGCTATACAAAAAGAATTTTTAGATAAAAGAAATAAAAGAATCTCATCCATAGGTGAAAATTACAACCATGATGTTGAGAAAAAAATATTACTTCAAATTATAGATTTTTCTTGGAGATCTCATCTCCAATATTTAGAGCAATTAAGGCAGGTGATCGGTCTACGTAGTTATGGGCAAAAAGACCCTCTCATTGAATTCAAGAAAGAGGCATTTGAGTTATTTGAAAATTTACTCGAAAAAATAAAAACTGACATAATTAAGTTTCTTTTAAATATGAATATAGTCATTGCAAATAAAGAAGAGGCAAAACCACAGGAAAAGATTAAAGATGGTATGGAAAGTGCTAAAAAAGTTGGAAGAAATGAAAAGTGTCCATGTGGATCTGGTAAAAAGTTTAAGTTTTGCCATGGTTCAGTTTAGGGTGTGACTTTTAAACTATTAGTGTTTTACAGTTCAATTGTATAAGAAATGTCATGATTAAAAAACTAAAATTAATTCTAGTAGTAGCGTTTATTTCTTTGGCAGCTAACCCACTTTTTTCTGCAGGAAGTGACAGCGATGATAGCAGTAATTATCTAAATAATTATAAAGAAGCCAAGTCTCTAATCTTAAGGGCTGATAAGTTGGAACAAAAAAACAAGATAGATAAGGCTCAAAAACTTTATACAAAAGCAATAGAAAAATTAGAGCTTGCTTATAAAGCTGAAAGTAGAAATCCAGATGTGTTAAACTATATGGGTTATTCTCTAAGAAAGACTGGAAAGTTTAATGAGGCTGAAAAATTTTATTTAATGGGTCTTAAAATTAAGCCTGGGCATAATGGTATTAACGAATATCTTGGGGAGCTATACATCAAAACTAATAGAATAGATTTAGCAAAAGAAAGATTAGAGGTTTTAGAAAACTGCAATTGTAAAGAATATGCAGAATTAAAAGCTTTAATTGAAAAAAATTAATTCTAAATTATATTTTTTTAAAAGCAGCCAAAGCTTGTTCTCTGGCTTTAGCATGATCAACTATTGGTAAAGGATAATCTTTTCCAATTTCTATGTCACATGATTTTTGGAGTTCTTTATCCATTTCCCAAGGTTTGTGAATAAATTTCTTTGGGATCCTTGCTAGCTTAGGTATCCATTTTTTTACGTAATCTCCATTTTTATCAAATTTTTCTCCTTGAAGAATTGGATTAAAAATCCTGAAATATGGAGCTGCATCAGCTCCTGATCCCGCAACCCATTGCCAACCTGCTACATTATTTGCCTCACTAAAATCAAGCAAACAATTTCTAAAGTAACTTTCACCTTCTTTCCAATTTATTAAAAGATGCTTAACTAAAAAAGATCCAACGATCATTCTCACTCTGTTGTGCATCCAACCAGTTTCATATAACTCTTTCATTCCAGCATCCACTATAGGGTATCCGGTATTTCCGGTTTTCCAAGAGTTTAATAAGGCTTTATCTTTTTGCCATGGAAATTTATCAAATTTCTTAGAATAATTTTCTTTAAGCATGTATGGGAAAAAATTTATTAAAGAATGATTGAATTCACGCCATCCAATTTCAGTTAAGAATTTTTTAAGATTATATTTATCAATGTTATATTTTTTTGACTCAGCAAAAATTGTCTCGACATGTAGTTGGCCATTTTTAATATATGGTGACAACTTTGAAGTTCCATTATTAAACGGTACATCTCTTCCTGCTCCATAATTATTAGCTTTTTGTTTAAAAAAATCTTTCAATTTTTGTAGAGCATTCTGTTCGCTTGGCATCCAATTTTCCTCGAATTTTGAGTGCCATTTTTTTTTTGCAAATATTTTTTGAATAGTCGTATCCTCACAATTTAAATATACAATTTTTTTACATTTTTTTATATTTGGATTGCTTGGAGGAACTTTTTCAAAAAATACCCTTTCAGCAGAACGCCAATAAGGAGTGAAAACTTTAAAAGGAGTATTATCCAATTTTTTAACCTCATCAAACTCATTCAAAATATTCCCTTTAAAAATTTTAAAATTTATCTTTTTTGAAATCAACATTTTTGAAACTTTCTCATCAAATTTGAGATAATCAGGTTCATAAATTTTATTCCAATAAATTGAAAAATTATTCTTTTTAAATAAACTATTAAAAACACTTGTATAATCATTAGCTGGTAATATTTGTAAATTTATATTAAATTTTTTTAAATCAGACTTATAATTTTCTAAGGATTTACATATCCACCAACCTTGCGCCTCTCGATTTTTAAATAAATTTTTTTTAAAAATATAAATAGCCACCACCTGATCGTGATTTTTTGTTGCAGCCGCAAGAGCATTATTTTTTAAAATCCTGAAATCTTCTCTTATCCAAAAAATCCCTATTTTTTTTTTCATACTTATTTTAATTTAAATTTAAGTGGTGGCCTTGGTAAGAATCGCACTTACGACACATACCTTTTCAGGGTACTGCTCTACTACTGAGCTACAAGGCCTAAAATCTAAAAGTAATTCTTCCTTTGGTAAGATCATAAGGAGTCATCTCAACCATTACATTATCACCTGCCAAAACTCTGATTCTATTTTTTCTGAGCTTTCCTGCAGTATGCGCTAAAATCTCATGATCATTCTCAAGCTTAACCCTAAACATAGCATTAGGTAAGAGCTCTGTCACTTTTCCTTTAAATTCTAATGTTTCTTGTTTTGCCAAAATAAATTACCTTTTCTAAATTTATAACTTAAGAATTTAATCTTTCAATACTTGATTTTATAGTTTTGATTGTTAAATTTTGAAAAATTTCTTTAATAATCATTTAAATTTGTGTTTTGGTTCATTCTTGGTTTCCCAGGGCTCTCCTTGGTCATCTAGAGTCACCTCTAAAACCTCACTTTTAATTCTTATTGTTGAATCACCAGCAAAAATTAACTTTACCTCGAAAGACTCATCTTGTTTTATATTTGTTTCCAAAGCTAAAAAGTCTAAAAATTTATCATCAGAGTTTTGAAATATTTTTTTTGATTTTACTTCGATAACATGATCAAATTTTAATACTGTTCTAACTCTTCTACTTTTTCTAAATATTCCTTTTTCAACATCTTCCCACATAAATCTGTTTAGCTGGATAAGAAATATTCTATTTCTTTTTAAGTGTGCAATGTCTTTTAAATGAACTATAGAGTCCTGAAGATGTGCAGAAATAACTTTTAGATCCTCAATCGTTTTGCCAATTAATTTAAGATTTCTTTCCACGCTTTAAATTCTTTTAATAACTGCTCTACATTTTTTTAATTTCTTTTCTAAATTAAAATATCCCCTATCAAGGTGATAAATTCTATTTATCATAGTTTGTCCCGAGGCGATTAAACCTGCTAAAACTAAACTTACTGAAGCTCTTAGGTCAGTTGCCATCACCTCAGCTCCTGATAAATCTGATTGTCCATATATAGAAGCTATATTATTTTTAATATCGATTTTTGCTCCCATTCTCCTAAGCTCAGGGACGTGCATAAATCTATTTTCGAATATATTTTCTCTTATCTTTGAAACACCCTTAGCTCTAGTCATCAAGACCATAATCTGGGCTTGAAGGTCAGTTGGAAATCCTGGATAAGGTTCTGTTTGAATGAAAATTCTATTTATTTTTTTTGAACTTAAGATAATAATCTTTTTTCTATAAATTATTAATTTAACTCCCATCTTTTTAAAAATTTGAAGTTCTGTCTTAATTATTTTTGGATTTACATTAGTTACAACTAATTTTTTTCCCGATAATGCTCCGGCAATTATATATGTACCTAGTTCTATTCTATCAAACATTACTTTATGAGAAAATTCCTTATCCTTTATTTCTAAAATACCATTTATTGTAATTTTTCTTTTTAAGATTGAAATTCTACCACCAATTTTATTTAAAAAATTTATAAGATCTAAAACTTCTGGTTCAATAGCACAATTCAACAAAGTCGTTTTCCCTTTAGCGAGAATTGCTGATAAAATTGCACTTTCAGTTGCACCAACAGAAATCTCAGGAAATTTAATTACATTCCCCTTCAGTCCTTTTTCTGCGTTAGCAAAAATATATCCATTTTTAATTTTGATTTTTGCACCAAGACGTTTAAGTGCGAACAAATGTAAATTTACAGGCCTTGTTCCTATTGCGCATCCACCAGGTAATGATATTTTTGCTTTTTTATATTTTGCTAAGAGTGGGCCGAGAACAAGCACACCTGCTCTCATCGTTTTCATCAATTTATAAGGGGCAACCGGATTTAATTTTTTTTTTGTCTTCTTAATTTTTACTGAATTTTTTTTTTTATTTAATTTACATTCCATTCCAATAAACCTTAAGAGGTCAATCATAGTTGAGATATCCCTAACTAATGGAATATTTTTAATCAAAACTCTACTAGTCAAAATTGATGCTGCTAAGATAGGTAGCGATGCATTTTTTGAACCTGAAATAGGTATAGTCCCAGATAAATTCTTTTTTCCTTTTACAATAAGTTTCTGCATCAGGTGTTAAATACGAGGTAGGGTAACTCCTTTTTGCCTCATATATTTACCTTTTCTTTGAGAATAAGTTGTTTGGGGTTTTTCGTTACCTTTTAAAAAAACAAATTGGGCAACCCCTTCATTAGCGTAAATTTTTGCTGGTAAAGGGGTAGTGTTCGAAAATTCTAAAGTTACATGACCCTCCCAGCCTGGTTCTAAGGGAGTAACGTTTACAATTATTCCGCAGCGAGCGTATGTTGATTTTCCTAAACAAATTACCAGAACATTGTCCGGAATTTTGAAATATTCAATAGTGCTAGCCAGAGCAAAAGAGTTTGGCGGAATAATACACTCTTTTCCCTTTTTTGTTACAAAGCTCTCCTTTTTAAAAACCTTTGGATCAACTATTCCTGAATTAACATTCGTAAATATTTTAAACTCATTTGAAACTCTAGCATCGTAACCATATGAGGATAAACCAAATGATATTTTGCCTTTTCTTTTTTGTTTGTCTACAAATGGTGTAATCATTTTTGATGACTTAACCATCTTTTTAATCCACTTATCAGATAGAACTGTCATAGTTTTTTTTTATTTTTTTTTTGAATATTTTTCTCTTGCTCAAATTTTTCTTAAGAGCAACCTTTTTCAATAACATTGAAGTATCTTTTTTTTTTAAAGATCCCACGTCTTAATTTAGTTCTTTTCTGGATTTGTTAAATCTTCGAGGGTAATGGGCTTATCAATATCGTGCATTTTATCCTCTTTTACATTTTCAATGTTAGAATTTTTTCTGGCTCTTCTTTGTTCTATTCGTGCTTTTTTCTTTGCCTCTTTTTTCATGGCTTTCTCACCACGAGTAGACTTATAATCATAATGAATTCCCATTTTTGCTCCTGCATTTAATATACTTTTACTTCTTGAATAGAAATTATGCAAGTGTCTTAATAAAGTGTATATTCTATCTATAAGTGAAGCCCACATAGCTCAGTAGGTAGAGCATTTCCATGGTAAGGAAAAGGTCGCCTGTTCGATTCAGGCTGTGGGCACATCTTAAATATTCTTTTTCAACAATATAAAAAATAATGACAAAATTACTGCAACGATTACATCCTCGAATGGCGAAGCTGCGGGAAATCCATAATTCCAGAGAACTACTAGAATAAGCCATGAGAACCAAAATATAATTTGTTTATTCAAAATGAACATCCCTCTGAGTCACAGCTCTTTCCACTAGAGATTTCTTTAAAGAAATCAATAGATTTGATTGAGCTCGTCATAAAACCTCCATAAAAATTTATGTAAGCAATTAGACTCTCTGAGATTTTTTTTGCGGCTTCGATTTTTCCAAGCCTAGTCAAATTTAAAAGCATTATCGAGTTTCCATTAGGTATTGTGCTATCACTAATATCAATAGGATTGAAAAAAAGATCATTTCCATTAATTAAATTCTTTTGAAAAATATTTCTTTTTTTATCGAAAAAAAGTTCGATGGCCTGATTACAGCGTTCGTCGGCTTTAAGCTTATAAGAAACATTCATAGTATTATCGTATAGATCCAATAACATCTGAATGTAATATGCATAATCCTCTAAGAAAACATCTTTCTTTGAGTGACAGTGAAAAAGTATTTTCTGTCCAAACTTATTTTGGATATTTTCAAAGAATTTCTCACTAGCAATCAAAATATTTTTATCCTTTAAAATAGAATAACTATTAAGCAATGCAGAGACCCAAAAACAATTTAGGTCTAGCTGAGTTTTATTATCAAAAAAAGGCTTTGCACGTTTTTTTCTAATCTTCATTAATTCGTTTCTTATATCAGGGGTTATTGGTTTAATTTCTTTTAATATGATTTTTCCTTCCCAATTTCCATCTGGGCTTATTTCAAAATAATTTTCAATTTTTTCAATATGCTTTAACTCATTATATTCAAAAGTATAATACTTGCCTTCTACTCCGTCGCTGTCTGCGTCATAGGCAGATCCTAATAAATTGCATCCGCTGTTTAAAAAATCCGACTTTAAAAAATTTATTGTATCTATCATTTTTTTTTTGAAATAATCATTCTTTTTTATTTTTAAAAATTTTGAAATTAATAAAATGAATTGAATGTTGTCATATAGCATTTTTTCAAAATGTGGGATTAGCCAGTCTTCATCAACTGTATATCTTGCAATACCACTCTCAACATGATCATAAATTCCTTGAGAACAAATTTTATTTAACAATAACTCTACAGGTTGCAAATATTTATCGTCTTTATATTTATTATAAAAATATAATAAAGTGTCGAATACATAAAAAGTTGGAAATTTAGGAGCACCTTTAAATCCTCCTTTATTACTATCAAGTTTGTTAAGAATATCTTCTGTAAATATTTTAAGATCCTGATTAATCACGGAGCTTTTTCTTAAAGTTAAATTTTTAATTATCAAATTAGACTGTGAAATTATTTTTTCTCTTTGCTCACCATAAATATCTGAAATTTTTTGAAGAACATCCTTAAAAGATGGTAAGCCATGTTGTGAAGTTTTAGGAAAGTATGTGCCACCAGAAAATGGCACTCCATTCTCATCCAAAAACATTGTTAAAGGCCAACCTCCACCAGCTTGATTGAATAATTGAAATGAACTTTGAAAAACAAAATCTATATCAGGTCTTTCCTCTCTATCAACTTTTATATTTATAAATTTTCTGTTCATTATTTCAGCGGTTTCTTTGTCCTCAAAACTTTCGTGAGCCATAACATGGCACCAATGACAGCTTGCATAACCAACACTCAATAATATTGGCATTTTTTTTTCTTTAGCAAATAACAATGTTCCTTTAGACCACTCCTGCCAATTAACTGGATTGTCTTTATGCTGTAGGAGATATGGGCTAAGACTAGATTTTAAATTATTTTTGTTAATCATTTACGTTAAAAAGTTTTTTTCTAATGAAAAAAGAAACACAAATTAAAACCAAAAACATCATAATAGGAAAATAAATTTCCTTATCTAATAAAAAATTTAAAAAACTAAAACTAGTTGATGTTTCAACTACACTATTAATTCCAGACCCAATGGTGTTCCAAATATAAAAATTTGGAACAAATCCAAGTATACTTGCAATAAAATAATTTGTTTTTGAGATATTGAAGATGACTGGTAATACATTTTGTAAACCAAATGGAATTCCAAGGCCACCTACAAAACGAAAGGCGAAAAAATAGTAAAACTCATTTTTTTTAAAAAGAAAAATATATTTATCAAATTTTTCTTTAAGTAAATCTTTTATAAAATCTCTAAAAAAATATTTTGCAATTACGTACAGAATTAAAGCTCCAATAGAAATTGATAATAATGAAATCAAAGTACCGATCCACTTGCCAAAAAATATCCCCGACATAATTAAGATTGGAGATCCGAAGCCAAGCAGAATCACCCAGATCATCGCAAAAATAAAAAAAAGAAATAAATTTAAATAAAAATTATTACCAATTGAATAATTTATTTGTGATTGTAATTGCTTGTAATACGAAAATTCATCAAGTTTGTTTATTTCCACGTAGGTGAAAAGATAAACTAAAAAAGATATCAATATTGTTAAATATAATGTTCCTAAAATCAATTTAAGTTTATTGCTCATAATTTACCTGTACATCAGACGTTAATTAAAATATATAACTAAAAATATTCTATGAAAAGAACATATCAACCAAGTAGATTAGTACGAAAAAGAAGGCATGGTTTTAGAGCGAGGATGTCTACAAAAGCCGGCCGGAAATTGATCTCAAGAAGGAGATCTAAGGGTAGAAAAACCATCTCTACATAAAATGGTAAAGCTTATAAGTTTAAAGAAAAGCAACCATTTTAGAAAAGTTTTAAAGGAAAAGAAAATACACTCTAATTATTTCTCGATTTTTGCAGCAAAAAATTTTATCAAAACAAACAAATCTAACTTAATAATTAGCTTTGTAATGAAAAAAAAAATTGGTAATGCTGTAAAAAGAAACAAAATAAAAAGAAAATTGAAAGCGATAGTTCAAAAATTATTAAAAAAAAGAGGTGCAATTAATAAAGATTACACTTATATAGTTTTCGGAAAGTCTAATTCTTACGCTCAAAAATATGATGTGCTTTTGCCATTAATGGAGAAAAGTTTTAGTAAAATAAAAAAATAAAATGAAAAAAATTTTGATTCTAATTATTAAATTTTATCAATTTTTAGTTTCACCCTTGTTAGGTAACAGATGTAGATTTTTACCAACTTGTTCCGAGTATTTTATTGAAGCATTACAAGAACATGGTTTAAAAAAAGGTACAGTTCTGGGATTGAAAAGAATTTTAAAATGCCATCCATTTAAATGGATTGGTGGAGGCCATGGATTAGACTTTGTACCCAAGGAGAAAAAAAATGGACAATAAAAACGTTTTTGTGGCTATTGCACTTTCAATGTCAGTACTACTTTTCTGGGGAGCTTTTTTTGAAACTCCTAGACAAGAACAAAAACTAAGCAATAACACAAAAGTTGAAAAAGGTGACCAGGCCAATAACATTGTTCCAAATTTAAATCCAGATATTATAAAACAAAAGATTTCTAGAGAAGACTCTTTGGTAAAATCAAATAGAGTAATAATAGAAAATGATAAAGTTCTAGGCTCTTTGTCTTTGCAAGGCGCTATAATTGATGACTTATCTTTTAAAAATTACAGAAAAGAACTTGGATCAGATAAAAAAGTGGTGTTGCTTAATCCAAAAGAAACTGAGGATGGTTACTTTATCGAAACTGGCTGGACAAGTGTTGGTAATAAAATCAACGTGCCAAAAATTGATACAATTTGGCAAGTGAAGGGAAATAAAATACTCAATAAAGACAAACCAATTACTTTGGAGTGGAATAACAATGAAGGATTAATATTTAAGAAAATAATTGAATTGGATGATAAATACTTATTCAGAATTAGACAAGAAGTATCAAATAAAACTAATAAAGCTGTTGAACTTTATCCTTATGCCCAAATAACAAGAAATAAAAAACCCGATGATGTGATGGGCTTCTATATCTTACACGAGGGATTTATAGGAGTGTTTGACGGAGAACTCAAGGAGGACGATTATGATGATATTAAAGAAAATAAAATTTCTAGGGAAGCAAATAATGGGTGGCTTGGTATTACAGATAAATATTGGGTAACTGCGGTAGTTCCTCCGGCAGATCAAAATTTTAAATCCTCCTTCCTATATAAAGATACTTTTAAAGCAAACTATATTTTAAACTCACCTGTAAAGATAAATGCCAACTCTAACGCTAACAACCAGGTAAGGTTATTTGTAGCCGCCAAAGAGGTTGAAACTGTGGATGGATACGCTGAGAGTGAAAGTATTGAGAAATTTGATTTAACAATAGACTGGGGTTGGTTTTACTTTTTCACTAAACCGTTGTTTTTTGTAATAGATTACTTATTTAAAATTTCCGGGAATTTCGGTATCGCTATTGTTCTTATAACTCTTGCGATAAGAATCGTTTTCTTTCCTCTAGCAAATTATTCTTTTAGGTCTATGGCTAAAATGAAGGCAGTGCAGCCAGAGATGACAAGGCTAAAAGAGTTACACAAAGAGGATAAAGTAAAGCTTCAACAAGAGATGATGTCTCTCTACAAAAAAGAAAAAATTAATCCTGCCTCGGGTTGTTTGCCAATACTTATTCAAATACCTTTTTTCTTTGCAATTTATAAAATGTTATTCATATCTCTAGAAATGCGACATCAGCCTTTTTTTGGATGGATTCAAGACTTATCTGCAAAAGATCCAACGTCAATTTTTAATTTATTTGGACTTATACCTTGGGATCCTCCAAGTTTTTTAACAATCGGAATTTGGCCAATACTGATGGGATTAACAATGTATCTGCAACAAAAATTAAATCCAGCGCCAGTAGATCCAATTCAAGCAAAAATATTTGCATTCTTTCCACTTATGTTGACTATTATATTGGCACCATTCCCTTCTGGTCTTGTTGTTTACTGGACGATAAACAATATTTTAACTATTGCCCAACAATGGGTAATCATGAAAAATACAAAAGTAAAAACTAATTAAATGTCTTTAAATTTAGATTTAGAGGAAATTAAAAAATTTTGGCCAAAAGACGCTCCTAATTTAAAAAGTGTTCCAAAATATGTAAATAAATATAAAAAGGATTTAATAGTTATTAAGTACGGTGGAAATGTTTTAATAGATAGACAAATTTTTAATAATTTTATTAATGATATAAATATTTTGAATAAGCTAGGACTATCAATAATAGTTGTTCACGGCGGCGGTCCAAGAATAGAAAGAGAATTAAAAAAAAAAAAAATAAAATCAGAATTTATAAATGGCTTAAGAGTTACTAGCCAGGATATAATCGAAACTGTTGAAAAAGTTTTAATTGAATTTAATGAGGATATTGTTAACTCGCTGAAAAAAAAAGGATCAAATGCAACATCTGTTCACACTAAATTAAATAACATTATGAGTGTTGTGCCAGACTCGCCAGAGCTAGGATTTGTTGGAATACCGAATAAAATCAATACAGATTATATTGAAGAGCTCATAAATAATAAACATATCCCTATTGTTGCTCCTTTAGGACTGGATAAGAATAATCAAACTTACAATATAAATGGAGATAGTGCAGCAAGTGCAATCGCAAAAAAACTTAAATCTAGAAGGTTATTGTTAATGACTAATGTAGAAGGAGTTTATGATGATAGAAAAAATTTAATTTCTGAAATTAAACCTTTTGATATTGAAAATTTAGTGAATCTTAAAATAGTTCAAGGTGGAATGATACCTAAGATTAAAAATTGTATCGATGCAGTTGAGAATGGGGTAAGAGGAGTTGTTATTCTAGATGGTAGAAAACCCCACTCTATACTTTTTGAAATATTCTCAGATAAAGGAGCTGGAACTCTAATAAGAAAATGAAGGAATTAAAAAACATAAAGTTTTGGCTTTTTGATTTAGATAACACTTTGTACTCAGGTGCTACAAAAGTTTTTGATCAAGTGGATAAAAAAATGTCACAATTTATCTCTGAAAAACTAAATATAAGTAAAGAAGAAGCTAGAAAAATTCAAAAAAATTACTTTGTAGAGTACAATACAACATTAAATGGAATGATTAAAAATCACAAAATCGACGCCAACGAGTTTTTAAAGTTTGTGCATGATATCGATTTAAGTTTTCTTAAAAGAGATAAGCAGCTTGAGGAGCAAATAAAAAAAATAAAAGGAAAAAAAATTATTTTTACGAATGGCTCGCGAGAACATGCAGAAAATGTAACCAAAAAACTTGGAATAGACAGGCATTTTGACGATATTTTTGATATTAAAAGTGCTGATTTTATCCCAAAACCCTCTTTAATAACTTATAAAAAAATCATAGAAAAATACAAAATTGAGCCACAATATAGTATATTTATTGAAGATATTGCACGAAATTTGAAACCTGCGTACGAGTTAGGGATGAAAACAGTTTGGATCATTAATGATGAGCCATGGGCAGCTAAGTTTTCGGACTCTGATTTTATAAATTATAAAACAAATAAGCTGTCTAATTTTTTAAAGGAGATAAATGAAAATAAATGAAATTGAAAAAATAATCAATGAAGCCTTTGATAATAAACAAAATATTTCTGAAAAGTCAGAAAAAAATATTTTAAACGCAATTAATGAAACTATAGAATTAACAGATAAAGGAAAAGTAAGGGTTGCTGAAAAGAAAAATGGCAAGTGGGAAACTAATCAATGGGTCAAGAAAGCAATTTTATTAAGTTTTAGAATTAACAAAATGACAATGTCCAAAGGGCCATACACCACTTGGTACGATAAAATTCCAGGAAAATCAGTGACATGGAATGAAAATGATTGGAAGCAGGCTGGTTATAGACATGTTCCTAACGGTGTTGTGAGAAAAGGATCTTTTGTTGGGAAAAATGTTGTCTTAATGCCCTGTTTTGTAAATTTAGGGGCGTTTATAGATGAAGGCACCATGATAGACACATGGGCATCAGTTGGTTCATGTGCTCAGATAGGAAAAAATTGTCATATTTCTGGGGGAGCAGGTATTGGTGGTGTTTTAGAACCTCTTCAAGCGGGTCCAGTTATTATAGAAGATGATTGTTTCATAGGAGCTAGATCTGAAATTGCTGAAGGAGTGATAGTAGAGCAAGGTGCTGTCATTTCAATGGGGGTTTATATTGGCGCATCAACAAAGATAGTTGATAGAGAAACAGGTGAGATTACTTATGGTAAGGTTCCAGCCTACTCCGTAGTTGTACCCGGAAGTTTACCTAATGTAAAAAAAGCTGATGGTCCAAACTTATATTGTGCAGTAATAGTAAAAAAAGTTGATGAAAAAACTAGAAGTAAAACATCTATAAACGAATTACTTAGAGATTAGATGCCACTTTTAAATGAATTAAAAATATCCAAAGATCTCATCAGATATCAGACCATAACTCCTAATGATAATGGGATAATGAGGTATATTTCAAAAAAACTTCATTCCTTAGGATTCAAATGTAAATTATTAAAATTTTCAGATAAAAAGAAATCAAGCGCTCCAATACTCAATCTTTATGCAAGAAGAGGAAATAAAGGACCAAATATTTGTTATGCAGGACATACTGACGTTGTTCCTCCTGGAAACTACAAAAATTGGACTTCTAACCCTTTCACACCCACAATAAAAAAAGGTCACTTAGTTGGGCGTGGGGCAAATGATATGAAAAGTTCTATTGCATGTTTTATCGCAGCAGTGAGTGAATTTGTAAATGTCAATCCAAATTTTCCAGGGTCAATAAGTTTTTTAATCACTGGTGACGAAGAAGGATATGCGATTAATGGAACCAAAAAAGTTGTCGATTATTTAAAAAAAAGAAAGGAAAAAATTAATTTTTGTATTGTCGGAGAACCAACTAATCCAAAAAAACTTGGTGAGATGATAAAAATTGGAAGAAGAGGAAGTATTTCAGGAAAGTTGACTATCAAAGGAGTGCAGGGGCATATAGCTTATCCTCATCTGTCAAAAAATCCAATAAATGCATTGGTAGAAATTTGCAAAAATCTCAAAACTAAAAAGCTGGATAAGGGAAATAAAAATTTTCAACCTTCTAACTTAGAATTTACAAGTATTGATGTAAATAATTACGCACATAATGTTATACCAGCTGTTGCAAAGGCAAACTTTAATATTAGATACAACAATTTACATACAGGTAGTTCTTTGAAACGAAAAATTTCATCAACCATCAAAAAAATTTGTAAAAAATATAAATGTAGATATAAAATCGAATTCATTTTAAATGGTGATGCCTTTTTAACTAAACCAAATAAAACAATTTTTATGGCTAAAAAAGTGATCAAAAAAGTAACAAAAATTAACCCAGTATTCTCAACAAGTGGCGGAACTTCTGACGCAAGATTTCTTAAAAATATTACTCCATGTCTAGAGTTTGGTTTGGTAAATAAAACTATGCATAAAGTTGACGAATGTGTCTCATTAAATGACCTAAAAAAATTAAAAAAGATTTATCTTAATATTTTAAAGGAATATTTTAATTGAGAGGCGAAATTTTTAATAAAAACAATTTATTAGTTTTACTAATCTTAATCTCAATTTTTTCTTTCTTTTTTGGTTTTTATTTTGAAGAAAATTCTGCAGGCGGTGGAAAAGCTGACTTCAATAATACTTGGCGTAATCTTCAAATGTTTGAGTCAAATGATCTTTTTACTGCCTTATCATTAACAGCCTCAAATGACAGTAATGTTTTTCAAAGTAGTAGAATCCCAGGAGTTTACATATTTCATAAACTTTTTAACCCGTTTACAGAAAATATTTTCCAATTTAAATTAAGTGTAACTTTACTCTCTTTATTAGTGCCTATTTTTTTTTACAAAGCTTTAACTTTAAGATTCCAAAAGGTTGAAAAAATAAATTTAGCTTTAATATCTTGTCTGTTGTTATTGAGTCCTTATTTCAGAACAAGTGCTTTTTGGGGTAATGAGGAAAATTTTGGTTTATTATCACTAATTCTTTCTTATATTTTTTTAAAAAAATATTTGAGCACTAATGAGAGAAATTTTGAGATTTCTTATTTAATCTTTTTAGGTTTTTTTAGTTCCTTATGTGTTTATTTTGATCAAAAACTCGCCTTCATTCCAATTGTTTGTTTATTGATGATTTTAAAAAGTCAAAAAGAGAGTTTTGATAAAATTATACTAATTATCATTTATACCATCATGTCTTTTCCGATATTATATCTTTTTAATTTGTGGGGAAGCATTTTACCCCCGATAGATGCAAGTGGTAGAGGCATGTCACTATATTCTTATAACTTTCAACATATTGGCTACGTTTCTTCAATTATATTTTTTTACCTTCTTCCATTTTTTTTAAGCGATATTTCACAGTTTAAAAATCTTTTTGATATTAAAATTAAAAGTAATAGATTATTTTTTTTAACTTCTTTTATTTTTATTTTATACTTTTTATTCTTTCATGACTTGAATAAGGAATTATCTTTTGGAAATGGAGTTTTTTTTAAATTATCGTCAATATTTTTTACAAATCAAATTTATCAAAAAATCCTTTTAAGTTTAATCTTTATTATCTCATTTTTCGTATTATTTAACATTCTTAAAAAGGATTTCTATAATTATTTTATTTTTATATTTTTAGTTTTTGCTTCAATAATTTACAAGCCTGTTCTTCAGGAATATTTTGATCCTCTAATTATAATTTTAATATTTACTTTCGTTTTGACAAGGTTTTCATTTAAAAGCTCATCTTTAATAATAAGTTATTTTTATTTTTTGAGTTTTTTAATTTTTAGTAATTTCTATTATTACAAACTTTGCTTAACTTCACCTTTTTGTTAAAACATTTTTATACCAAAGTTTAAGTATTCCAAAAAACATTTTCCATGGATCAACTAATATATTAAGTTTGCTACCGGACCTATGCTCCCATTCTACTGGCAGCTCAATTACTTCGTAATTCAATTTTTTAGCTAATAAAACGATTTCTAAATCGTGCTCGAATCTTTCTGATTTCATTTTTGAAAAAATATATTTTGCGTATTTCTTCCTATAAAGCTTAAAACCACACTGTGTATCTCTAAGGTCAATACTTAAAAATAAGTTTGATAGAAACCTGAAGAAAATTCCAAGTATTTTTCTATATGTTTTAGTTTTTACTATTGAGTCCTCAAGTTCTCTTGAACCAAAATAAATTTCATTTTTGTTATGAATAAAATCTCTTTTTAACCATTGAATAAGCTGTTCAAGAGGCACCGATAAATCCATATCGGTTGTTAGGGCCCAATCATTCTTCATTTTAGATACACCTTTTTGAAGAGATTTTCCTTTTCCTTGATTTCTTGGCAAACTAAGTATTCGAAAACTTTTTTTATTAACTTTCAACTTTTTAAAAATACTTAAAATTTTTTCCTTCGTATTATCGGTGCTTCCGTCATCTACTAACAATACTTCAATTTTAATTTTTCTATTTTTTTTAATAAATTTTTTGATTTCTATTAAGCTTGATTTTACTCTTTCTTTTTCATTGAAGAACGGAATAATTATAGATAAAGATTTGATCATTTTTCAATAAAAGTATAATTATATTATGTGCAAAAAAAATTAAACCAATAATTTATCTAAAAATGATTAACACAATTTTAAAATATCCCATTTTATATAGATTGTATCAAAAATCAGTAAGATCCTCGCACAGTGAGTATGATTTTATAAGATTTGTATTCTCAAAATTTGAAAATAAAGATATTCGAATGTTAGATCTTTGTTGTGGTGATAGCTTTATCATAAATTTTGTTGGTGATTATTTAAGTGATTATTTGGGAGCAGATAATAGCGATAAGTATATTAAATTTTCAGAAAAAAAATGGAAAAGATTTAATTTTTTAAAGCTAGATTTGAACGATCCGGAATCTTTAGAAAAGTTAAAATCTTTCAATCCAAATTTTATTTTTATTAATGGTGCTATCCACCACTTAGATGACAAGACAGTTTCAAATATAAATAATTTAATATCTGAATTTGATAATAGTCATTTTCTCTCAGTTGATCCAGTTATACATGAAAATAAATTCATAAATAAAGTAATGATTTATTTTGATAGAGGAAAATTTATTAGAGATAAATCAAATTACTCGACCTTAATGCAAAACTACAAAAGCATTATAATAGATGACTTTTACAAGATGAGTTTTAAAAGTATATTTCATTACAAAAATTTTGACCTTGAAAAATTATATTTGAATTGGAAAGAGTCCTTAAGCAGTGAAAAATAACAAAGTTGCTATAATTCTTCCAAATTTTAATAGTTCAGAATATTTGAAGAAAACTTTAAAATCAGTTTTAAATCAAAGTTATAAAAATTGGCAACTTATAATTATCGATGATGCATCTGATAAAAAAACTATTGAAATTTTAAAAAAATATAAAAAACATAAAAAAATTAAAATTTTTTTTCTTAAGAAAAATATGGGAGCTGGATATTGTAGGAATTATGGAATTAGAAATTCAAAGTCAGATTATCTAGCATTCATTGATTCGGACGATACTTGGAAAAAAGAAAAATTGAAAAACCAGTTAGAATTTATGAAAAAAAATAACCACGAATTTACGTACACCGATTATTTTGCATTTTATAAAAAAAAAAATAAAAAAAGAAAAGTTTTTACACCTAAAAAAATCTCTTATGAAGAGTTTATCAGAAATACGTCTATTGCAACAAGCACAATGATGATTAAAAGACGAACAGCAAAAAATATTTTTTTTACAAATACTAAAATTTGCGAAGACTATTTTTTTAAATGTAAAATATTAGAAAAGGTAAAATACGCTTTTTGCTTAAATAAACTTTTGACAACCTACCTGATAAGGAATGATTCATTGCAAAGCAGTAAGATTAAAAATCTTTTAATGATCTGGAAGATTAATAGTCAATACAACAAGTTCAAGTTTTTAAAGAATATTACTTCATTGATAAATATTTCTTTAAACTCAATATTAAAGTATGGATTTAAATAATCAGTAATCAACTTTCGACAAATAAAGACCCTCTGGGGGAGCAGGCGGTGCGCAAGATGATCTTTTTTTTAATCTAATAATTTTTCTAAAATTATTTACTGACCACTTTCCTTCACCAACATATTTTATGCAACCTACCATTGATCTTACTTGTTGTTGTAAAAAAGATTTTGATTTGAAAATTATTCTTATTGTGTCTTGATTTTTTATAACCTTTGCTTGCTCAATAGTTTTTATAGGTGATCTGGCATTACAAGAAGCAGATCTAAATGTTGAAAAATCTTTTTTGCCCCTTAAAAGATTGCATGCACTCTGCATAGATCTATGATTTAATCTTCTTCTTATTTGCCAAGCTCTATTCTTATTTAAAACTAGACCCCCTTCTCTATTAGAAATTAAGTAAGTATATGTTCTCATTTTTGCATTAAACCTTGAGTGAAAATCTAACTTTTTTTTACATATTTTAATTAATGAGATGCCTGTCTTATTTAAAAAAAAGTTCATTGAAAGCAAAAATTTATTTTTTTTCTTTATTTCATTTTTTGTGAAAAAATTAGCTGATTGAGCAACGGCATGTACACCTTTGTCTGTCCTGCCCGAACCTATTAAATTAATTTTTTCATTCAATACTTTCTTAAGTGTTTTCTCTATATATGCCTGGATTGTTCTTCCTTTTTTTTGTTTTTGCCATCCCAAAAAGTTTGTGCCATCATACTCAATAATTATTTGATAATTAAACATTAGTTTAATTTCTCACCAATTGAGATTTTATTGCCAATAAGGAATTCCTCGGTTTTCATTGCTCTTTTGCCTTCTTTTTGAAGCTCTAATATTTTAATTGAATTAGTTGAACATCCTATAATAAAATTTTGATCAATTACCATACCAGCTTTTCCTGTTTTCTCTGTTTCATCTGCTTTTATTATCTTTATCCTTTTATTTTTAAGGTTAAACCAGGCGCCAGGGTTTGGACTAAAGGCATTAATTTTTGCTAAAATATTACTAGCACTCTGATTCCAGTCTATTTTGGTTTCTTCTTTTTGAATTTTTTTAG
This sequence comes from uncultured Pelagibacteraceae bacterium, assembly GCA_902546795.1. GTDB lineage: Bacteria > Pseudomonadota > Alphaproteobacteria > Pelagibacterales > Pelagibacteraceae > Pelagilacustribacter. The sequence continues at coordinate 37,414 of CACCLK010000006.1, forward strand.
CATAAGTTGACTCTTTATGATCTTGATTAATAAAATTTGCTTTGCCGGACTCAATAATCTTTAAGCTTGCAATTAAAGCATCAGCACCAACTTGGGATAGTTGTTTGTAAATATCTCCATACTGAGAGTCTTTTTTAATTTTTATCTTAACTTGTTTAAGGTAAGGCCCAGCATCTAATTCAGGAACAATTTTCATAATTGAAACGCCTGTTTCTTTATCTTGATTTAAAATTGACCTTTCTATAGGAGCAGCTCCTCTCCATTTAGGAAGAAGAGAGGCGTGAACATTTAAGAATAAAATTTTAGGAATATTTAAAATTTTCTCAGGAATTAATTTTCCATATGCTACCGCTATAACAACGTCTGGTTTCAGTTTTTTAAAATACTCATATTCCGCTTGGGAATCTAAATTTTCAGGGGTTTTTATTTTGATATTAAATTTTTTAGCTAACTTATGAACTGGGGACATTTTTATTTTTTGGCCGCGATTTTTTTTTTTGGGAGACTGAGAATACACGCTTAGAATTTTATAATTTGAATTTATTAAACTTTCTAAAGACTTTAAAGAAAATTCGGGCGTTCCCATAAAAACTATTTTTAATGACATTGAATTTTTTAAACTACTACTCTTTTAACTTCTTTTTTGTGTTTTTTTAATTTTTTTATGATCATATCTTTTTTTAATTTTGAAAGATAGTCAATGAATAAAACTCCATTCAAATGGTCAACCTCATGCTGAATACAAGTTGACAACAAGCCATCTGCTTTGATCTCTTTTTTTTTTCCATGAAAGTCTAGATATTGTAAATGACATTCTGCTGGTCTCTCAATCTCGGCGTATTGACCTGGAAGAGATAGGCAACCCTCTTCAAAAGTTGAAGTTTTTTTTGATTTAAAAGTTATTTCTGGATTTACTAAAAAAAGAGGATTTTTTTTTTCACTATCTTTAGATATATCGATAACCACGACTCTTTTTAAAATTCCTAGTTGTATCGCAGCTAAACCAATTCCTGGCGCTTTATACATCGTCTCTAACATACCTCTCATAAGCTTCCTCAGCTCGTCATCGACTATATCTATAGGCTCGCATTTTTGTCTTAAAATAGGATCGGGCTCAATCAAAATTTTGTATTTACTCATGATTTATGATTGTGCTCTCTGCGGAAGAGATGTTGTTAAAATTTTATTTCTAATATTGTACAATTCAGTTTCGTTCAACAAATAAGTTATAAAATAAATCGTTTCTGGATCAAGATCAGAGACTTCATCTTCTCCAATTATTTCAACAATTTTGAGAACTAAAAACCCAATTTCTTTTTTTTTCGCCAATTGTAGTAAATTAGAGGGCACATCGTACTGTTTAGCAAGATCAGTGTAATCAAATTCTTTAGGTATTTTTAAGCCGTCCTTAGCTAATGACTCTGCCAAAGCAATATCTTTTGCGGAGTAAAAATAATTTCTATTCCTTTTTATCTTTTTAAAAACACTTTCTAAATCTTTTTGAGATTTTTTTATCGAAGTTCCTTTTTCAGTGTATATTTTCAATACTTTAGACTTATGAAAGATTTTATCTGTGTATTTGATTTTTCCAAGTTTAAATTCGATATCGGAGATGATATTCTTACCTACTAATTCTTTATAGTTTTCAGGAATTTTATCATTATCAATTTTTTTAAGACTATCACTTAAAAACTTCGAATATAAATTTTTTAAATTATCTTTTTTAAAAAGATTTTCCATTGAAAAAAGTAAATTAATCTTATTTTCAACATTGTCAGATAAAAGATATTTTTGATACATTAAAGCCCTACCATCTATAAGATCCAAGGAGTTATAAACATCTTCTGCATTTATAAGAGAATTTAAATCAAATGAGATTTTTTTATAAATTTCTAAAATTTTTTCAGTATCGACTCTCCCCTCATCTGCTGCCATCTCTAAATCTCTAATTTTTTGTTTATCTTCAAAATTCTCAATTTTAATAAGATTTGCAGAATTCATATATTCCCATATTTCTTCTTTTGTATTTTTTTTTGGTTGATAATTAAAGTTTGGGATTGTGATGCTGGATAAATAAAAATTTAAAAGATTATCGTCACGAACTTTTTCACCAGTATTATCTTTTAAACCAAGGAGAAACTGAATTTTGTCATCAAAGAAATTATCTGACCGTTTTTCCTCTTTTAAAATATCATATAATAATTGCGCTTGATCTTTTTTATTATTAAAAACTAAACAATAAATTTTAAATTTTTCAAGATAAGAGTTTTTTATATCTTTACTTAATAAAAAAACTTTCTCACATCCTGATTTTAAATCCGCTTTTGAAATATTTCTGTCAACTAGATACCTTATTGCTTTGTCAGAATTAAAAAAATTTCTATTTTTTTCTATAAATAAAAATAATTTGTCATCTTTATTTTTTTCAATCATCCAATTTACTTTTAAATTTAAAAATTCATCTTCAGATATATTTTTTGGTGTATAGGAAATTGTCAGCAAAGTGTCAGTGTAAATCTCATCTGCTATTTTCGACAGGTTCAGACTGTTTATTCTTTTGATAGCTTTTTTTATCTCTTTTATTTCAGTATTAGACCAAAGCATAAGGGTAAAATTATTTACATCTGGATCAAGTATTCCGTAAACTTTCTCATTTTGTGTTTCCTCAGAAACATTTTCTTCGATAGTTATTTTTTCTTCAGCTTGAAGAATTGTTGCCTTCGTGTTTTGATTTGGCTTAAATGACGTTCCATCTTGATTTACATTTTGTTGATCTTGGTCTACCTTTTTTTTATTCCAAATATCTACTTCCTCCTCCTCAGAAGAAATCGGACTAAAAAATAAAAGTATTAATGATAGTAAGAAAACAAATCTATTTAAGTTTGATAATCTCATTTGAAATATCAATTTTAAATTTTTTATTTGGCGATGGAAAATCTACTTTCTCTACAATAAAAAAAAATGTTAATAATAGAATTACAAATAGAACAAATTTTATTGTTGTTCTAAAAAGAGACTGACCGATACTTTTTTGTCTATTTAATTTAAGTTGCATAGTATTAAAATATACTTAAACTCGGAAAATAAGACATATTTGTGATAAATCAAATTTTAAATTGGAATTTTAATTGAATAAAAGCCTTATTTTAACCGGTATGATGGGTGTGGGTAAATCCACTGTTGGTAAAGAATTGTCAAAAAAGCTTGGTTATAAATTTATCGACATGGATAACTTAATTGAAAAAAAAGAAAATATGACAATCACAAAGATTTTTAGAGTCAAAGGAGAAAATTATTTTAGAAAAATTGAGGAAAATTTGACCCTTAATACTCTCAAGGATAAGAAAGTTGTGATTTCCCTTGGTGGTGGAGCTTTCTTGAACCCAAGAATTAGAAAAGAAGTGTTAAAAACCACAATTAGTTTTTGGCTTAATGTGTCTATTAAAAGTCTACTTTTAAGGGTTTCCAGAAACAAAAAGAGGCCATTAATTGAGGGAAATTATAAAAAAAAAATGACTGATATCTACTCAAAAAGAAAAGACACGTACAAACTTGCAAATTATAAAATAGATTGTGATAATTTGAAAAAATTTGAGGTGGTAAAAAAAATTTTGATACTTTATGAAAAGAATAAATATTAAAATATCTAAAGATAAAGATACATATTCAATTGAAATTGGAAAAAACGTAATTAATCAATTGTCTAAAAAAATTGGAAAGTATTGTCCTAAAACTGAAAATGTTGCTTTAATAGTTGATAAGAATATTCCGATCAGACTAAAAAGGAAAATTTTTACTTCATTAAGGAGATATAATGTCACTAAGTTAGAACTTTTACCAAGTGAAAAGATAAAATCAATAAGCACAGCAAATTTAATCATTAATAAATTAATTTCAAAAAATTTTAATCGTAATGATTTAGTTATTGCTATAGGTGGTGGAATTATTGGTGATATAACATCCTTTGTTGCAAGTATTTACAAAAGAGGTCTAAATTTTATAAATGTTCCAACTTCGCTTTTAGCCCAAGTTGACTCCTCAATTGGTGGAAAAACAGGGGTGAATACTATTCATGGAAAAAATTTAATTGGTACATTTTACCAACCAAAAATTGTTTTGATTGATGTTTCATTCCTTATGAGTCTTAATAAAAAAGAGTTAATTTGTGGATATGCCGAAATTTTAAAACACAGCCTGATCAAAGACAAGAAATTCTTTAATTGGTTACTAGCGAATTCAAAAAAAATTTTAGAGGATAGAAACTTAAACGTATTATCTGTTGCTATAAAAAAAAGTTGTGAGATAAAAAAAAGTTTTGTTGTAAGAGATGTTAGTGAAAAAAATTTAAGAAAGAAATTGAACTTCGGACACACATTTGCTCATGCAATTGAAGCAGGAACAAAATATTCAAAAAAAATTAATCATGGTGAAGCTGTACTAGTTGGAATGATATTAGCTACACAACTATCCTATACAAAAAAGATTTGCTCGAAGTCAACTTTAAACAATTTAAAATTGATTTATAGAAAAAATAGATTAAATATTTACCTTAAAAAAAAGTTTAGGTTTAGAAATATTCCGTCATTATTGAAATTCATGATACACGATAAAAAGAATGAGGATAAAAAAATTAATTTAATCCTTTTAAAAGAAATAGGTAAAGTAACCGAACCAGGAAAGTATAAATTTACAAAAGAAGTTCTTAAAAATGATCTAAAGAAATTAACTAATTTTAATTTCTAACGCGTGTATTTTCCTTTCAAGATCATCTTTTAATATTTTAAAAATCAACCTTTGTGCCTGAATTTTAGGTAGATTTCTTAAATAGCTTGACCTGATTTTTAACTTGAGGTGATATTTTTTTGGATTAAAAAACTTATGCCCTCTATGAAATTTTGAATTATCTATTATTTCAAATTCCTCGAAAACTATTTTATCACGAATTTTTTTTTTTATTTCTTTAAAATAACTTTCCATAATATTTTTAATATATATAATTATAAATATTATGAAAATAATTTGTGATTGGGAAAATTGTAATGAACAGGGAAAGTACAAAGCCCCTGTGGAGAAAGATAATAGCAGAAAATTTAGACTATTATGTTTAGAACACATAAAGGTTTTTAACAAAAAATGGAATTATTTTGAAAACATGTCGAGTGAGGAAGTTGAATATTTCGTAAAATCAGACTTGACTTGGCATAAATCAACGAAAAGCTTTGGCTCATCTGAGAACTTTTTTAATATTCTATGGAATAACGCTTTAGAGGATAAATTAAATATTTTTAACACATCTAATTACGCCAATTACAAAAAAGCTAATTTATCCCAAAAAGATAAAGACGCTTTGGAAGTAATGGAGTTAAAATCATCCTCTAATTGGGAAGAAATACAAAAAAAATTTAAATTGCTTGTAAAGAAGTATCATCCTGATAAAAACCATGGTAATAAAAAATATGAAGATAAGCTCAAAATGATTACTTTAGCTTATAGCCAATTAAAAATGAAACTAGGTAAAAAATAGGGATGAGTGCAAAAAATTTTATAAGCAAGCCAGATATAAAGATTTCTGTGAAGCAAACTTTTAATCTGGATAGCGATATGGAGGTTAGTGCTTTTTCGAAAAAAAATGAGTATGTTCCACAAATTGATCCTGACTATAAGTTTGATAGGGATACCACATTAGCCATTCTTGCTGGATTTGCATTTAACAAAAGAGTTTTGATACAAGGTTATCATGGTACCGGTAAGTCTACACATATAGAGCAAATAGCAGCAAGACTTAATTGGCCATGTATTAGAGTAAACTTAGATAGCCACATAAGCAGAATTGATCTTATTGGAAAAGACTCTATTGTTTTAAAAGAAGGGAAGCAAGTCACCGAATTCAAAGAGGGTATATTGCCTTGGTCCATACAAAACCCAGTTGCTTTAGTATTTGATGAATACGATGCCGGAAGACCAGACGTAATGTTTGTTATTCAACGTGTTCTTGAGAGTGATGGTAGCTTTACTTTGTTAGATAAGAATAAAGTATTAAATCAACATGATTTTTTTAGAATGTTTGCAACTACAAATACAATTGGTTTGGGAGATACATCTGGCTTATACCACGGAACACAACAAATAAACCAAGGCCAAATGGATAGATGGAACATTGTTTCTACTCTTAATTATCTTCCTTTTGATAAAGAACTAGAAATTATCTTGGCGAAAAATAAATCTTTGAATAGTAAAGATGGAAAAGAAAAAGCAGGAAATATGATAAAAGTTGCTGATCTAACTAGAAAAGGTTTTATAAACGGAGATATTTCAACATTGATGAGTCCAAGAACTGTTCTACATTGGGCAGAGAATACCAACATATTTAAAGATTTAGGGTATGCATTTAGAATTACATTTTTAAATAAATGCGACGAAATTGAAAAGAAAATTATTTCTGAGTATTATCAGAGATGTTTCGGTGAAGAATTGCCTGAATCCTCTATTAACGTTAAAATTTAAGTGTCAAAAAAAGATCAAATTATCGAGCATTTTAAAACTGCAATAAGTTCAACTGTAAAATCAATAAGTGGTAACAGTAAATTAGAAGTAAGTTTCGGTACAAATGATAATTTAGAGGATATAAATAAAATAAAATTGCCCGAAATTGAAGCTAGTCAAATAAATTTTTTAAAATCTAGAGCTTTTGCTGACTCAGCATCTTTAAAAATTAAGCACTCTAATCCAAATATTTTTAATACGTTTGAGCCCAAAGGAGATATTTCCAAAAAGCTTTATCACACTGCAGAAAGAATAAGATATGAGAAGCTTGGATCAAAAAAATTTAAAGGTATTGAAAGAAATATAAAAAATTTTTATTTAGAAAAACTAAATGGTGTAGATAAAACCAATATAGTTAATGCATTTGAGTGCTACTTGATGACAAATTTTTTCAATTTGGACAAGAAATATTTTGAAAAAAATTTCAAAAAAAATCAAAAAGTTTTTGATAAAAAAATCAAAGAAAAAATTGAAACCCTTAAAAACCTCACACCTGACCAAGAAAAATTTAATGCTTTGATTTCAAGCATAATTGATGAGCTTAAATTGAATGAGGAAATTAATAACGATGGTGATGAGCAAAAAGATAGTCGCGAGAACTTAAAAGATCAATCAAAAAAAAATGATCCAAAAAAACAAACTACATCAAAAGAAAAACAAGAAATGTCAATAGAAAATCAAGCTCTCGAAATTGAAAACTCTTCTGAGGATAACAATATTGAGGGAGAAGAAATCGAAATTGACGACTATTCTAAAAATTTTGAAAGAGGTAAAAAGTATGAAAACGAATTTAGTGATCTTAAGTATAAAGTTTATACTACGGATTACGATGAAATAATAAGGGCAGAAGAATTAGAAATGGAAGAAGAGTTAGAGAGACTAAGAAAAAATCTCGACCAACAGCTCCTTCAGCTTAAAAACTTTATTTCAAAATTAGCGAATAAGCTGCAAAGAAAATTAATGGCTCAACAAAATAGATCTTGGAATTTTGATCTTGAGGAAGGAATTTTAGATAGTTCTAAACTAACAAGAGTTATAATGGATCCATATAACTCACTATCTTTTAAAAAAGAAAAAAATACTGATTTTAAAGATACACTTGTCACATTATTAATTGATAACTCAGGATCGATGAGGGGTAAACCAATTTCAGTCGCTGCAATTTGTGCTGATATATTATCCAGGACTTTGGAGAGATGTTCTGTGAAAGTTGAAATATTAGGTTTCACTACAAAACATTGGAAAGGTGGATCTAGTAGAGAAAAATGGATGAAAAATAACAAACCGAGAAATCCAGGAAGATTAAATGATTTAAGACATATTATCTATAAATCAGCTGACACACCTTGGAGACAGGCGAGAAAAAACATAGGACTTATGCTTAAAGAAGGATTGCTAAAAGAAAACATTGATGGTGAAGCTCTAAAATGGGCACATAACAAAGTCTTGAAAAGAAAAGAGGAAAGAAAAATTTTAATGGTAATTTCTGATGGTGCTCCCGTCGATGATTCTACATTATCAACAAACTCAAGTGATTATCTAGAGACAAATTTAAAGAATGTGGTTAATTGGATACAGAAAAAGTCAAACATAGAATTACTAGCCATAGGTATAGGTCATGATGTTACAAGATATTATGATAATGCGATTAAAATTACAGACGTGCATGATTTAGGAGATGTTATGATTAATCAGCTAACTGATTTATTTTCTGGAAAAAAAAGAAATATCCTACACTAATTAAACTCTTTTTTTATTAAGAGGTTCGTAATCTTTTATCTTATTTATAAATAGTCTAAACGGAATTAGCATCACTAAAGCTACAAAAAGCTTCACCGTCAAATCACCAAAGGCCAAACTTAACCAAGGTAATTCCGTGGCGTAAAAAGCTATTGAAAAAAATAAAAAAGTATCAACTATTGAACCGATTATTGAAGATGAAAATGGAGCTATATACCATAATTTAAATTTTCTCAATCTATGAAATATCGAAACATCTAAATTTTGAGCTACAAAAAAAGCAACACCAGATCCAATTGCTATTCTAATTGATATCAAATCAGAGAAATTTGTTGAAACAACGAGTGTTAAAAAAATTCCAATCGAAAATCCGATATAAACTATTTTTCTAGCAACATTTTTTCCAAAAGCTCTATTAGCTAAATCTGTAATTAAAAAAGTAATAGGATAGCTAAACGCTCCGTAAGTTAGAAGATCTTGTAAACCAAAAATTTTTACAGGATGTTGAACAAGATAATTTGAGATTATTACTATTGCTCCCATCAATGTAGCGAGTGCATAGAATAATTTTTTAGATTTTCCCACTTTAACTTTTAGAAGCTATAAAAACTTTTAATTTCTTTACTCGGTTTGAAAGATTTTTATTTTTAGCTGATCTTAGAAATTTGTCTAGACCACCTTTAAAATCAACGGTTTTGAGTGCCGACTTTGAAACATTTAATCTGATATTTCTCTTCAAAATTTCACTTTTAAATTTTACTTTTTTGAGATTTGGCAGGAACCTACGTTTAGTCTTATTATTAGCGTGGCTAACGTTGTTACCTTTTAAAGGAGAAACTCCAGTTAATTCACATTTTTTTGACATAATAATTTGAAGTGTATAATTGTCTCTTGCTAAATGGTCAAGTAAAATTTAATGACACTATTCATTAGGAATTGATGCCGACTGCCTCTTCAATATTATTAATATTTTCTGATTTTAAAATTTTTATCATATCAGTTTTGATATTTTTAACTATACCAGGGCCCTTGTAAATTAACCCTGTGTAGAGCTGAACTAAATTTGCACCTGCGGTAATTTTTTCAAATGCACTTTCTCCACTATCTACTCCACCAACTCCGATTATTTTTACTTTACCTCTAAGTTCTTTATAAAACTTTTTAATCAAATTAGTCGAAATATTTTTTAATGGTTGTCCAGTTAATCCCCCAACCTCATGTTTATTCTCGTCAGTTAAGGTATCCTTATTTTTATCTGTTGAATTTGAAATAACCAATCCTTGTATTTTAAATTTTAAAATTAATTCTATAATATGAGACAAATCTGTATCGTTAATATCAGGAGAAATTTTAAAGAGTATTGGTTTGTCAATTTTCATTTTATTACACGTCTGATTAATTTTTCTAAGTAGTTCTGCTAAAATTTCTTTTTCATGAAAGTCTCTTAAACCTTCAGTGTTAGGAGAAGAAATATTAATTGTTATATAATCAGCATGAGTGTGGATTGATTTTAAACAGGTAATAAAATCATCACTTTTGTTTTGACTTGACTTGTTTGGTCCAATATTTGCTCCTAGAATTCTTGTGGGTTTGTTATTTTTAATTCTATTCGAAATAATTTCCAAACCATCATTGTTAAATCCAAGTCTATTAATTAAAGCTTTATCACTCTCAAGTCTAAATACTCTAGGCTTTGCATTTCCAAATTGTTTTTTGGGAGTTATGGTTCCTATTTCTATGAATCCAAACCCAAATTTAAAAAGTGAATTATAAACCTCTGCACTTTTATCAAAACCGGCGGCTAATCCAATTGGATTTTTAAATGTTCTTCCAAAAATTTTAGTTTCTAATAAATGCTCATTTGGTGTTTCAAAAAAACTTTTTGGAATGAGGTTGAATTTAAGACCTTTAATCGCTAAATCATGCGCTGCCTCTGGGTCTAGACTAAAAATATATGGTCTGAAAATTGAAAACATTATTTTATTTTCTCATTAATAAGTCTTACTGTTTCTTTTATTCCAAAAAAACTAATAAAGAAACCCATTCTCGGCCCATCTTTCTCCCCAAATAAAACCTCATAAATCAGAATGAACCATTCTCTTAGTTTATCTTTATAGCCATTATTTTTGCCTACAGAGTAAACTTCTGTTTGTATTTCTTCGGGTAGAGCGGATTCAGGAAACTTATTTATTGTTTCAGCGAGTTTTTTTAAAGCTTTTTTTTCGTTTTCATTTGGAGTTTTAAATTTTTTATTGGGTTCTACTTTATCTTTAAAATAGTTTATTGCGAATCCAGTAAGCTTATCAAGAATTGGATTTTCTTTTGGTCTTACATCTTTATGAAATCTATTAATAAACTTCCAAAGAATTTCCTTTGTATCCGCATTGCTGGTGCTTACTAAATTTAATAACATTGAGAAAGGTATTGAGATTTTTTCCTTTGGAGGTTGACCGTTATGTACATGCCAGATCGGGTTTAAAATTTTTTCTTGATCTTTTTGCTTAGGAAATTTTTCAAGTAGCTCTAAATATTCGTCTACTGCTTTTGGGACTACTTGATCGTAAAGCTTTTTTGCTCTTTTGGGATTTTGATACATATAAAGAGACAAACTTTCTGGTGAGGCATACTTAAGCCAATCTTCTATTGTTATCCCGTTCCCTTTCGATTTAGAAATTTTTTCACCATTTTTATCTAAAAAGAGTTCATATGCAAAACCGTTTGGTGGTTTCTTTCCTAAAACTTTACAAACCTTACCTGAAAGAATTGCGCTTTCTATTAAGTCTTTCCCATACATCTCAAAATCAACATCAAATGTGAACCATCTCATAGCCCAATCTACTTTCCATTGTAGCTTACATTTCCCATTGATAATTTCGGTCTCTAATTTTTTACCATTATTATCAAATACAATTTTATTTTTTTTTGGATCTTTTTCTACTAAGGGTATCTCCAAAACTTTACCAGTTTCAGGACAAATTGGTAAAAATGGACAATAAGTTTTTTTTCTCTCAGATCTTAGGGTTGGTAAAATTATTTCCATTATTTCATCGTATTTTTCTAAAACTCTATTTAATGAGTTATTAAAAGTTCCTGACTTATAATTTTCAGTTGAACTTTTAAAATTAAAATTGAAATTAAAACTTTTTAAAAAATTTTTT